>NZ_JBFSUR010000001.1:0-79983 GCF_041467535.1 Vibrio sp. 10N.247.311.47
CTGTCTTTCTTGAACTTCTGGGCTAGCTTAGGAAAGTGGGCATTCGAAGGCATGGAGACTCGCGCTCAGTTAGTGTCACAAGAATCACTATTGGACGACTCGCCAGATCCATATGCTTTGACTCGTGAGGTCTACATTCAACGTCGTGACTTTAAAGCCGAAATTGAACCTGAAGAGTTTGATCTCGAAGAAGAAGACTTCATTGATGGTTATCTAGAAGATTACTAGAAATACGTTTTAGAAAATCGACAAAAGAAAGGCTCGATGTTGATACAACATCGAGCCTTTTTAATGCTTGTTACTTTAGATTAAGTAAAACAGATTAGAAGCGGTAGTTAGCTTGTACACCAACTAGCCAAACATTACCCGTTGTTGTACCAATAAATTGGCCGCCAACAGCTTCGGCTGCATCGTCAGATGCGTAACCGCGAGATTCTGTGATGGGAGCATCTTTAGCAATGATGTAAGTAAAGCCAGCATCCAATGAAAGCTGTTCAGACCATTGGTAACCAGCACCAACACTTAACCATGTGCGGTCAGTTTCTGGAATAGTGATAGTACGGTTTTTATCGCTAACTGCAGAAGTATCGTAAGCCACACCTGTACGTAGTGCCAGTTTAGGGTCAATTTGGTAAGTTGCGCCTACAGCAAAGCGATAGTTATCTTCCCAATTCTCAACCTTAACTGTATGGCTACCATATGTATGTAGCTCAGCTTGCAATTTTTCGAAAGAACTCCAGTCAGTCCAATTAAAACTAGCATGGATTGCAAGTGCTTTAGTGAGTTGATGGAAACTTGCAAGCTCTGCTGTTGCAGGAAGTGCTAACATCATATGTCCATTGTCACGTTGACCAGGTGTCATGCCAAAGCCGATGCCTTCTGCGTGACCTTCTAACTTCAGCTCAACCTCAGACTTGTAGGCAAAACCGATACGGTGGTCTTCGTTGATCTGCCACGCTGTACCTACTTGCCAACCCCAAGCGGTGTCTTCACCTTCCATATATTTCAGTGTAGTGCCTTCTGGAGCTGAGATCGGCATTTGGTTTGAATCTAGACCAATTGCATTTTTCGCTGGTGCTGTTGCACCGAAGCTGCCTTCACCCATAACGTAACGGATACCGCCACCAATGCTTACTTGCTCAACAACTTGATAAGCGAAGTTTAAGTTAGCTTCTTTAGTGATTACGCTTGCTTCGTTACCGAAATGAGATGCGTTGAAGTCGTCACCTAAATTCGTTTCCATTCCGTAATTCGTGCCAAATGCAAAACCGATAGCAAACTTTTCGTTGTAACGGTGAGAAATGTAAAGATTCGGGATAATAGCGTCATCTGCGAAATCGTTTGAAGATGCTTGGCTTGTACCTAACGCTGGGTGAGCGTGGTTTACTTCACCTTTAACATCAATGTTAGGGTTAACGTAAATACCACCAACAGAAACTTGTGTACCTTCTAGGTAAGTCAGCATTGCAGGGTTACGCCATTGAGCATCTGCACCGTCTGCCATTGCTGCTTCACCAGCGTATGCGCGGCCTAGGCCTGTTGCCGAGTATTCTGCTAGTTGAAAACCTGCCGCGTGAGTGACGGTAGAAGTCGAAAGTAGTCCAACTGCCACTGCAGCAGATAGAAGAGTCTTATTCATTTTCATTATTATGTTCGCTGAATCATAAGTATTTAGTGGCGTGATTCTACGTTTAGAGTCATTACTTTAAAAATGAAATTCGAATAAAACAGTGTTTTAGGGATTTAATGAGTAAATGTGTTTAATTATTAGAGAAATAATCTAAATGTTTCTGCTGTGTTGCGAAGTTTGAGCGTACACTTGTAGTCATATATTGACCTTGCAGGCTACAGTTGTAAGCTTAAATTGATGTAGGTCAGTGGTTTAGGCAATAAAAAAGGGTCGCATTATGCGGCCCTTTGGAGATTACTTATTAGCTTATATTAGAAGCTACGGCTGTACTGCAGACCCAGTAGGATTGCATCAGCATGTGTCGTACCAGTAATTGATGAAAGGTATTGTGGTTGACCTGGTGCACCAAAGAATGGGTTTTCAGTCTTCTCTTCTACGTCAACATCATCACCCATTAGGTAAGTGAAACCAAAGTCGATGTTCGACTTTTCGTCTAGGTGATATGTGAAGCCTGCAGAGAACCATTGACGATCTGAGTCTGGAACTGAAATTGAAGTTAGCTCATCCTGTGCGCTTGTGTCGTACATGTAACCCGCACGTAATGTCCAAGTTTGGTTTAGGTAGTATGTACCACCGATGGCATAGTGCATACCGTTTTGCCATTCGTAGTCATTCAATACGCCAGCATCTTTAGCTTCTAGCTTGTCAAAAGAGCTCCAGCCGATCCATTGAACAGAGTAGTGTACTGCAAATTTTGTATCTTCAATGCGGTGGTAACCAGAGAACTCAAGAAGATCTGGTAAAGGCATGTACAACGTGTCGTCTTTGTACTCAGTACCTAAGTAAGAGATATCGCCTTCAGCTTCTAGCTTCGGAGAGTAATGATAAGCTAGACCGAAACGGTTGTTCTTATCTAGCTCAAATACGGTACCTAAGTTAAAGCCTAGAGCCCAACCATCTGCATCGACATTTAAAGCATCGCCTTGCATGCCCAGAGGGTTTGGTCGCTGAAGCTCGCCTTTTCCGTAAATTAGGTCAAGGCCAGCACCAAAGCTCCATTGTTCGTTCAGACGGTATGAACCAGCAAGGCCAAAGTTAACACTTTGTACATCTGTTAGACCGCCATACTCGTTACCAGCGTAATCTGAAGAGAACTCAGTTTTAGTGCCGAAGTTAGAGTAAGCGTTGATACCCCATGCAAACTTGTCATTAACAGGAACAATAAGGTGGATGTTTGGAGCGATAGAAGTATCACCAGCATCATCGTAGTTTGCATTTGAAGACAAAGGAGAAGAAACTCCACCTGGATTGTAGCTAGCGTCTTTAACTTCAATCATAGAAGTGATGCTTTCAAAACCAAGAGATAGTTCAGTTTTGTCAAACAGTGCCATTGCCGCAGGGTTACGTGCCATTACTGACGCGTTATCTGCGATTACTGCATCACCAGCGAAAGCACGGCCGATACCGGTAGCTGATTGTGCGTTAAGTTGGAAACCTGCTGCCATCGCTTGCGAAGACGCCAGTGTAATTGTTACTGCTAAAAGAGACTTTTTAAACAGACGCGTGTTGT
Source organism: Vibrio sp. 10N.247.311.47 (assembly GCF_041467535.1). Taxonomy (NCBI): domain Bacteria; kingdom Pseudomonadati; phylum Pseudomonadota; class Gammaproteobacteria; order Vibrionales; family Vibrionaceae; genus Vibrio; species Vibrio sp. 10N.247.311.47. The sequence continues at coordinate 3,201 of NZ_JBFSUR010000001.1, forward strand.
TGGTAGTCATTCATTTATTCCTTTATATATCCGCCTCTACAGGGCGATTAATTTGAGCAATTGCTCAATGGTGGCTGATCCTATTCGCAAGTATACGATATACAAATCCGACCATTGAGAATTTTGAGTGGAAAATTATGGAAATGACGCCTATCTGGCACGAAAATGGTGTGAAATGCTGTTTTTTAGAGTTTTAACTCTAGATGTATTGGTGGTGTGAATGGTTTTGTGGTTTATTTATAAATAAAGCCCAGCAATATCAGTAATATAATTGCTGGGCCTTTTGTGACGGGGCTTTAAGAGCGAATTAGCTCATTGGTTTGATCATTTTTGTCAGCTTTTCGGCGATTTTGGAAACATCCTCACCATTTTCACCCACAAGGATTAAGCTGCTGCCATCTACGGGTGTTACCGAGCCGGACATGCCTTTTTCATCAAAATCGATAGGTTTGTCTGTTGGAATACCGGTTAAAAACAGTGTTACTTTGCCTTTTGCGCCTTGGAAGACCATATGTACTGCGTTGGATTTACCAAAGCCACAGTGGTTTAGGTAATAAACATGGTAAGGGAAAGCGTCATCAAACTGAAAAGCAAATGGGTTCATTTTTGCGTTGATCTGCTGCGATGTAACCTGTTCATCGATGCTACTAACAAAGCTCTTCTCATCAACAACATGCTTCATCGCTGTATCAACTAAACTAGCTTGCGCAGGTGAAACGAATGCATTTCCCCAATTCACTTGGCCAACTAATAAACCTGCAACGAATGCTACTGAGGCGGCCATTGCCATTGCTCGTCTCGCAAACGTTGGCCTTACTACTTTGCTTTCTTCGCTTGAGGTCTGATTGAACAGAATACGATCAGCAAGATCGTCTGGCACATCCACATTCATCGCAGAGTGGATCTGTTTATCAAGCGCTAGTACATCGTCTAAGAAGTTACTATTGGCTTCGCTATTCGCGGTCGCATCAACAATATCTTGTGTACGTTGTTTAGGTTCCGACAATACACGACGACGAAATTCCAAATCATCCATTATGTTGCCCCCTCTCTGCCTCTTCTGTATCCAACAGCTCTTTCAACTGATTTCGAGCTCTGAATAAACGTGTCATCACCGTGTTTTTGTTGAGATCGAGAATATCGGCAATCTCATCACCACTAAAACCACCAATCACTTGCAAGAAGAGAGGTTCACGGTAATCAATTTCAAGTTTCATGATCTGGGCTTGCAACCACTGATGCTGATGGTGCGGGTCATCACTGACACTAGCATCGTTACCGTGATCGTCGATATCAACCAGATCAAACTGTTTGCGTTCAAAACGTCGAGCGTTCTCGCGTCTCAAGATGGTAATCAGCCAAGATTTGGCGGCTTTTTCATCTTGAAGGCTATCGAGTGACTTCCATGCACGAAGGCAAGTTTCTTGAACTAAGTCTTCGGCAATGCTTTTGTCTTTGCATAACCAATAGGCGTAGCGAAAGAGGTCACGATGATAGGCGCGCACAAGTGCTTCGTATTTTCTTTGTTTGTCCATATCAGAGTTGACCGGACGCTTGGCTGTTTTCTTTCCAAACATTTTTATTATTGACACACGAGCCTCCATAATTGCTCTGCGTATAGCTGTCCTCTATACGTTGTGCTTCGTTTTTATATTTTTAGAGCTAACGATCGGCAGGAAATCGTAAAATCACATTAAAATTGATCTACTTCAAAATCTAAGGCCTCGAACCCGTTATAGTACACCTTGTCGTCTAGTTAGTCATTCGTGGCTAGCATGTTGAGCAAGACGACACTTCCTTTTGAAGGCTGACTTTACTTTCTCCTAATCAGGAAACTGATTATTTCAATTGGCGCTAAGTTAATTGCTTTATATACATTCCGACCACACAGCTTTGTGTGGTTTTTTTTTGCCTCAAGAAAACCATTCCCTACACAGCGATAACAGTCTTTGCTTACAATAGTTTAGTCTCTTACGACAACCTTTCCCCCCAAAAGGTTCGCCTGAATGCGCAGTTATATTTTCAAACAGTGAGATACTCGTATCACGTTTATTTAAACGCTCGTTTGATTTAATTAACAACTTCTTTACAATGCTTCAGGTCAGACCTCTTAACTTTAAGGAGAAACCATGGGCAAACAGGAAGTCAAAACGCGTTCTGGAGAACGTGTTGCCGTTGTCGCTGGATTACGAACCCCATTTGCTCGTCAGAGCACAGAATTTAGCCAAGTGCCTGCGGTTGACCTAGGCAAAATGGTTGTGAGCGAAATGCTTGCAAGAACGGATGTCGATCCTGCGCTTATCGAACAAGTTGTGTTCGGCCAAGTAGTGCAAATGCCAGAAGCGCCGAACATTGCGCGTGAAATCGTGTTGGGCACAGGCATGAACATCAATACCGATGCCTACAGTGTCACACGAGCATGTGCGACCAGCTTCCAAGCGGCAGTTAACGTGACCGAAAGCATTATGGCTGGCACGATTGATATCGGTATTGCGGGCGGTGCGGACTCTTCTTCTGTATTGCCTATCGGTGTTTCGAAAAAGTTAGCGGCAAATCTATTAGCGCTGAGTAAAACGAAAACTATGGGTCAAAAGCTGAAAATTCTTAAAACACTTTCCGTAAAAGATTTGATGCCAGTACCACCTGCAGTTGCTGAATACTCGACCGGTTTATCCATGGGACAAACGGCTGAGCAAATGGCTAAGACGCATGGTATTACTCGCGAAGCTCAAGATGCACTTGCTCACCGTTCTCACTCTTTGGCTTCTCAGGCATGGAAAGAAGGCAAGATTAAAGACGAAGTGATGACGGCATTCCCGGCACCTTACAAAAAGTATCTAGCGGAAGACAACAACATTCGCCACGACTCAACGGTTGAAGGATACGCCAAGCTACGTCCTGCTTTTGATAGAAAGTACGGCAGTGTAACGGCAGCCAATGCTACGCCACTGACTGATGGCGGTGCAGCAGTGATGTTGATGCGCGAAGGTAAAGCGAAAGAACTAGGCTTAGAAGTGCTTGGTTATATTCGTGGTTATGCGTTCTCAGCGATTGGTGTTGAAACAGATATGCTGATGGGCCCGACTTACGCGACCTCACAAGTATTAAAGAACACCGGTTTAGAGTTGTCAGACCTAACACTGATCGAAATGCACGAAGCATTCGCTGCCCAAGTTTTGGCTAACGTGAAAATGTTCGCAAGCGATGAGTTTGCACAGAAGAATCTTGGCCGCGATAAAGCGATCGGTGAGATTGATATGGAGAAGTTCAACGTGCTGGGTAGCTCGATTGCTTACGGACATCCGTTTGCAGCGACTGGCGCACGCATGATGACTCAAACATTACGTGAACTGAAACGTCGCGGTGGCGGCTTGGCACTGAACACAGCGTGTGCGGCTGGTGGTTTAGGTGCAGCAATGATCTTGGAGGTAGAATAATGTCTACGACTCTTGATGCAACAACAGAAAAAGAAACAGTCGCTCAACCAGATTCAACCTCTGCGACTGAATCAACCAAAAAGAAAGCGACAGCATTTACTCTCAATATCGATGAGCAAGATATTGCTTGGTTAGCGATTGATGTACCAAACGAGAAAATGAACACGCTGCAAGCGGCTTTTGCTGAAGAAATGAAAGCCATCTTCGAGCAACTCAAAGAAAAGCAAAGCCGAGTTAAGGGCCTAATCGTTCATTCTCTTAAGCCAGATAACTTTATCGCTGGTGCTGATGTAAGAATGCTTGATGCGTGTAAAACGGCTGACGAAGCACAGTCTCTGGCTCGCCAAGGGCAGGAGATGTTCCAAACGCTTTCTGAACTACCGTACCCAGTAGTCGCAGCGATTCACGGCCCATGTTTAGGTGGTGGTTTAGAGCTTGCACTGGCGTGTGATTACCGTGTATGTACCGATTCAGATAAGACTCGCGTTGGTCTGCCAGAAGTACAGTTAGGTCTGTTACCAGGCTCTGGCGGTACACAGCGTCTACCTCGCCTTATTGGTTTGCTGCCATCTCTTGACCTAATCCTTACGGGTAAGCAACTGCGCGCTAAGAAAGCGAAATCGCTCGGTGTTGTCGATGCTTGTGTGCCTGAAACTATCCTGCTTGAAGTCGCTAAAAGCTTTGTTGAAAAGAATACGGGCAGTAAAAAAGGTAAGCGCCTTGCGTCGAAAAGCCAAGCGTCGACCAAAGAAAAGCTGATTTCACGTAACGGCCTTGGTCGTAAAGTGATTTTTGAACAAGCTTCTAAGAAGACCAATCAGAAAACACGCGGCAATTACCCAGCAGCGGATGCGATTTTAGACGTGATTCGTTATGGCCTTGAGAACGGCTTTGATAAAGGTCTTCAGTATGAAGCGAAGCGTTTCTCAGAACTGGTTATGACTTCAGAGTCTAAAGCCCTTCGTTCGATTTTCTTTGCAACCACGGAAATGAAAAAAGAACACGGCGCAGACGCTGAACCCAAAGCGGTTAAGCGTGTTGGTGTGCTAGGCGGTGGTCTTATGGGCGCAGGCATCAGCCATGTCAGTGTTGCTAAGGCGAAAGTGCCTGTACGCATTAAAGACGTATCAAATGAAGGTGTACTGAACGCGCTTAACTACAACTTCAAGTTGTTCGATAAGCAGCGTAAGCGTCGCATTCTGAGCCGAGCGGGCCTTGAAAGTAAGATGCTTCAACTGTCTGGTGGTATCGACTTTACGAGCTTTAATCACACCGATGTGGTGATTGAAGCGGTATTTGAAGACCTCGACCTTAAGCAGTCAATGGTTGCGGACATCGAAGCCAATGCCAAGCCAGAGACTATTTTCGCGACGAATACGTCTTCATTGCCGATCCATAAGATTGCGGAGAAGGCGCAGCGACCAGAAAACGTGGTCGGTCTTCACTACTTCAGCCCAGCCGAAAAAATGCCGCTAGTAGAAGTTATCCCTCATGAAACTACGTCAGAAGAGACGATTTCTACGGTTGTTGCATTAGCGAAGAAGCAAGGTAAAACGCCGATTGTTGTGAAAGACACGGCTGGTTTTTATGTGAACCGTATTCTTGCTCCGTACATGAACGAAGCAGCGCATTTACTGCTAGCGAACGAGCCGATTGAAAAGCTCGACAGCACGTTATTGGACTTCGGTTTCCCGGTTGGTCCTATCACTTTATTAGATGAGGTGGGTGTTGATATCGGTGCGAAGATCATTCCGATTTTAGTGAATGAGCTTGGCGATCGTTTCCAAGGTCCTGATGTGTTCGATATTCTTTTGAATGACAATCGTAAAGGCCGCAAGAGTGGTAAAGGTTTCTACACTTACAAAGGCAAGAAGAAGGAAGTGGATAAGTCAGTTTACAAGCTGCTTAAGCTGCAACCAGATCCTAAGTTGAGCGATAACGATATCGCGATGCGCTGTGTGTTACCTATGCTAAACGAAGCGGTTCGTTGTCTAGACGACGGCATTATCCGCAGCCCTCGTGATGGTGATATCGGTGCGATTTTCGGTATCGGTTTCCCGCCATTCCTAGGTGGTCCGTTCCGTTATATGGATCAAATCGGCATTAAGTCACTGGTTGAGATGATGAACGATTTCGCTAAGAAGTACGGTGATCGTTTCGCGCCATGTGATGGCCTACTGACACGTGCTGGATTGGGTGAGTCTTTCTACAAGTAACTCTCTAACTCATTGATTAAGAAGCCCGTATCAAGCAATTGATGCGGGCTTTTCTGTTTTATGAACGAGTGTGAAAGGAATGAGATTCCCGACTCAGTCGTTCCTCCTTCTCGGGAATGATGATTGAGAGATAAAAAGTAAGTTATTGCGTTGATTAGAAAGGTGGTCAAACACACGTCAATCAAAACTACCGTCATCTCCTAAAGCGACGAAGGAGCGTAATAGGAGATCTGCTTTTGGGCTGCATCCAATAAAAAAGGTTGATGCTTTCACATCAACCTTATGATTTTCATTCCAGCTTTATCAGCCTAGCTCAGTATCTTTCGGGCGTAACTGAAACTCATCAATAGAGCCAATTTCAACACCTGCTGACAGCTTCTCTTCCTCATTATGAGCATTACCGTGAGCATGCATAATCAGGCGATTTGCCGTGCGTGGTTTTAGCTGGCTAACCACAAAACGCATCATGTCTGAGCGAGTTAACCCCTTAAGGTCTTCCAATACGCGCTCTCTCTGGTTGAACTCAACATCCTTATTGCCTATCGCAACCCATAAGCGCTGAGCTCGCCCTCGCAAAGTCGTATCTGGTGCCGAAATCTGATTCCAGAGACCGCGCTTACTGCTGTGCCATTGATAGTCGTTAAGCTCCAACAGCACCATGTAAAAGGCATTGAGGAACTCATCTATTGAAGCTAACAAGTCAGCAGGGGCGGCATTCGGTGATTGCACATACAACACAATACCAGGGTGTCGGTTGAGCGGCATATTGCCAGTACCGACCATGTAACCTAGCTGCTGCTTGGTTCGTATCTCATGGAAGAAAGTGGCCGACATCAAATGGTTTGCCAATGAATACAGCGCGATATTTTTAGGTGAAATATCAGGGCATTGGTAATAAACCACAATTGCTGAATCATCTTGGTTACACACCACTTCACGTTGGAAGCTGCCGTTTTCACCGAGCATGATGAGCGGACGCAGTGATTCTTCGTAAGCCTGATCTTGAACACGCAGTGCATCTTTTAGCGTTTCAGCCATCTTGTGTGCATCGGCTTTTTTCCAGTCGCCATACACAAACATCTCAACATGAAGTTCCGCCAAGATTGCTTGAACAAAAGAGGAGAGCTCATCGACCTCTATCGTTTCTAGGGCTTCAATTAACACGGAATAAGGCGGGTTATTTGGTTGAAGTATCCCAGTCATTGCATTAAACAACTGCGAAATAGGGCGATCTTGCGACGCGTTGTTCCAGTTTCTGAGCAATTGATGCTTGATGGTTTCGAAGCGTGTTGGACTAAAGTCGCGTGCTTGGAAACGTTCAAGAATCATATTGAGCAGTTGTGGCTGTTTCTCGCTAAACCCGGACAGAGTGAGCGTTACACCGCCCTGATGGGTGTACATGTTGTAGCCCATTCCGGCGATTTCAGCCTGATACGTATCTTTTTCGAGTGAGTCTAAGAACATCTCTACGCACAAGCGTGTTTTAACGATATTTCTTGGGCTAGCAACTGAGTGCGGGCTATCGATAGCGACATACACCACACCTTTAGGAACTCGAAATTGATGGTCTTGCAGGTGCCACAGCTTAAAGCCGTCGAGCTCTTCTAACAGTTGTGGGAACTTAGCGTCACCTTCCAGTTCAGTCGGGTCTAGATCGTAGCAAATAAACGGGTTTTTGCTTGGGAGTTCAAACTGCCAACCGGGGTTAATGCACGTAAAGCATTGAACTTGTTCAGCGCTAAAAGGTGTGACCGAGTAGGGAGTAAAGTACCACTTCGCTTCCCTGTCATACTCGAATCCCTGAGCAACAATGGTCGCTCGCATGTTGTCTACGGTTAAGTAAGGCAGCAAAGAACGCTGTAATTCGTCATCGAAATGCGACATTTTGTAATCGCCATACACCACATCTTGCTCTTGGTAGTGCTGCATGTTGATGACGAGGTGGCTGACGACATCAAGCGGTCTTGCTGGCTCTTGAAAGCGGAAAGCAGACTCTAAAACGGCGCGTTTTTCTAGGTAGCGCCACTCTTCTATGCCTTGTTGTTCGACTAACTTGATGTACTGAAATATCGCTTGGATGATGTTATCGGTTTTGGTTAAACCTTCTATGGTCAATGAGCAACTGACTGTGAAATCACGGTAGTTACTGCCACTCGCGCCACCACCTGCAGAGAGAGATGTTATCCAGCCTTTCTCTTTGAGTTGCATCATCAAACTGCCTTCACCTTCGTAACCTAAAAGATGGGCAAAGAACGACAATGGCTTAACGCCGTAGTGTTCGTCCATACTGGGCATAGGGAAGGTTAAGATCAGTTTGCGTACTTCTTTAATTGGCTCAACACGCACTTGTACGCCTGTGCTCAACTCGCCGACAATCGGAACTTCAACCTTTTTGCCTTGTAGGTTGTGATTGGTGATTGAGCTAAAGCGATCCTCAACCCAGCTTTGCATCTCATCTAACGACTGATTGCCAGACAGTGTCAGTGTCATCAAGTCAGCAGAGTATTGTTGCTGGTGGAAAGCCAAGATCTCTTGTCGAATCGTCTCGCCGTTTCTGTCACCCAACGTATCGATATTACCGACAGAAAACTTCGAGAATGGGTGATTGTGATTCACCAGTTCTTTGGTAACTTGGTACAAGCGTCGTGAGTCGTCGTTGAGTTTCATCTTGTATTCGGAGTCAACGGCTTGGCGTTCTTTGTCTAACGCTTCTTCGTTGAAAAGGGGAGCGGTAAAAAATTGGCTGAAGCGATCGAGTGCGGTTTCAAAGGCATTCAATTCAACATCAAAAAAGAAGCAGGTGTGCTCTGTTCCTGTCCAAGCGTTGTTGCTACCGCCATGCTGGCTGATAAAACTTTGGAACTCTCCGACCTTTGGATACTTTTCAGTTCCCAAAAATAGCATATGCTCTAAGTAGTGAGCTAAACCCTCTCGGTCTGTAGGGTCATCAAAATGCCCCACATTGACGGCTAATGCGGCTGCTGCTTTTTGAGCATTTTGATCCTGAACTAACAGTACACGTAACCCGTTATTTAAGGTTATGTAGCGGTATTGATGTTCATCATTTGGGCTTAAGTGCACAGGAGCATCTCCAGAGAAGGTGGTTTTTAAATTATGTACCCGATGATTCGGCGTGCAAACCTTGTGATCATATTTTGGGATATGAAGTGCTTTTTGGCGATTTCTAAATCACTTTTATCGATTTTTATCAGTAATTTATTTTCTTTTAACAAGATTGTTAAGAAAGTCGAACTCTTTGGCAAGTGACTTGATATAATTATTTATATTGACTGCGGTTTCTCTGGATTGAGAGCCAAACCTAAGTAGCGTTTCGCTGATATATGGGATATATCGACTTTCGACATGTTACGAAGACAGGATTGAACATGAAAATATTCATTATGCGCCACGGTGAAGCAGAACATTTTGCCAACTCGGATGCAGAAAGAGCGTTGACCAAGCGCGGGAAAATGGCTTCTCTTGCCGTGGCACAAGCTGCAAATGAGCAGGGGATTAGTCAATTCGATAAAGTGCTGGTGAGCCCATATTTAAGGGCACAAGAAACGTGGTTAGAGATCTCTCAGGCGTTTTCTGGAAAGAAAGTAGAAACCTGTGATGATATTACGCCTTATGGAATGTCCGACGATGTGTTTGATTTGACCTTAGCAATGGCTGAAGTAGAAAAACTAGAGACCATTTTATTTGTTTCTCATTTACCTCTAGTTGGCTACCTAACTGCAGAGTTTGCAACAGGCATGGCGCCGCCTATGTTTCCCACTTCGGGCCTAGCGTGTATCGACTTCAACCTTGAGACACAAAAAGGTGAGTTGCTTTGGAACATCAATCCATAAGCTCGTTGAGCTCTGTTTGATGACAAAGTTGCAGACAATTAGAAAGGGCATCTCAATATGATTGGGATGCCCTTTGTTGTTTTTTGGTGAGAGAGAGTTTGTTAACCAGAATTACTTCTCAGGAACCGAAAGCAAGACTAACAGCGCGCCATTGCCGCCAAACTCTAACGGTGCTTGGTGGAAAGCCATCACGTCTGGGTGCTGTGCTAACCACAAAGGCACCTTCTGTTTAAGGATGTGTTTACCGATACCGTGTTGAACACAGGCACACGCCACGCTCTCTTTCACGCAGTGCGCAATCATCGCGCCAAGCTCACGTTTGGCTTCTTGTTGAGTCATACCATGCATATCGAGATACACGTCAGGCACGTAGACACCACGACGGAGGCGCTTGACCTCATATTTAGAGACATCATCACGCGCATAACGCGTCGGACCGTCTTCGCTAAGATGCGGAATGAACTCATCCGAGAAATAAAACTCGCTATCACTGGCTTGTCTTGCCGTTCGAGTAATTTCTTTTTGCTTGGCATTTCTTTTTGGCTGCTGGACTATGGTATCCTGTTGCAACTTTTTAACGCCCTTTACTGCATCGTTGAACAGGGCGAAATCGTCATCGAAGTCGGTGTCTTTTTTGCTCATCAGGTTATGAATTCTAATTAGAAACGTAATTAGCAGTATTGTAGCGCTTTTCGGAGACAATTTTGGATAAGATTTTTGTAGAAGAAGCGGTATCAGAACTACACACGCTTCAAGATGTGATTCGTTGGACTGTTAGCCGCTTTAACGCAGCGGGCCTATTTTATGGTCACGGCACTGATAACGCGTGGGATGAGGCAGTACAACTTATCTTACCTACTCTTTATCTGCCGATTGATGTTCCTTCGCATGTGATGAACTCTCGTCTAACGAGCAGCGAACGTCTACGTATTGTTGAGCGCGTAATCAAGCGTATTAATGATCGTACACCAACGGCTTACCTAACCAACAAAGCTTGGTTCTGTGGTCTTGAGTTCTTCGTTGATGAGCGCGTTCTTGTGCCTCGTTCTCCAATTGGTGAGCTGATCGAAGCTCAATTCCAACCTTGGTTAACTGAAGAGCCAACTCGCATCATGGATATGTGTACAGGTAGTGGTTGTATCGCTATTGCTTGTGCTCACGCATTCCCAGACGCTGAAGTAGATGCGATTGATATCTCTACTGACGCATTGCAAGTTGCAGAGCAGAACGTTCAAGATCACGGCATGGAGCAGCAAGTGTTCCCAATCCGTTCAGATCTTTTCCGTGATTTGCCAAAAGAGAAATACAACCTGATCGTATCTAACCCACCTTACGTGGACGAAGAAGATATGAACAGCCTGCCAGATGAGTTTACTCACGAGCCAGAACTTGGCCTAGCAGCGGGTACAGACGGTCTGAAATTGGTTCGTCGCATCTTAGCTAATGCACCAGACTACCTAACTGACGACGGTATTCTTATCTGTGAAGTTGGTAACTCAATGGTTCATATGATGGATCAGTACCCAGAGATTCCATTCACTTGGATTGAATTCTCTAACGGTGGTCATGGCGTATTCATGATCACTCGTGAGCAGCTTGTTGCTTGCGCTGATGAGTTCTCTATCTACAAAGACTAGGTTTCAATTATTAGGTTAGTGCCCCTATCTTAGGGCTGTAAGCTTAGAACCTGACATCTAGTAAGACGTTCGATTTGAAACGTTTTTATTTAAACGCCATGCAGCAATGCATGGCGTTTTTTATTGCCTAGATTAAAGATGTTTGCATTTATATCGAAGACGTTAAGCGCAATATTTAGTTGATTAATATGAGGGCTTATTACATATTGGTGTTTAATATTTAGTCGTTTTAGTGAGTTAAGGAGGATTCACGATGAGCTTTGATACATGGATTTATTATTTATTAGCGGTGCTAATTTTAACGGCATCACCAGGCCCAAGTTCTTTATTGTGCATGACCAAAGGTGTGCAATCTGGCTTTAAATTATCGATATTTACTGCCTTGGGGAGCTTAACTGCGATTACTGGTATTTTAACTTTATCGTTTACCGGGCTAGGGGTAATTATTGCTTCGTCTGAAGTGGTATTTAATGTCATAAAATGGACTGGTGCAGCTTATCTGATCTTCCTCGGTTGGAAGTCTCTGCGCTCTAGCCAACAAGATTATGACAAGTTATCGGATCAACAAGGCGGTGCTCAATCTGTCAAAGAAAGCGCTGCGCAGCATTACTTAAGTGGCTTTATTGTTGGCGCGAGTAACCCCAAAGCTATCTTGTTTTTTACTGCACTTTTCCCACAGTTTATTGATCCCTCAATTGCGCTATTACCACAGTTTACCGTGTTTGCTTTTACCTTCGCAGTGATGGAATTGTCTTGGTTATTGGTGTATGCCTACTTGGGGGCGAAGTCGTCAAATTGGTTGTTTGCGAAAGGTCGAGCCAAGGTCTTTAATCGTGTCACTGGAGGTGTCTTTATTGGGGCTGGCGCACTGCTTTCGACGACCAGTCGAGCATAACTTTCTGTTTTATCAGAGAGGTGAATGGTTACAGAATATTCTTGATGCTGTCATAAAAGGTTAATATTAATGTGCTTGCTGCTTTTGGCGAAAAGCCGATATATTGTAGTTACACCATCACGTTCTCAAGGAGAGACATATGCAGCATCAAGAAATGATTCAACACAGTAACTTTGGCGTAATCAGTCGTACTTGGATTTTCTCTACCCTTTCTCTAGTGGGTATTCTTGCTCTAATGTAGTCAGCTTCATGGCTCTATAGTTTTAGTTTTTATTATGAAATCACTTGTTAAAAAGTCTTCAAAGTCAGAACTCTTTCTCTTATAAATGTGGCTTTTCTCATCAGGCTAGCCACTTAACTTTTTCTTAGTCATCTTCTTCTAGCAAGCATCCCCCAGTAATTTACTCCTAGTCACCACTTTCTTCTTGTGGAATGGTTTATCACCTTACCTCTATAAACAAGCGCCATCGCACTTCTGAAGTTGTTACGAAACTGTGATAATCTTAAGTTATCTTTTATCTACAGTGTATCTCTCATGTCTGTCTGGGATTCTATTTCATTTAACAATCGATTTACTGCATTACCTCGACTGTTCTATACCCCAATTCAACCTACACCGCTCAGCAATGTCCAATGGCTCGCATGGAATCATAAGCTTGCGGATGAACTCGGTTTTTTGTCATTTGATGATGCTTCCGAGGAATTGCTTGAAACGTTATCTGGCAATGTTGAACCTGAGCAGTTTTCGCCTGTAGCAATGAAATACGCAGGCCACCAGTTTGGTTCTTATAACCCGGATTTAGGTGATGGAAGAGGGCTGTTATTAGCTCAAATTGTCGCGAAAAGTGGCGAAACGTTCGATTTACACCTTAAAGGTGCCGGTAAAACGCCCTATTCACGTATGGGCGATGGACGCGCTGTTATTCGATCAACCGTTCGTGAGTACTTATGTAGCGAAGCGATGGCAGGGCTCAATATCCCAACCACTCGCGCGTTGGCTATGATGACCAGCGACACACCGGTATATCGAGAGAAGCAAGAGTGGGGCGCATTGTTGGTGCGTGCTGCCGAATCACACATCCGTTTCGGTCACTTTGAGCATCTGTTTTATACCAATCAGTTGGCTGAGCATAAGTTGCTGGCCGATAAAGTCATTGAATGGCACTTCCCTGAGTGTCTCGATGAAGAGAAACCCTACGCTGCTATGTTTAATCAGATTGTTGACCGTACCGCGGAGATGATTGCGTTGTGGCAAGCGAATGGTTTTGCTCATGGCGTGATGAACACCGATAACATGTCGATCATCGGGCAAACTTTCGATTATGGTCCGTTCGCGTTTCTTGATGAATATGACCCAAGATTGATCTGTAATCACTCGGATTACCAAGGTCGTTATGCTTTTAATCAGCAACCTAGAATTGGATTGTGGAACCTGTCAGCTCTGGCTCATTCTCTGTCACCGCTGGTGGAGAAAGCTGATTTAGAAGCAGCGTTAGAACAGTATGAGCCACAAATGAACGGCTATTTCAGCCAGTTGATGCGCCGTAAGTTAGGGTTGCTAGCAAAACACGAAGGCGACAGCCGTTTGTTTGAATCTATGTTCGAGCTGATGTCGCAAAACAAAGTCGACTACCCAAGGTTCTTTAGAACGCTATCGAACCTAGACACCTTGTCGCCACAAGAAGTGATTGATCTGATAATTGATCGAGAGGCAGCAAAACTGTGGGTAGATAACTACTTACAACGCTGCGAATTGGAAGATAGCTCAGTGGTCGAGCGCTGCGAAAATATGAGACAGGTAAACCCGAAATACATCCTCAGAAACTACCTAGCTCAGCTAGCGATAGACAAAGCAGAGCGCGGTGATAGCAGCGATATTGACGCTTTGATGGTGGTACTGGCAGACCCTTATGCGGAACACCCGGATTATGAATACCTTGCGGCTCTACCTCCTGAGTGGGGTAAAGCCATGGAGATCAGCTGCTCTTCATAACCAACCAATAGCGGATTAAGCCCTAAAGATTCAGATAGAGGTCACTAAGTTGTGATCTTTATCTGTTTGTTCTTCTAACTTTACAAACATGTCAATAATCAAACAATCGGCCAGCCTATACACTATGTGAATAAGTTGTAAATTTAATAGGTTTGGGCGATGCCAACAAATACTCGAATTCTCGTGGTGGATGATGATCAAGAAATCCGCGAGCTGCTGGAAGAGTACCTCACAAAATCTGGTTTCGATGTTTCTTCTGTGGGAGATGGTGTTGAACTAGAAGCTCATCTGCAAAACCAAGGTTATCCAGATCTGATTCTGCTTGATGTGATGCTACCCGGTGACGATGGTTTTACCTTGTGTCAACGCGTCCGTAAGCAATCGAATGTGCCTATCATCATGCTGACTGCCGTATCGGATGAAACCGACCAAATTATCGGCTTAGAAATTGGTGCTGATGATTACATTGCCAAGCCGTTTAGCCCTCGTCAGTTAATGGCGCGTATCAAAGCGTTGTTGCGCCGCGTTCAAGTGGTGGATGACAAGACAAGTGATGCATTGCCAAAACAGATTGTTTTTGGTGATTGGACGCTTGATACGTTAGCGCATCGAATTTCCCACAATGAAAACTCGGAAGAGATGGATTTGTCGGGCAGTGATTTTTCTCTGTTGATGTTGTTCTTAACTCGCCCTAACGAAGTTCTCGACCGTGACACTATCTCATTCGCGACCAGAGGCCGTGAAGCGTTGCCTTTTGAGCGAGGCATTGATGTGCAGCTTAGTCGTCTGAGAAGCCGATTGGGCGACAGTGGCAAGTATCCTCACTACATCAAAACCATGCGCGGTAATGGCTATATCCTCGCTGTGCCTGTTCAGTATGAACACTGATAATCAAGTGATGTTAATGAGCACCTCGGCAATGAAGTATTTCCTATGAACGGGTTGAGTCGGTTAAAGCCAAACTCTTTGGTTGCCAGAACATTGTTACTGACCTTGTTAGCTGTGGTGATAGCTCAAGGTATCGCAACGTCTATTTGGTATAGCGAATCCAAACACAAAGAACTGGAGGGGATTCGTTCTGCCTCTTCAAGCATGGCCAATATGTTTGCCTCGACGGTGACTTTCTTCCAGTCTCTGCCCGTTAAATATCGCCATATCGTGTTGGATCAAATCCGCAATATGGGCGGTACGCGCTTCTTCGTTTCTTTCAATAAAGAGGCGTTGATTGTCGAACCGATCCCTGATACCCGTTTAAAAACCGCCTCGATTGAAGCGATAGAAAGTGTTTTGAGTAGCAAGCTCAATAAAGTCGAATCAGTGCGGGTTGACTTCTCTCGCCCTGAACATCTTCGTTTGCTTAAAAATGACATCTACTTGAGCGATCTCCCACGATCGTGGGCACATCATACTTTAACCTTAGAACCTCTTAACCCTCCTATTCTGGTTGTTCAGATAGAATTAGCCAGTCATGAATGGGTGTATATCGCCGCGTTGTTGCCTGCGCCTTACGTCAAACTCGACGATACGATTCTCGGCAGAGAACAGGTGATCTTCTTAGTTTCCTCGACCCTCATTCTTTTGGTTTTGACTTACTTGATGATTCGTCGGCAAGTACGCCCTCTTAAAAAATTAGCAAGAGCGGCCAATGAGATGAGTATGGATATTCAGCAGCCGCCACTTAACGAAGAGGGGGCTACTGAGCTGGTGACGGCGACCCGAGCGTTTAATCGAATGCAGCAACGGATTCGTCGCTATGTTGCCGACCGTGAGCACCTTTTCTCTGCAATCTCACATGATTTAAAGACACCAATAACACGGCTTAGACTACGAGCCGAGCTATTGGAAAGCGAAGTAAAGAAAGACAAGTTCAATAAGGATTTGGATGAGCTTGAGATGATGGTTAAGGGCGCTTTACAAGCGGTAAGAGATACCGACCTTCACGAAAACAACGCCATTATCGACCTCAATGAGATGATGCTCTCCGTGATTGAACTGCACAACCAACATCAAACCTTGGTTGAGTTTGAGCCCATTGTGGTTGACCCGTTAGTCGCCAAACCATTAGCCATTAAACGTGTGCTGACCAATCTTATCGACAACGCTGTGAAATATGGGACATCAGCTGAAGTCGATATTAACAGTGATTCGGTGTGGGTTATCGTGACTATTCAAGATCACGGAAAAGGTATTCCTGAAGACAAGCTAGAGTTAGTTTTTGAACCTTACTTTAGGTTAGCAACGGATGATCAAGGACACGGTCTTGGCCTCGGGATCTGCCGAAATATCCTGCATGGACACGGCGGAGATCTCATTATTCGTAACTCCCCTCAAGGCGGCTTAGAAGCTAAAGTCTATATTCCACGCGGCCTAGAAGTTTAATGTAACAATTGTGTTACATTGAGCTTACCTTTTGTTTCAATCTTACAAATCAGAATAAGTAGACTCTGTATTGAACCGGACGTCGAGTCCGCTAAAACATGGAAGATAATAATGAAAATCAATAAAACCCTACTTACTCTATCTCTTCTTGCTGCCTCAACATTTTCTCAAGCTGGTGAAGTGGAAGTGCTTCACTGGTGGACTGCCGGTGGCGAAGCGAAATCCGCAGCTGTACTGAAAGAGATGATTGAAGAACAAGGCCATACTTGGAAAGATTTCGCTGTTGCTGGTGGCGGCGGTGAAAGTGCGATGACTGTTTTGAAAACTCGAGCAGTGTCGGGCAATCCTCCATCTGCGGCGCAGATTAAAGGTCATGATATTCAAGAGTGGGGTGGTTTAGGTTTTCTAACGTCTCTCGATGCAACTGCGAAACAAGAAAAATGGGATGATCTACTGCCAGAAGTGGTCACTAAAGTGATGAAGTGGGATGGCGAATATGTCGCAGTTCCTGTCAACGTTCACCGTGTTAACTGGCTTTGGGCGAACCCTGTTGTTTTAGAAAAATCAGGCGTGACGGTTCCAACTACGTTAGATGAGTTCTTTGTTGCCGCAAACAAGATTAAAGCGGCTGGCTTCATTCCACTGGCTCACGGTGGTCAACCTTGGCAAGACGCGACGGTATTCGAAGCGGTGGCACTTGATGTACTAGGCAGTGAAGATTACAACAAAGCGTTCGTTGATCTGGATATGGACGTGTTATCTGGCGACAAAATGGTGGAAGTGTTCACCAAGTTCAAAAAGATGCGTGATTACATCGACAGCAACTCTCCGGGTCGTGATTGGAACGTAGCAACTTCGATGGTTATCAATGGCGAAGCGGCAATGCAGATCATGGGTGACTGGGCGAAAGGTGAATTTACTGCGGCAGGCAAAGTACCGGGTAAAGATTACATCTGTGCACCAGCACCGGGCACTGATGGCCAATTCACTTTCAACATCGATAGCTTTGCGTTCTTTGAGCTGAGTGACAAAGAGAACCAAAAAGCGCAGCAAGACCTAGCGAAAACCATTCTTACCAAAGATTTCCAAGAAGTCTTCAACCTTAACAAGGGTTCTATCCCTGTACGTCTAGATATGGACATGTCTAAGTTCGACCAATGTGCGTTGGATTCAATGGCAACCTTCAAAGCGAGTGCGAAATCTGGCGATCTTGTTCCGAGTATGGCTCACGGCCTAGCGACAACAAGCTACGCTCAAGGCGCGATTTACGACGTGGTAACCAACTTCTTCAACGAAAAAGATGCCGATCCAAAACAAGCGGCGGCTAAGTTAGCGAAAGCTGTGAAAGCGGCTATCTAATATAACTTGATAAGCGACACACAACGCACGTGAGTGACGGGTTGTGTTGCTTTATCGAACCCCCAGGGTGGGTAGGCTCGTAGGGAGCCTATCTGCTCTTCACTCCCAATTCTAATATGCGTGATGCTGATGTGGTGCCGAAAGGTAAGCCATTGGCTCGATTGTGCAACAAGGATAAGTTATGGAGCATGTTTTGACTGAGTCGACTCCAAAACCCACAAGGAGCCAGCCTGCACCGAAACCGAGTTTTGCTGACAGGTTGCAACATTGGTTACCTAAAATTGTGCTGGCGCCAACTGCGTTAGTGACCGTGGTGTGTATCTACGGTTATATATTTTGGACGGCCGCATTGTCGTTCACCAACTCTCGATTTCTTCCGAGCTTCAACTTCGTTGGTTTAACCCAATATGAAAAGCTGATGGATAACGATCGTTGGATCACCTCGATCACCAACCTTGGTGTGTTTGGTTTTCTATTCATGGCGATTGCTATCTTGCTAGGTGTTGGTTTAGCGGTATTACTTGACCAGAACATCCGTCAAGAAGGCGCGATTCGTACTATCTACCTCTACCCAATGGCGTTGTCATTCATTGTGACGGGTACGGCGTGGAAATGGATTCTTAACCCGGGTCTTGGCATTGAAAAACTGATGCAAGATTGGGGCTTTACCGACTTCAAATTCGATTGGCTCGTCAATTCTGAAATGTCGGTTTACACCTTAGTGATTGCAGCACTTTGGCAGTCTTCTGGATTCGTGATGGCGATGTTCTTAGCTGGTCTGCGTGGCATCGATTCTTCAATCATCAAAGCGGCTCAAATCGATGGGGCAAGCTTACCCACTATCTATCTGAAAATCATTTTACCTTGCTTGCGTCCTGTGGTTTTCAGTGCGGTGATCATCACGTCACACATTGCGATTAAGAGTTTCGACCTTGTGACGGCAATGACGGCAGGTGGCCCGGGTTATTCATCGGATCTTCCTGCGCTATTTATGTACGCACACTCCTTTACTCGCGGACAAATTGGCCTTGGTGCTGCCAGTGCCATGATGATGCTTGCTGGTATCTTAGCGATTCTCGTGCCTTATCTTTACTCTGAACTTAGGGAGAAAAAGTCATGATGAATAACATCAATTTTGCTCGAATCTTTATTTATTCAGCACTGCTTTTCTTCTGCTTGGTGTATCTAATGCCATTGTTTGTCATGGCGCTGACCTCATTCAAAACTCTGCCAGACATCAAGGCAGGTAACTTGATGAGCTTACCGAAAGAGTGGGTGTTTGATGCTTGGTATAAAGCGTGGGATACCGCTTGTACGGGCGTAAAATGTGAAGGCATCAAAGGTTACTTTTGGAACTCATTCCAAATGGTGATTCCTGCGGTCGCAATCTCAACATTGCTCGGAGCATTCAACGGCTATGTGGTCACTAAGTGGCAATTCCGAGGCTCGAATCTGTTCTTCAGCTTACTGTTGTTTGGTTGCTTCATTCCGTTCCAAGTGGTGCTACTACCAATGGCAACCATGCTCGGCAAGATGGGGCTAGCGAACACAACCATCGGCTTGGTGATTGTGCACGTTATCTACGGCATGGCGTTTACAACTCTGTTTTTCCGTAACTTCTACATCTCGATTCCGGATGAATTGATCAAAGCAGCAAAACTGGATGGTGCAGGCTTCTTTACCATTTTCTTCAAGATCTTATTACCGATCTCTACGCCTATCATCATGGTGACGGTGATCTGGCAGTTCACCGCAATCTGGAACGATTTCTTGTTCGGGGTGGTGTATTCCGGCTCAGAGACTCAGCCAATCACCGTAGCATTAAATAACTTAGTCAACACCAGCACGGGCGTTAAAGAATACAACGTTGATATGGCTGCCGCGATCATCGCCGCGCTGCCAACGCTGTTGGTGTATGTCTTCGCAGGAAAATATTTTGTTCGTGGCCTAACGGCAGGATCAGTAAAAGGATAATTACCCATGGCAACATTAGATTTAAAACAGATCCGTAAAACCTATCGCAACGCGGACAACGAAACGTTAAAGGGCATCGACATCAGTATCGATTCGGGGGAGTTCTTGATACTTGTCGGCCCTTCGGGGTGTGGAAAATCTACCCTAATGAACACCATTGCTGGGCTAGAAAATATTAGCTCGGGTGAAATCGTGATTGATGGTGTTGACGTGGCCCAGGTTGAACCTAAAGACCGCGACATCGCGATGGTATTCCAGTCGTACGCACTTTACCCAAACATGACGGTACGCGGCAATATCGCCTTCGGCTTGAAGATCCGCAAGATGCCACAAGACGAAATCGACGCAGAAGTGAATCGCGTCGCTGAAATGCTGCAAATTGAGCAACTGCTTGATCGTAAACCATCACAGCTATCTGGTGGTCAGCGCCAGCGTGTCGCGATGGGACGTGCACTAGCGCGTCGTCCTAAGTTGTACCTGTTCGATGAACCGCTTTCTAACTTGGATGCCAAGCTGCGTGTTGAAATGCGTCATCAGATTAAACGCCTTCACCAAAAGCTTAACACCACCATTGTTTACGTCACCCATGACCAAATAGAGGCGATGACCTTGGCGGATCGTATTGCGGTGATGAAAGATGGTGAACTGCAGCAACTCGGTACGCCGCAAGAGATCTACACCAAGCCAAACAATATGTTCGTGGCGGGCTTTATGGGTTCACCATCTATGAACTTCATTAAGACCATGGTGGATTTGGATGATGAGCAGAATCCGATCATCAAAGTAACGGGTACAGCTGAGCAAGAGCACCACATTCGATTACCACAAAGCATGCGTGAGCAAGATGGCAAAGAAGTGGTGATTGGCCTGCGCCCTGAACATATTACCGAGCAGGAAAGTGAAGATGTGTCGGCAACGACCAAGCTAGACTTGCAGTTAGAAGTGCTAGAACCAACAGGGCCAGATACGATTGCGATGGTGAAAGTGAACGACCAAGAAGTGGCATGTCGCTTGTCGCCAGAATTTGAAGTGTCAGTTGGGCAAATGGCGCCGCTGCATTTTGACTTATCAAAGGCGGTATTCTTTGATGCTCAGACTGAAGCGAGAATTGATTTTTAGTTTTTGAGACAGTAGCTCAATGAGAGTCTAAGCTTAAGCAAAGGCAGTATCACTAATTACTAATAAGTAACGTGATGCTGTCTTTTTTGTTGTTTTAGCCTGTTTTATTTCCTCACGAAAACAGAGGGATAAACGAGATAAATGGATTAACTGCAATAATATCGCCAAATAGCCTCCGTTAGCTCTATAAAGCTGACCGAGAACAGCGTAGGATCGCGCTACTTTAGACCAAATACTAGGTTGCACATTAGTGCATAAACAGAAGAATACATGAAACTAACAGCAAAACCCTCAGCTAGTAACGCTTTACTTATTTCTATTACGACACCGGACTTCAAAGGTGACGAAGCAAAAGAGTCTCTTGCCGAACTTGCTCGCTTAGTAACAACCCTAGGGTTTAAAGTGGTCGGTACACAATCACAGCACCACAGTTCAACACAACGACAAAACGTGTTGGGCGCAGGTAAGCTTGCAGAAATTGCACACCTCACCGGTTACCAAGGTTCGATTGAAGAAGCAGAAGATGAAGATTTTATCGATGAATCTTTTGATTTTCGCGCTAGTATCGATGAATTAGATTTTGATGATCTTCCATCTGAAGATGTGGAGTTTGGTACTGCTGATGTTGTGGTATTTGACTGTGATTTGAGCCCTTCTCAACTGCGCAATGTTGAGGCTCACTTAGGTGTCGAAGTGTTTGACCGCACCGGTATCATCATCGAAATTTTCAGTCGCCACGCTCGCACTCGTACCGCACGTCTGCAAGTAGAAATTGCTCGCCTAAACTACTTAGTACCTCGACTTCGTGAAACAGCAGACGGTGACAAAGAACGTCAAATGGGTCAGGGTGCTGGTGAAACCTCACTAGAGCTTGACCGTCGTAAAGTACGTGACCAAATTGCTGCGCTTAAGCGTGAGCTGGTTAGCGTACAAGATGAAATGAAGAACCGACGCACACAGCGTTCGGAACTTTTCACTGTTGCTCTGGTTGGTTACACCAATGCCGGTAAGTCTTCGATGATGCGTGCAATGACCGCAACCGAAGTGGTGGGTGAAGATAAACTGTTCGCAACCCTAGATACCACGGTTCGTGCACTTCAGCCGATCACTCAGCCGCGTATCTTAGTGTCAGATACGGTTGGTTTTATCAAGAAGCTGCCACATGATCTGGTTGCTTCATTCCACTCAACGCTTGCAGAAGCACACGACGCGTCACTACTGCTTTATGTGGTTGATGCTTCTGACGTTTCATTCCGCGCACAGCTTGATGTGGTACACGAAGTATTAGCGCAAGTGGGCGTTGAAGGCAGCGAAAAACTATTGGTACTGAACAAGTGCGATAGATTGAGCGAAGAAGAACAGTTAGAGCTGATTGAAGAATTCCCAGATGCAATGCTGACCTCGACTCGTGACCCGCTCGATATCACCAAACTACACAAGTACATCGTGGGTGTGGCTGAACAAGGCATGATCGAAGAAGAGATCACGATTCCTTATTCTGGACAAGGCATTATCGGTGAGATTCGCTCAAACATGAGTGTGGTGAAGGAAGAATACGACTACGAATGCATCAAGCTTACTGTACGCTCAAGTGCAATTGATTTAGCGCGCTTGAAAAAGCGTATGCAGAAGTCTTAATTTTGTAGCGAGCCTGGCAAGAACAACCAAAAGAAAAGCGACCCGATAAGGTCGCTTTTTTGTTTCCTGTCGCTGAGTAATTAGTTACTCGTCAACCAGTCCATTTAGGTCATTTACGCCATTCTTTGAGTTGGCTTCCATCGTGCTAGTTCTGGATCAAGCTTGATGCCTTGCGAAGTCAGCAGGTTAACACGTGCTAAGTAAGCCGCACCGTGCATCAGGTGCTTAGCAAGGTCGACCGCATTACGCTGCTGGTAATCATCTAGGTAGCTGTCTTTTGCCCACGCGTTGAATGCGCCAAGTGCAGGGCCAGCCCATACTTGATAATCCATTTCACGACCTTGTTCGCCCGTGTTTGACCAGCGGCTAGAAAGCCCCAAGTACCAGCGGAAAATCAACGCCATTTTACGCTTCGGGTTGCCTTCAGCGCGTTCGATCTGTTTAGGGTCGCGCTCGTTAAAGTGAGCAACAGTACCTGCCCAGATGTCATCCAATGTTGAACGGAATACCTGCTTCTCTAGCTTTTGACGTTCTTCAACTGGAATCGCTTCAATGGAGTCGTAGCGTGTGTAGATCTCGTAAAGCTTGTTTGCACGCATTGGGAACAAGGTACCGCGCTTAACCACTTGCAGCTTCACGCCCATTTCGAACATGTCTGCTGCCGGAGCCATAGTCACGTCAGCCATTTCAGTTGTCGAAAGCAGCTTACGTGTGTGTTCGCTCGCGCCAGCTTCAACACAGGCTTGGTTAATAGAACCAGTAACAATGTATGCCGCGCCCATGTTAAACGTTGCTAGAGCTGCGTCAGGCGTGCCGACGCCACCACCACAACCAACACGCAGCGGTGTTTTGAATTGGTACTGAGCTTGGATCTGTTCTTTCAACGCAAGAATCGTTGGTAACAGGGTAACTAGAGGGCGGTTATCGGTGTGACCACCAGAATCCGCTTCTGCAGTAATGTCATCCGCCATTGGAACCAACTGTGCTAGCTCCATCTGTTCTGCTGTGATTCGACCTTCATCAACCAAAGCTTGCAGCATTTTCACAGGAGCAGGCTGCATGAACTTGCTTGCGACTTCAGTACGGCTCACTTTTGCGATGACTTTGTTGCCAATCTGGATTTCGCCTTTTGCATCACGGCTTAGACCAGCAGCACGATAGTGAACAATTTGCGGTGTTAAACCTAAGAAGGCTGAAGCCTCAACCGTTTTCACTTTGTGCTTCAAAAACAGCTCTACACTGCCGCGCTCTAGTGCAGGTTCACTTGGGCTGTGAATCAGGTTAAACGCGTAAGGGCCGTTTGGTAGCGCTGCTTGAATACGGTTGATCGCTTGCTCAACGCGAGACGGGATTAAGCCTGCCGCGCCAAATGAACAAAGAATGCCTGCCTGACCAAGCGCAATTACAAGCTCTTCAGATGAGATGCCGTTGGCCATTGCGCCTGCGTAGTACGCGTATTTTACGCCATGACAGCGACGAAACTCTTCGTCGCCTAGGCTTTGTGTACCAAGAGCTGGAGCAAAGGCGCTAACAGGTTGCTTGTTCGCTGAACTTGCTGAATCGCCCGATGTAATTTCCGCTTGTTGGCTAACACCTAAGCCTTTTTCTGGGTGGTTCACGACGTAACAAGCAAGGCTTAAGTCTTTTAATATTGTCGACATTGCCGCGTTATCAAAGCGAGTTGTGCTCTCTTCGATCTGCCAAGGCCACGGAGATAGCTTTTCGTTATTGATAGTGGTTTGAGTTGTCATAATTATTTCATTCCTAGAACCGTGTCAGGCTTATGCTTCTTCGATACAAATTGCGATGTCTTTCACTTCGTAAATACGCAGACCATCTTTGCTCAGGTTTGCGTCGCCAACGATGATGCGTTTGCCATCTTCGTCTTTAATCGCAGTGATGTGTACATCCAGAGACATCTGTTTGTTCAAAGGGTTGATCTGACCACGGTATTTCCATTTCACTTCCGATTGGATCTGACCAAACTTCGGATTGCGGAAGCCAGCACCAAGGTCTTTGTTTAGCGCGTAGGTTTGCATCAGTTCGATGATCGCTTCGACACCTAGAGAACCTGGCATTACTGGATCTTGATGGAAGTGGAACTGGAAGAACCAATCGCTTGGGTCAATCGTACGCTCAGCGTATAAGTAACCTAGACCGTCTTTACCACCATCGCTGGTGATCTGCACAGTATCGATAAAGTTCAAGCGACCGCCAGCCAGTTGGTAATGCTCTTGCACTTCACCAGTAGCAGAAACAGGTGCATTGAAGTAACGAGTCGTTTTGTCTAGTAGGTTGATGTTTACATCCGGCGTGCGGTTGTTATCAACGTGCCAAGGATGAGTCACCTTACCGTTATCCAAACCTAGTTGGTCTTTCAGAGCAGCGCCTTTGAAGTAACCAAATACCGCTGTACCTTCGTAGAAAGGCACGCCGTCAGTGCTCAGTTCGAAGCTAAAGCTCTGTACGATGTTTGTACCCATCATTACGGTTGAAAGCAGGCGAGAATCGTTGGTGATCGTTTTGCCACGCAAGTCGACGTTACGCAGCATTTTGCCGCTGCCGTCTAGGTTACGGAAAAACAGTTCTTCACCTGGGAAGCCCAGTGTTGTACCCATGTAGCCTGAGATAAAGCCGTTTGGCTGCAGTGAAATCTCCATCAATACCGAGTAAGGCATTAGGGTCTGGTGGCTGTTT
The DNA here is from genome assembly GCF_041467535.1 of Vibrio sp. 10N.247.311.47. NCBI lineage: Bacteria > Pseudomonadati > Pseudomonadota > Gammaproteobacteria > Vibrionales > Vibrionaceae > Vibrio > Vibrio sp. 10N.247.311.47. The sequence continues at coordinate 28,396 of NZ_JBFSUR010000001.1, forward strand.
TCATCAAAGTACCATGCATTTTCTGGCACTTCGTACTCTGCGATACACGATGAAGGTTTCTTGAAGTCGCCACGCTTGCCGTCGATCTCAACGACACGAGTGGTTAACTGCAAGTCGCCACACGGAGTACGTGGTGGAATCATCCCACGGTAGATAGAGAAATCAGGGCCGAAACATTTTTCGATGTCGCCAGTCGCGAATTCGAACATGTGATATGGCGTGAATGGAACCGTATCGGGTGTGCGGTTCGGGTAATCAGGCGTTACCGGAGCTTCAACATGTTGAAGAGGAATCACGCCTTTATTTGGCGCTGTTTCTAGGTCTTCAATTTGCGCCATCAACGGCGCATTTGCTGAAGCCTGCTGATTAATGGCGGGTGTATGGCCCAAGTTTTCGATAACAGGGGTCGCGACAGCTGTTTCTAAAGAAGGCAGGTAACGAGTACATTCGTCATCTTCTTTGATCATCACACCCAAGTTTTGGAAATCAACAATCACTTTGCCATTCAGTAAAATATCGATGTTAGCTTTCGCGTATGGGCGAGGGCTTAGACCAATCTCGGTCACTTCCATGCGGTAAGTCAGTTCTGCCGATTGTGGTAGAACTTGACCACGACAGCGTACTTGTTGAGGGGCATTTTCAAGCGGTTGGAAACGACCATTTTGAACAAGCGTGTGCATGCCAAGGTGCATCATGAAGAATTGCAGCAGTTGACCACAACCTTCTGCCATCAAAGAGCCAGCCATTACTGAGTCATCTTTGAAGTGACAAGGGAAGTACCAGTGCTCAGGCTCTAGCTGTTTGTGACCTTCAATCAGACCAAGTCCCCATGTGCCACCTTGCGGTTCAACACGGCTAACCTTTTCGATCATCATGAACTTCTCTGCGCTGAAGCACAAAGAAGGCTGGTGGCGATCAGATTGGTGAGTCGGGCCAAAACACTCTGCAATGTTTGCAGTCAGTAGGTGGCGCAGTTCTTGGTGGTTAAACTGGGTTTTAGGGCAGTGCAACATAGGGTCGAAACGTTGCTTAGTGGCAAGTTTACGAGCCTTGATTTCATCTTCAGTGTGAATCACGCCCTTGCCATCGGCTAGCTCTTCATCAGTGAAGAAGCCCGCACAGCCGTTATCCATTTTCAGGATCATCTTGTTGCCAACGAAACATTCGTACGAGAAGAAGAACAGTAGCGTGTCGCCATTGCGAGCAAAGCTGTTGATTGAGATGTCGTAACGCAGCGTATCGCCACCACGAGGCAAGTCGCCAAGGAAGGTCAGTGTACAATCAAGCAGGCGATAAACACGCTCGCCTTTGTTTTCGAAATCAATGCCTAAGTAGCTGATCAGCATTAGGTCACACTGACCAGATTCTACCGCTACAGCCCAAGGGATTTGACCATCAACAAGATACGGCGCATCAACTGGGATGTCGTACTCTGTGGTCATGGTGCTTGGCTTGTATTCGTTCACTGTCGCGTTGAGCTTGGTTACACGAGATACCAATAGGTAGTCTGTGGTTGGTAGGCGAACGCGGCGCGAGTAGCTATCGATGATCGCGTAGTCAGGGCCAAATACATTGGCGATGTCGCCTTCAGCGTATTCAACCAGATCATCGTAATCCCAGATACATGGTTTACGGATAGGTTTTACTGGTGCTGGTGTCGCAAGTGCGTTTACTGGCGCTGACTGAACCTGAGCTGGTTGAGCTTGCACAGGCTGAGTTGATGTTTCGGCTGAGCTATCTAAACCAGACGTAATTGCGTTTAACTGTGCTTTTAATAGCGCATCAGCCATCTGCATGCCTTGGGCTCGAGTGTGCAGGAATGCTTTGTGTACCTGTTGAGCTGCTTGCTGATTTTGAGCAAAAGCTTGGTTGTGTGGTGTTACAGACGGCTGTGATGCTGCATCCGTATTAGCGTCGATATTTGATACGCCATTTTTAGCGGATAGGACATGAGTCATATTGCTGTGGTTACCTGTTAGCTGACTGTGGCGAGTTGGCGCCAGAGTAGGGGATACTGATGTAGGAGTTTCGATGACTGGCTCTACCGCGTTCTGCGCTAATGCCTTCTTCTCTAACTCTTTTTGCGCAAGGGCTGCTTTGATGTTTGCTGTCGTTGGAATCGACGCCACTTTTGCTGCTTGTTTGCCAGAAGCTTTCTGCTGAATCGTTGCCAAGTTAGTCACTGGGGTTTGGGCAATATGTTGATAGATATCGCGACCACCAAGAGTCACTTGCTTAACCAATTGACGTTTAGCATCGCTCGCCAGTTCATTGCTTAAACGAACGGAAAGTGACTGAGATTCAACACTCGACTGGCTTAGTAGCAGCTGTGAACATTGTCCTTCGCTGATGTTGGCAACAATCGCGCTCTTAGAGCTGATATTTGGATTCAGAGACTCAAGGTTCAGGTTGAGGAGACCGTGTAGCAGGCTTGCCATGCCAGAAGCTGCAGAGCAGTGACCAACACGTTGGCTCGCTTGAGTGGTCTTGGTAACTTCTAAGTTGAGAGATACAAGCTCGTGTGACAAAGACTCAGGTGCATGGTTAAGCTCAAGCAGAGAAACATCGTTTGAGCTCATACCGACTTGAGTCAGTAACTCATCAACAACGGCGTTGTTACGCTCGCTTGAGCCAAAGGCCAAGGCGTTAATGCTGCCGTAAGCTGTGTCTTGGTTGCTCGCTACTCGACCTTCTTCCACAAGAACAATTGCACCTGCGCCTTCGCCCACATTCCAACTGCCGTCTTGCGGTTGTCCGAATTTTGGATCAAGCGACACTGGGCTCACGCTGTTCTTCAGAATCACATGTTCCGCACTGCCGCTTAGGTCGACGGCTGCAATCACGACTGCATCCATGGATTCTTGCGACATCAGGTTTTGCGCGACATCGACACAACGAGCAACTGACTGTTCAGCGGCTGAAATCGTAAAGGCAGGGCCATTAAAGTCCCATAATGAAGAGATGCGCGAAGCCATGATATTGCCGATGAAACTGGTGTATTGGTTCAGTTTGGCTGCGTCCATCACACTGTCCATCGCGATGGTTTCTAGCGATTGGTATTCGTCTTGTGTTAGCTCAATACCCATGTTGGCAAAGCTGTCAGCCAATTGGCTATGCAGGTTTACGCGTCCACGGAATTGGTGCATCTCAAGCTCAGTTTCCATCGCTACCAGTACTGCAACCTTTTGGCCTGCCACAAGCTTGGCATCTTTGATCGCTTCGTCTGCAACTTTCATCAGTAGCAACTGCTGAGAGATCAAACGGTCATCTTCATTTGGCGGTACTTTGAAGCGTAGGAAATCGAGGTCGAATTGATCGATGTAAGCCCCGTTTGGAATGCCGTGTAAACCAAACTGATTCAGCAGTTCTGGATGTTGGTCTAAACCTTTCCAGCGCTTCTTAGGCAAAGCAATGAAAGCATCGTTGTTGGTTTCAATCGCAGTGCTCAGCGCGTTGATACTTTGCAGAGAACCGAAGTGAGACGCGAGGCCAGTAATGCTTAAATTAGACGGCTGTAGGCCTGGAGACGCTGACTCTAAAGTCTGGTTTACATGACTGATGTCAGAATATGCTTCAAGCAGTAAGTGAGCGTTACAACCACCGAAACCAAATACAGAAACGCCCGCACAGCGCTCTGGGTTGCCCGCTTTACTTGGCCAAGGTTGAACCTGTGTTGGCAGAGTCTGTGAGCCAAATAAACCTTCTGGCGACGATAGTGGCTTGTCTAAGTTAATACTTGGCGGAAGCACGCCTTCTTTCATCGCAAAGATCATCTTCATGATCCCCGGCATACCCGCCGCAGTCAGCAAGTGACCGAGGTTGGACTTCGCAGAGCCAATTAATGGCGGGTTAGAACCATTCAATTTGTCAGCAAAGAAACGCTCCATTGAGGTTAACTCAACCTTGTCACCTAATGGTGTGCCGGTTGCGTGACACTCAATCACTTCGATGCTGTCTGGGGTTAGGTTTGATGCCTCGTAAGCGCGTTCAAAGGCTTGTACTTGTCCTTTGCTATTTGGGCTTAATACGAACTGGCCACGGCCATCGTTCGACAAGCCAATACCGCTAACGACTGCGTAGATGTTGTCGCCATCTCGCTCTGCATCAGCTAAGCGTTTTAGGACTAAAACACCGGCACCTTCGCCAGCAAATAGACCTTTACTATTGCTATCAAACGGAACCGAAACACCGTGGTCAGGGTAAGCGTGGAAGATGGAGAAACCCATGTTGATAAAGAATGGGTCAGCACCGGATACCGCGCCTGCCAACATCATGTCGGCTTTGCCCGTGTTCAAGTAATCACACGCTAACTTCAATGAATACACTGAGCTTGCACATGCCGCATCTAGGCTAAGTTGCACGTTGCCTAAACCTAGCGCATCAGCCACTAACTTCGAGGCGTTGTGTGCTGCAGCACCATTGATCGGATTAAGGTCTTGCGCGGTTTCATTGGTTGGTAGCAGTGAAAACTGGTCATTAGCCAATTTAGCTTGTAGTGCCTTTTCGACGACCGAGTGATACATCGGCAGAAACAGGTCGTTCGAGCGTGTGGTTGGGAACGAAAGGGCACCCATGATCACGCCTGTACGCTCTAAAACATCGGCATTCAGATCAATGCCGGCGTCAACTAACGCCTTACGACTGGTATCCAAAGCCCATAGGAAACTTTGGTCAACACCGTTGAATGATTCTGCTGTCAAGCGGTAGCCATTGCTGTCGAAATTGAAGTTTTCGATGTAGCCGCCTTTATCACAGTAAAAGCGGTCTGACTCACCTTGCACGCCCTGATAGCTTTCAGGTTCAGCACCTAATTTTTCAGCGCTTAATGTGGTTCGAGAATCTTTTTTATCCAGCAAGTTTTGCCAAAAGTCTTTTGGCGTATCAGCTTCTGGGTATTGGTTAGCAATACCGACAATCGCGATCTTATTGCACTTCACTTGCTGCTTATTCTGAGCCTGATATTTATATTGAGATGGTTTCGATTGAGAACTCATACTAGCTCTCCTTGATGATTCACTGCGCTGCCTTGAGACACACCACTTAATTGCTTAGCGGCGGTGATCTGTTGTTCTAGCCCTTGAATAAGTGGCTCGACAGACAGTGGAATTTGATGAGTAATGAGCTGGCCAATACACTTGATGAGCGTGACAACATCGTCACCGCCTTTGGCATTGGAAGCGATTGTGCAGTATTGGTCTGCTACGTTGTCGCTACGATTGATCTTGTCGATCAATGTGCTGGTTTGACGATCGGCACCCACTTCGACAAACAGACGCGCACCTTGTTGACGTGCACTTTGGATCAACGCGGTGAAATCCAGCGTCGAACAGAAAGTGTCGGCAATCGAAAGGGCGATGCTGTCGCTGTCTATATTGATTGGTGCGCCAGTCGGTAGACCTGCTGCGCTGATAAAGCGGATATGCTTTGGCAACTCGTCGAACAGTGGTTGAGTGTAAAACTCACGCACTTGGCTATGCTGACTCAGCGCTGGTGTGGTGTGCATCGCAGTAACACGGTTAGCGGCAATACCACGTTTACCCAGTTTCTTGAGTAGTGCACGACATGTGCTTTCACAACCTGCTAGCACGCAAGTATCACCTTGGATGATAGCGAGATAAGCGCGTGGGAACTCTGGTAACAGAGCTTCAATCGCTTGCGCATCACTGCGAACCACAAAGCTATTCCATTGGATGCTTTCGTCGCCGTTCAGCTGCCAATCTTGACGTACTGCGGTGAGTTCGCCAGAAATAGCCGTAGTGAAGATAGGACTGGTTTGAGTCATCTCAATCAGCGCATGTGGGTTTTTCCAAACATTCAAGCTAGCCCACATGGAAGCTTCACCCTTGGAGTAACCCAAGGCGAAATCTGGCTGCACTTTGAATTCATCACACAGCAGTTGTGTTAACAGATAACTACTGCCTACACCGGCAATTGCCAATTCACTGAGCGACATTTCTTGCGAGTCTTCAGCGTAGGTTTTTTCAGCCTGCAGCATCTCTTTCAAGTCACCTTCTCGCTCTAAGCGGGCAAATAACTGTGGGAAATGTTGGTGAAACTCGCGCAACATGCCGGGATAAACCGTGCCAACACCAGGGTAAACAAATGCAACACCACCTTTGCTTTGAGGCTTTGGAGAGAAACAACTGCCTGCCGGAGTTTTGTATTGGCTATTGTCAGCCATTACTTTTGGCAGCGCATTTTCTAGCGCTGTGATTTCTTGCAATGCAGCATCAATTGAAGCCGCTTGAATCACTATGTTCGCGCTAAGGCCAGCATTGTGTTGAATGCTTTGGAAGTGACTTAGGTTTGAATGCATCAGGGTGGCGATAGCAAGTTCGCTGTCTGCCGCTTCGTTAACGCATTGAAGCTCCACTCTTAACGAGGTTAACTGAGAAACCAATTCGGCTTGGTCGTAGCCAGAAACCACAAACATCAAACGCTCGCTCGATAGCAGTGGCTTTGGTTCTTGCAAACCGGTCGCTTGAGTCAATATCAGGCTGGTGGCTTTTTGGCTATCGTCACTGAAAGTTAACGCAGCAACACGTGCTTTGTTCGGCTCAGTGAACCAATAGTGGCTGGGTAATGAATAGCTCGGCAATGAACGGCTCGATATCGCCTCAATCATATTCAACAACTCATTAAACTGCTGCGAAGCAGATAGGGTTGAGTATTGTTGTTGATGGCTTAAATCTGAAGCGGGGCGGCGTGACATCTCTAGAGCAAGCTGAACGCTATCTCCATTATCTAGATCGAGAGTTTCGGCAAAGCCCGCTAAATTCGCGTGTGGGTGAATCTTATTCTGAGCAGCATTCAGCGCACTTAACATCAACAATGATGGAGAGTGAGAACCCAAACAAAGTTTAACAGCAGTGCCTAGATTTACAGTCTCAATCGCACGGCTAAGTGCTTGATTAAAATTGCCATCAACCACAACAGTTATCATCTCTGGGAACGAGAGGAATAAGTCGGCAGAAAGCTCAGCCGCGTTTGCTGGCTGAGCTAAAAGAGCGATGCGCAATGGCATCGCTTTATTAGTAGGAACAGTCACTATGACAATTGCTCCTTTTCTGCGTTTTTAGTTGCCTCTTTCTTTGATACTGCTGAGCTAGACTTTGGCAAAAATGCATCGTTTAAACTCTTGCTGATGGTGACTTTGGCACCTTTCATTACCGCACTTAAACGACCATCTTGGTGGTAAAGTGAGATATCAGCTTGCAGCGAACGAGCCGTGCTTTTTATCACGCTCAGCTCTAGCCAACCTTGGTCACCATTGTGCATCGGTGCGTAACAAATAAACTCACCGATTGCAGACGGTAGGCTTGCCGCGCCGTACTTCAATCGAGCCCATACCAGCATTGCTTGCAACAGATAATCTTCAGCAAATGGTTGGCTATCGCCAAAGCCTTGCTTAGGAATAAATGATCCGCAGTCGCTGTTTTCAATCTGAGGCAACTGGCACTGAGCCAATAAGCCTAAGTCGTCAAAGCGCTCAACTGAGGTAATACCTTGCAATCTTGGTCCATGAAACAGAGTGCCGTCACTGTATAGAGCTTGTGCCGTTGTTACAGGTGCTGAAGTGCTGGCTTCAAAGCGTTTTGTCGACGCTTGTTGAACATCTTCAGACATTTGCACAGAGGCAACTTGCAACTGAGCTTGATACTGTGGTCGTCCTTGGCAGCTGATTACTGCTTTTAGCTGATCTTTTGATTTAGCATCAGAGGAAAGAACCAGTTTCAGCTCTTTCACTTCATCAGTATCAAAAATCACACCTTTCAGCAGTTTGTAGTTGTGAACGCTAACGTTCACCCCTAACAGTTGCTCTGCGACTTCACGCATCCATTGGATGGCACACACTGTCGGTAACACTGGGTTACCGGCAATGCAGTGATCTTGAATGAAAGGCAATGCCTTTGGATCAAGATGACGTGTCACAGTAATGCTTGTATTCAGCGGACTCTCTGCAAGGTGCACAGACTCCGCATTAAGCTTTTTTACAGCAGCTTCCTTGTTGTCAGAACCTTGCATGCTCGTACCAACCAGCAGTTGAATGCCAGTTTCGTTCAGTAGTTGAGAACTAAATAGCTCTGCACCCGCCTGAAGAGGAATTACGTACACACCGCGCTCTGTAAACATACGTTTCAGTGCTGCGTTGACCATGCCACCGTCCCACGGTCCCCAGTTGAAGCTCATCACTTTCGCTTGAGGGTTACGAGCAGACAGCTGTAGAGCCGCTTTGTTCAGGATCTCGTTGGACATTGAGTAATCGCTTTGGCCTGTGTTTCCGTAGAAACCCGCCGCCGAAGAGAACATCGCAATCAGTTTTAGCTTGCTGCTATCAAGACCACCAAGAACCGCTTCTAGTCCGCCCACTTTGGTGCCGTAAACCATGTTCAGTTCATCAAGCGTTTTGTCTTGAATATGCTTGTCAGCCAGTACACCTGCACCGTGGATAAGACCTGTGATGCCTTCGAAGTTTGCCAGTGTTTTTGCTACTGACTCATGGTTCGATACATCTAGGCTTAGGTATTCAGCGCTCGCGCCGATCTCATTGAAAGCGGCAAGTGCTGCGTTGATTTCAAGGCTGCTCAATACAGGTTTTAGCAAGGCATCTACTTTCTTCGGCGTTGGTTTGTCACCTGTTGCTTGTAGGTGAGCGATAGCCGCTGGTTTTAGCTCTTTCTCTTGCTTACCTTGTGCCCACTGAGGTAGATCAACTGAAGTAATATGCTTACTACGACCTGCAAGAACGAAATGAGATTTACATTGCTTAGCAAGCGTCAGTGCACATTCAAACGTCACGCCTTTAGCGCCACCAGTTACGAGAACTTTGTCGCTCTTGGTGAGTTGAGCGCCTGTGTTTTTAGTTTGTGCAGCGCCTGGTGTTGTCGCAATCAGTGTTGCACGACCAGATTCACCGTTTTCCGTATGGCTAAGGCCGATTTCAACCGTGTTGGTATCGATATCGAACAGTTCACCTGTGATAGCTTCAGCTAGGTGACGAGCATCAATAGAAGCGTCAGCATCCAATGCACGGCAGAATACGTTTGACCATTCATGGCTCAGTGTCTTAGTTAGACCAGATAGAGCCGCTTGGTTAAGTTCTGCATTCGCTAATTGCTTAGTATCTAGGTAACCAAAGCCACCATCGATACGGCTTAGTGTGAAGAACACGCTACGACCAGAAACGGCATTCAGTTGGCCATTTAGGTGCTTGGCGAATAAGAACGCTGTCGTCAGTGAAGCTCTTGAGTCTGCATTCAAGTTAACCGCTTGCTCGTTGCTTTGTTTAGCATCAACGATAGCTTGTAGGTGAATGAAGCCAGCAATCACTTTGTTCGACGTTTTAAGGTCTGCTTCGATGTCGTTAATAACTGCAGTCACACCAGCATCATCGACGCTGTTGAGTGTGTAGCTTGCGATTTCACTGTTTAAAGGTGACGCGGCAGAAAGAGCACTACGCACTACAGCAACTTGAATGCCGTTAGCGGTCAACTTTTCTGCTAGAACACCGGCGTTGTGACCATCATCTGTGATCACGACACAAGCGTCTTTTGAGAAACAATCGACGAGTTTATCTGCCGCTGGTAGCTTTTTTAGCGCTACCTCATTGTGTGGAGGAAGTTCCGCTGTCGCTGTTTCTGCGATAGGCGTTACTGATTCAGCTTTAGCAGTCGCTACAGGTGCAGCAACGGATAGCTTGCTTTGCATGTAGGTAACGATTTCACCAAGAGTACGACACTCAGCTAAGTCTTCAGGGTTTAGCTCTGGCAGCGTTGGTAGCTGGTCTTGAACCGTACCCAAGATCTCAACGCGTTTAATCGAATCGATACCAAGGTCAGCTTCCATGTCCATCGCTAGGTCGAGCATTTCTGCTGGGTAGCCTGTTTTGTCGGCAACCACTTCCATCATAGTTGATTGAACGTGAGCAGGGTTTAGGTCGTTGCTCGTGCTTTCTACAGCGGCTTCTGGAGCAGGAGCTACTGTCGCTGCTTCCGAATTCGGAGCTAGCTTGCTGTTCATGTAGTCTACAATTTCACCCAGAGTACGACACTCAGCTAGGTCTTCAGGGTTTAGCTCTGGCAAGGTTGGTAGTTGGTCTTGAACCGTACCAAGGATCTCAACACGTTTGATTGAGTCGATGCCAAGGTCAGCTTCCATGTCCATTGCTAGGTCGAGCATTTCTGTTGGGTAGCCCGTTTTATCCGCTACTACGCTCAACATTGTGCTTTGAACTTGTTCTGCGTTTAAACCGTTTGATACTGCTGGCGCAGATGCTTGAGCTGCTACTGGAGCAGAAGCTGGAAGCTTGCTGTTCATGTAGGCTACGATTTCGCCTAGAGTGCGACATTCAGCTAAGTCTTCAGGGTTTAGTTCTGGAAGAGTCGGTAGTTCATCTTGAACCGTACCAAGAATCTCAACACGCTTGATTGAATCGATACCAAGGTCAGCTTCCATATCCATTGCTAGGTCTAGCATTTCAGTCGGGTAGCCCGTTTTCTCTGCTACTACTTCTAACATGGTTTTTTGAACGACAGCCGCATCTAGTCCGTTGTTAGATGTTGCCGGAGTAACTGCTGGTGCTAGTGAAGGCACAGGAGCAGAAGCTGGAAGTTTGCTGTTCATGCTTTTAGTATTCATGTAAGCAACGATTTCGCCAAGAGTACGACACTCAGCTAAGTCTTCAGGGTTTAGCTCTGGAAGAGTAGGCAGTTCATCTTGAACCGTACCAAGAATCTCAACACGTTTGATTGAGTCGATGCCAAGGTCTGCTTCCATATCCATTTCTAGATCAAGCATTTCCGTTGGGTAACCTGTCTTCTCAGCAACCACTTCAAGCATGGTTTGTTGAACGACTTTTGCATCAAGACCGTTAGCTGCTTGAACAGGAGCGGTTACGCTTGGCTGTGCTGCCACAGGCGCTGATGCTGGCATCTTGCTGTTCATGTAGGTAACGATTTCACCAAGAGTGCGACACTCAGCTAAATCTTCAGGGTTCAGCTCAGGTAGGTTTGGCATCTCGTCTTGAACGGTACCAAGGATCTCTACGCGCTTGATTGAGTCGATACCAAGATCTGCTTCCATGTCCATTTCTAGATCAAGCATCTCCGTTGGGTAACCCGTTTTCTCAGCGACCACTTCCAGCATCACTTTTTCAGCATCTGCTGATTGTACTGCTACTGGTGCCGCCACAGGAGCCGGTTGTGCTTTAACTGGCACAGGTTGAGCTGCAACAGGCGCTGCCGCTTGAGCCGCTACTTGTGGGGCAGGAACGGCTTTCTGTACCGGAGCTTGTTGAGCTGTTGTATTTTGAACTGGCGCCGCTTGTACAGGAGCAGCTTGCACTTGAACTACAGGCTGTTGAACGATAGCTGCTGAAGTAGTTGGAGTAGCTTGAATCGCTGGCTGAGCATTTACAGAAGCAACGAAGGTTGGTTGTACTGTTTCGACAGAACCTTGTGTCAATATGTTAAGTGCTGAGTTGTTGCTGTGCGCTTGCATCTCTAGGTAATGAGCGTGCGCTTTTAGCGTTTCAGCTTGGTGCTGGTGGAACATCTCCATAGAACGCTGTAGATTCTCAGGAATTGCTACGCCTGCTGTTGCCATTTTCGCTTGCTCAGACATTAGGGTATTGAACGTGTCACCGTATTGCTGAGGAATCGCCAAGAATTTCTGATGTACTTCTGCTGCTTGTTGTTGAGCATTGAAGAACGACTGCAGTGAAGATTCATCAACCGTTACTTGAGCTGCTGGCTGAATAGTCGCTGGTGCAGCTTGCGCCACTTGAGGTTGCTGAGCTACTTGTGCACTTGGCGCTGCTGCAACTGACTGTTGTACATTTGAAGCTTGAGGAGCAGCCACAGGTACTTCAACGATTTCTGTTTTAATCACTTCTTTTTCCACGATTTTCTCGACTTCAACTTTCACTTCAACAATCTCAGTCTTTTCGGTGACGTTGCCCGAAGCCAATGATTGATCCATTTTCTTACGAGTAGCAGGGCTGATGTAGTTGGTTGCATTCAGCTTGATGTTCATTGGTGATGCCTTTGCAGGTTCAGCAATGTCAGCTTGGTAAGGGTCAATGTTGTCTAATGAAACACCTGTCACGCACAGTTGAACCGCAGCTAAACGAAGCTGTTGGTCACTGTCTCCTTTAGGGCTTGGGTTGATGCTGATTGCGTAAAGTTCTTCGTTTTTATCAGCCAGTGTTTTCTCAACCAGCTTTTGAAGAATGTTTTTCGGACCGAACTCAACGAATACGCGCGCGCCTGCTTCATACATCGCTTCAATTTGCTCGCTGAAACGAACCGATTGCAGCATGTGTTGTTTGAATGCTTTCTTAATCGCTTTAGCGTCTTTGCTGTGCAGTTTGCCCGTTGCGTTTGAGTAAAGCGGCAGCGTTGGAGCGCTAAATGAAGCTTTATCAATTGCAGCTGCAAATGGCTTTTGAGCATGAGCAACAAGCGGGGTGTGGAAAGCACCAGATACTGGCAGAGCAATTGCTTTGAAGCCTTGCTCAGTTAGCGCTTGGGCTGCCTGCTGAACGGTTGCTGTTGGACCAGCAATAACCAATTGAGTCGGAGCGTTGTAGTTGGCAATGCTCACGCCTTCGAATTGGCTGATGCAGCTTTCAACGGCTGGAAGTTTGTCTGCGTCTAGAATGACCGCAAACATAGTACCGCTGTCGCCTTGTTCAGGTGTCGCCGCCATCGCATCGCCACGAGCGAAAGCTAGTTGGTAGTAATCGTCTTGCGAGATAACACCCGAAGCACATAGTGCGCTTAGTTCACCAAAGCTGTGGCCTGCAACCATGTCTGCTTTGAAGCCAGCTTGAGTCATGATGTCGAACTGACCCATAGACACAGTACCAATTGCACTTTGCGCATTGGCCGTGTTGGTTAACACCGCTTCTTGAGCTTTGGTTGCTTCTGGTGTGAAGGTTGGAATGGGGAATAGAATTTGGGACAGAGCCGTCTTCTTGTGCTGACCAAATACTTGGTCCGCTTGAGCAAGCTGTTGGCGCATCTCTGGGTAATGACAAGCAAGCTCGCGACCCATGTTGAGATATTGCGAACCTTGACCTGCAAATAGCGCTGCTACTTTACTAGTGCCGTTTTCAGCAATCAGTGCTGACTCACGGTAGCTAGTACCGTTTGGCATCTGCCAATGTGCTTTGGTTTGGCTCTCAAGCATAGGAATCGCTTGAGTCAGTTGCGCTTGAAGGTCTGCTTGGTCAGTTACAACTAAACCAAGACGAGCATGCTTAGCGTCAACTTCGCGTAGAGCGTGTTGCTCAGCAAGCGCTTCCAGTTTGAACGCTGCATCTGCAGTTTGAGTTGAAACCTGTTTAAGTTCATTGATCAGTGCTTGACGAGATTCTGCGCTGAATAACAGAGTTTGCGGCACTTGGCGTTGACGGTATTTGTCACCGCGAGTGTGCTCTGGTGTGTACTCTTCCAATACCACGTGGAAGTTAGTGCCACCAAAACCGAATGAGCTGATACCTGCACGGCGTGGTGTGCCGTCGACACGTTTCATCCAAGGGCGCGTTTGTGTGTTTAGGTAGAACGGCGAGTTTTCGATATCCAGTTTAGGATTCGGAGCCGATACGTTAATCGTTGGCGGCAGTACTTTGTGGTGCAGTGCTAAGGCAGCTTTGATTAAACCTGCAGTACCCGCGGTTGATTTAGTGTGACCAATTTGAGATTTCACAGAGCCTAACGCAATGTGTTGCTTCTCTTCATTGTTCTCACTGAATACCGAGTTTAAGCCACCAAATTCAGCAACATCGCCTGCTGCAGTACCTGTGCCGTGCGCTTCTAGTAGGCCAAGCGTGTGCGGTGCGAAACCTGCATCATCATAAGCACGTTTGAGTGCTTTTGCTTGTCCTTCAGGGCGAGGCGCGTAAATACTCTTGAACTTACCATCCGAAGAAGAACCGACACCTTTAATCACTGAGTAGATTCTGTCGCCGTCACGTTCAGCATCTTCAAGGCGCTTAAGAGCAACCATGCCGATGCCTTCACCAATCATCATGCCTTTTGAATCGATGTCGAAAGGTTGAATGGTTTCGTTTGTAGTGAATGCTGGGGTTTTAGAGAAGCTCATGTACATGGTTGGTGAGTTATCAGTACACACACCACCAGTGATCATCATTTCACTGCGGCCTTCAACCAGCTCGCTCAGTGCCATGCGCATTGCGGCTAGAGAACCTGCACACGCAGCATCTACTACACAGTTGATGCCACCAAGGTCAAAGCGGTTAGCAATACGACCTGAAATTACGTTACCTAATGAACCAGGGAATGAGTTCTCTTCCCAGTGGATGTATTGGTCTTGGAATTTTTTGATCAGCATTTCGCTGTCTTCGTCGTTGATGCCACTGCTCTTGAAGACTTTTTTCAAAACAGGGTATTGAAGACGAGCATTCAAGCTTTGAGCGATCTTCTGACCACCGCCTACACCGAGTGTAATACCGATCTTATCGCGATCGTAACCTTCAGGAAGTTTCGCATCTTCAAGTACTTCTTTTGCCACGATCAGAGATAGCAGCTGTGACGTATCAGTCAGTTCTAGGATATTTGGCGGAAGGCCGAATTCCATAGGGTTGAAGTCAACTTCTGGGATGAAGCCACCGCGCTTACAGTAAGATTTGTCTGGCGTAGTACGATCTGAATCGTAGTAATCTTCTGGGCGCCAGTGTGTATCAGGCACTTCGGTAATTGCATCGATCTTTTCGCTGATCAAATCCCAGAATTTGTTTAGGTAGCGAGAGTTCGCAAACATGCTTGCCATACCAACGATAGCAATAGGCATGTCTTTAAGACGTTTATTAAGTCGAGTGTCGTCGACTGATTCCGGTGTATTTTTTTCGGGTTGGCTCATTATGAGTCTCCACTTGAAATCACTGAGGGCGATGTCGTGTTTTGAGGCTGCGCTTTTAATTGAATCGAAAATAAATCTGAAACAGATTTGGGCAAACGCAGCTGAAGAGTAAGGCTGCCGAAAGTTGGCCACCTGACTGAAATAGGGGGTGCGAAGTTCATTGACTTGCAGACGTTGAGAACGTGTTTAATGCGTGAAGGGGGTATTCGAATGTGAGGTTAATGTCCATTTAAATCCTGTCCAAAGTACTGCTTTATGCAAAGCAGGTATCCGCAATAAAAACGTGTGAATTTGTTTAATGGTTGAGCAGGCTACCCGAGGTGAGTGGCCGATACAATGCTCCCAGAGGCCACTATGATCTGTTCAGACCAGATGATTTTACTGAACTTTTATTTTTTGTATTTTTAATGCAATTAACTTATTGATAATTAATGGATATGAGTGGTTTTTTAGTGTTTATGCTCTATTTTTTTACTTGGTGAGATCTATGTCATATTTTTGTAAGTAACATTTAATAGATGCCTGTTCCGTAAGGCTAAGTGTGATCTGTGTTTTAATTTGTTATTATTTGAAAAATTAGTTTTAAGTCCGCATATGAAGGGTGTTTCCTGCCCAAATTCTCTATGTTTCTCTCAAAATATAGGTGAGTTAAATTTGTTCGTTTTGATGTTTTATTGATGGCTTTATGAATAGTGATTTTTAAGAAGTGAGTGCTCAAAAGATGGAAACACCAGTCGTTGATTTGTGGCTTTGTTCTCTAAGCAATTTGGATGAAGGTACTGATCATGTGTCGTGCCTTAAACAGAAACTGACCGACGATGAAGTCGCTAAGGTTGAGCGTTATCGAATGCCTTCATCTCAGATCCAAGCGCTCTATGTTCGTAACTACTTACGAGAGGTTCTGTCGATCTACTCTGATTTGACGGCTGAAGAGTGGCGATTTGAGTATGGTGAAAAAGGCAAACCAAGCTTGATTGCAGAGCAGCAACACAAAACCGGACTGAATTTCAATATTAGCCACAGTCAAGATCATTTACTGATTGCTGTCTGCCGAACGAAAGGGCAACCACTACAGCTTGGGGTGGATATAGAACATGCAAGAAGCTCGACCAACATCGCGGCGATCATGAAGCATTACTTTTCGGAATTTGAGATTAACGATTTACTCGAGCTGGATGAGGTATCTCAAAGAGAACGTTTTTTTGATTTGTGGGCACTGAAAGAGTCGTACATCAAAGCGACAGGTAAGGGGTTGGCCACATCATTGAAAAGTTTTTCGTTCGATTTTTCCAATCTAACTCAACAAACGCTGCCAGTTCATTCGTCGGGTTTACGACCAGAGTTACATGGAGGAATCATTGTCCATAACGGTGTAGGGTTGGATGCTGCTGAAAATGACAATACTTCAACAGATTGGCAATGCAGTTTAGGAAGGCTGGATAACCAGTTTCGATTTGCCGTGACGCTTGGTGGTGCAACGCTTCCTATGCAATTAGAGATTAAGTGCTTCCCCAAATCGAAGCTACTTGGCTGAGTTTACGTTCGTTACACTAGAACCTTTAGCTTCTAATCTTGAACACGGCTCGCTCTCAGCCATTCGTAATATTGGCTAACTCGTTTCGCCAAGCATCGCTTTTAATACTTCTGCGGGTACAGGCTGAAGTTGTTTGTCTTTATCTAGGCAAACCATCTCGATATCACCAATCACGGCAGGTTTGGTTGCATCTTTACGCCATACCTCTTGTCGCCATAAGGTTTTGTATTTGCCATCGAGCTCAAAAGAGGTTCGGATATCGCAGATCTCTGCGAACTCAACGCCGTCTTGAAAGGTCATATTGGCTTTATACACCGCAAACCCCAGTCCATGTTCATTCCACAACTCTGCCAGTTTATCGCTGCCCAACACATGCTCGCGCGCACGCTCAAAGTATTTAAGAAAGTTAGGGTGATAAACCACACCTGAGTGATCGGTATCTTCGTAGTAAATCTGTACTGGGTGATGGTAGATCTGACTCATGGGTAGCAACTCTTGGTAAGTAGTGGATCAGTAAATCTGACTAAGTTGTGCAGCACTCTACAGGATAGGTTGAAATTACTTCAAGGCATCATCGTGAAAGGGGCTTTTGGTCAGACCTCATTTATCACTGATGCTTTGGTCAACTCCCACCCATTTACAAATATTCTATGTGTCATTTTCCACCCATTAATTTTTGTAGCGAGTTAGCGACAACTGCAGGCAGATCTGATGAAGCCTTGCGGTTAAAGGCTTGTTAATGAATTGTGTCAATATGGCGCACTAATTGCATTAGTGAAAGCACGCAGTTCCCATTGAAGGGCTGCTTTGTTTACTAAGGAGAATAATAATGTTTAAGCCTCTTACCCTGCTGTCTGTATCTGCTCTGGCGCTCACAAGTTTTAATGCTGCTGCAAACTGTGACCCTGGTGAAATCGTGATTAAATTCAGTCATGTAACCAATACCGATAAGCACCCGAAAGGCATCGCCGCTTCTTTACTGGAAGAGCGAGTAAACACAGAAATGAATGGAAAAGCTTGTATGCAAGTTTTCCCTAACTCAACACTTTACGATGATAATAAGGTACTGGAAGCCCTGTTAAATGGTGATGTTCAAATGGCGGCGCCATCGCTGTCAAAATTTGAGAAGTTCACTAAGAAATACCGCATTTTTGACCTTCCTTTCCTATTTGAAGACGTAGAAGCCGTTGACCGTTTCCAAAACTCAGAATCTGGTGAAAAGCTGAAGAACGCGATGAAGCGTCGTGGCCTGCAAGGTCTTGCGTTTTGGCACAATGGCATGAAACAGATGTCGGCGAACAAACCTCTTATCAGCCCTGAAGATGCAAAAGGTTTGAAATTCCGTGTTCAAGCATCGGATGTATTGGTGGCTCAGTTTGAACAACTAGGCGCTAACCCACAGAAGATGTCTTTCAAAGAAGTGTACGGTGGCTTGCAAACTAAAGTTATCGATGGTCAAGAGAACACATGGTCAAACATCTACGGTAAGAAGTTCTTTGAAGTACAAGACGGCGTGACCGAAACTAATCACGGTATCTTGGATTACCTAGTTGTAACGTCAAACGACTTCTGGAAAGACCTACCTGAAGATGTACGCACACAGCTTGGCACTATCGTTCAAGAAGTGTCTGAGACGCGTAACGCAGAATCTTCAAAAGTTAACCTAGCGAACAAAAACAACATCATCGAAGCGGGTGGTGAGGTTCGTACACTTACGCCTGAACAGCGTGAAGCATGGGTAGCTGCACTTCAACCAGTATGGAAGAAGTTTGAAAAAGACATCGGTTCAGACCTTATCGATGCAGCGTTAGCTTCAAACCAATAACACCGCTAAGGGAGTGGCGAGTATTCGTCACTCCTTATTAAAACAATTATAAGCGGAGTCAATTATGGAAAAGCCTCAAATGGAACAACCAAATTCTAGCGAATCAGCACTGGAAACCTCATTTTTTTCCAAAGTCGGAAGAGTTACAGATGTGATTGAAGAGTCATTAATCGCATTTTTCCTTGGCGCAATGACGCTACTTACTTTTGCCAACGTGGTATTTCGATACGCATTCAATGACAACATCTTATGGGCACTGGAACTGACCGTGTTCATGTTTGCTTGGATGGTGTTAGTGGGCGCATCTTATGGCGTTAAAAAACACTTCCACATTGGTGTTGATGTGATCATCAACCTTGCCCCAGAAAAGCTACGCAAAGTGTATGCGCTCATCGCTGTGACAAGCTGCCTAGCATTTTCAATCTTACTTCTTATCGGTTCTTGGAATTATTGGTACCCATTCGCGACTGAGCGCGCTTGGTATGAAACCGATGATATTCCAATGCCAGAGATGCTTCAGTTTCTTGCCGACTGGCTGAATGAAGGTGAACGATACGAGAAATTGCCACGTTTTATTCCTTACATGGCACTGCCGATTGGTATGGCAATGCTGACGTTCCGATTCATCCAAATCGCTTATCAAGTGGCGACGGGCAAACTTGACCGCATGATTGCAGGCCATGAAGCCGAAGAAGAGCTGGATGCATTAAAAGCTGATGTTTTAGCGGGTTCTGATGAAGACGCGACAGCGGTATTGGATTCGACTAAGCAAAACAAGGCGAATGAGTCGGGTACAAAATCTAACGGTAAGGAAGACTAATCATGGCAATGTTATTTCTATTTTTAATGGTAATTGCTTTCATGTTGGTCGGTGTGCCAATTGCGATTTCCCTCGGTTTATCAAGCGTCATATTCTTATTGATGCATTCAGATGCTTCTTTGGCATCCGTTGCACAAACGCTGTTTAATGCATTTGCAGGCCACTACACACTCTTAGCGATTCCTTTCTTTATTTTGGCCTCTAGCTTCATGTCTACTGGTGGCGTGGCGAAACGTATTATCCGTTTTGCTATCGCGATGGTAGGTTGGTTCCGCGGCGGCTTGGCGATGGCGTCGGTTGTGGCATGTATGATGTTCGCAGCCCTTTCTGGTTCATCTCCTGCAACGGTAGTGGCGATCGGTAGTATCGTTATCGCAGGTATGATCAAAAACGGTTACTCAAAAGAGTTCGCGGCAGGGGTTATCTGTAACGCGGGTACTTTGGGTATTTTGATTCCGCCGTCCATCGTGATGGTGGTTTACGCGGCTGCGACCGATGTATCGGTAGGTCGTATGTTCTTAGGTGGCGTTATTCCTGGTTTGCTGGCGGGTGTGATGTTGATGATTGCTATCTACATCGCAGCACGTATTAAGAAGATTCCGGCACAGCCATTTGTGGGCTGGGGCGAGATGTTCGCAGCTGCGAAAGATGCGAGCTGGGGCTTGCTGCTGATTGTCATCATTCTAGGTGGTATCTACGGCGGCATCTTTACTCCGACAGAAGCGGCGGCAGTGGCTGCGGTGTATGCCTTCTTCATTGCCAACTTTATCTATAAAGATATGGGGCCTTTCGCTGACAAGAACAATACAAAGCCTGCTTTGGTTAAGGTGTTCCAAACGTTTTTCCATAAAGACACCAAAGACACACTTTACGATGCAGGCAAGCTGACGATCATGCTGCTGTTTATCATTGCCAATGCTCTGATTCTTAAGCATGTACTGACCGAAGAACGCATTCCTCAAATGATCACTGAGTCTATGCTATCTGCGGGCTTGGGTCCGATCACCTTTTTGATTGTAGTAAACGTTTTACTCTTGATTGGTGGGCAGTTCATGGAGCCATCAGGCTTGCTGATCATTGTTGCTCCTTTGGTATTCCCAATTGCAATTGCGCTCGGTATCGACCCAATTCACCTAGGTATCATGATGGTGGTGAACATGGAGATAGGGATGATAACGCCGCCTGTCGGGCTCAATTTGTTTGTGACCGCAGGTGTCGCGAAGATGTCGATGATGAACGTGGTAAAAGCCGCATTGCCGTGGGTTGGGGTGATGTTCTTATTCCTGATTATCGTCACTTACGTACCTTGGGTATCAACATGGTTACCAACCACCTTGATGGGACCAGAGATCATAACCAAGTAGCTATTTGAGTCATTCACTGACATGGAATTTAATCCATAAAAAATGAGGAGGTCGCTAGACCTCCTCATCTATATTTCTGCCACGATTTGAATGAGGCTTTATCTGCTCATACAAAGCGCGTTTTGCCTCTAATTCTGGCGTGTGTAGATCGACATGATTGTCAGCATAAAAAATACCATCTATCTCGAAAGTATCGGTAATCGATGGCACTTTTGTTTTCTCACCCATAACCACTTCCTTATTATATTTATTGCATAACATCCTGTTGTCGAAATAAGTATAGGTGATCTTGCTCCCAAATCTAATTTAGTTTGGTTCTACCTTATAAGATTCTTTCGTTAGCTGGTGCTTTTGCATCTTATCGTAGAGGGTTTTCCTCGGTAATTGCAGCCTCTCCATGGTCTCTTTTATACTGCCATTGCATTCAATAAGTGCCTGCTTCAACGTGTTTTTTTCAAAGTCAGATACCAATTCTGCCAAAGACAGTTCTTGAGTAGTTTCAGTGGCGCTGTCTGATAAGTGAGAAAGCTTACCTAAAAGTACAAAACGCTCTGCAGTATTACGTAATTCTCGAACATTTCCCGGCCAATCATGAGCCAAAAGTGCGTGCAGCTCCTTTTGTGGAAGGGCAGGGGCAGTCTTGCCATAACGCGCCGCAGCGACCAGTAAGAAGTGGTGGAAGAGTGCTGGGATATCTTCTTGCCGGCTTCTTAACGGCGGTAAATCTAAGGTCACAACATTGAGTCGATAATAGAGATCTTGGCGGAAAGAGCCTTCTTCAGCGGCTTTCTTTAGGTCGACTTTAGTTGCCGCAATCACTCGAATGTCTAGAGGGACTAAACCATTAGACCCAACCCTTTCGATGACGCGTTCTTGCAAGACGCGCAACAGGCGAATTTGTGCCTGCATTGGCATGGACTCAATTTCATCTAAGAATAGAGTTCCGCCCTGAGCAAATTCAAATTTACCGACACGTTTGCTTTCTGCGCCAGTGAATGCCCCTTTCTCATGGCCATACAGTTCACTCTCAATCAGATTTTCAGGTACTGCGCCGCAGTTGACTGCGACGAAGTTTTGTTCTCGCCTGCTGCTTTGTTCATGCAGAGAGCGTGCAACTAATTCTTTGCCAGTGCCTGTTTCGCCAAATAGCAATATGTCGGCATTGGTATCGGCAACGTGAGTGATGATAGACCGCAGCTCCGTCATTGATTGCGTGTCACCAATGATCCTTGGACCAAGTGCTTGGCTGGCTTTAAGTGAACGTTTTAACTCAAGGTTCTCGAGGGTGAGCTGACGTTTTTCTATCGCTCGCTTAGTGGTTTCGACTAGGCGTTCATTAGCGAAAGGTTTTTCAATGAAGTCATAGGCGCCGTATTGGATGGCTTGAACGGCCATTGAAATATCGCCGTGACCAGTAATCATGATCACAGGGATCTCTTTGTCTTTGTGCATTACGGTGTTGAGCAGATCATGCCCGGATAGACCCGGTAAACAGATATCAGTGATGATCACGTGAGGTAAGCCGTTTTCTTGAATCGCGAGCAGAGCAGACTCCGCGTCGGGAAAGAATTCGGCATCAATGTTGGCGAGCTCGAAGCTCTGTTCTATCGCCATTCTTAGGTCGGATTCATCATCAATGAAATAGACGTGACACATAGTGATTCCTTTACTTCTTTGTATTCTGGTTATTGTTGAGTTTTTGCTTGCTGTTCTTGTTCAACAAGGGGCAGCTCTATGCTGAATCGAGCACCGCCTTGAGGGCTACTACCGGTAACGAGCTTGCCATTTATTCCGCTGATTATTTGTTGAGAAATCGATAGCCCAAGTCCAAGTCCGTTTTTCTTGGTGGTATGGAAGGGTTCAAAAAAGTGTCCGTTCGAAGGGGAGGTGAAGCCGGGACCATTATCATCGACATGAATCAGCAAGGTCTGGGCTTGTTGATGGTCGGACTCCCTAATCTCTAACAGAATAGCTAATTGTTTATCATCTTGTTGTTCCATCGCCTGAATCGCATTAGTCAGCAGGTTAATGATCACCTGTTCCAGTTGAATAGCGTTGGCGAGCACGCAAGCATCAAAGATTTCAGGGAGTTCGTTGACCTTAACTCGTTCACTCTTGAGCTGTGGCTTCATCAGCTCTTTCGATGAATGTAAGATAGGGAGTATTTGCAAGGTGTGCAGTTCTTCCGCAGTAGATTTTTTGGCGAACGAGCGAAGCTGGTGGCTGATTTTCGCCATGCGATCAGTGAGTGCCGAGATTCGCGATAGATTGTCATCGACACGATCGGTTTTTTCTTTGGCAAGAAACAGTCGGCCATTGTCGGCATAACTGCGAATCGCAGCGAGCGGGTTATTCAGTTCGTGACTGATGCTCGCCGACATTTGACCTAGCACCGCCAGTTTGGCGGCTTGGATGAGTTCGTCTTGGGTTTGCCTCAATACATGTTCGGTTTCGATACGATGTTTAATTTCGACATGCAGCTCTGATGTGCGTTCGAGTACTTGAAATTCGAGCTTTTGCTTGGCTTCGGATTGCAGCCTATCTATCTGAGCGCGTCTTTGTTGTCGATGGTGGTTGAGCTGCATTGTGAGGTAAATAATCGCAAAGATAAGGCTGAGAACCACAAGGTAAGCAACCAAGTCCCACCAAACTAAGTGGGTCGGAGAAAATACCCGTATGGTGAGTTTTGGTTCGGCTAGGAAACGCGAAGAACTAAAGAACTGCTCTTGGACGAGTTTGTGTGGCGACTCAATACGACTGGTGGCACTGTCTAAATCGCCGGAGAAGTGCAGGCTTTCTATTTTTGTATCGAGATACTGCCTGCTTTCTTGAATTCGAGTGTGTTGTACTTCGCTTAGCGGCTGAAGGCTTTTGAACAGCCACTCAGGGTTACTCGACATAAATACAATTTGATCTTTATCGTCAGCAACAAAAAAACTCTGTTTGCCTTTCCAACTTGCTTCAATCAGCGATAAATCCATCTTTACGACAATGACGCCAATAATCTCGGCGGCATAGGAGACGGGGTAAGAATAATAATAGCCTCGCTTTCCAGAGGTTGAACCTAGCGCAAAATATTGATTTTCATTGCCAATAATCGCTTTTTGAAAGTAGGGGCGGAAAGCAAAGTTACGACGAATAAAAGAACGCGGTTGATTCCAGTTACTGGCTGCAATGGTGGTGCCGATACTGTCTAGTAGGTAGGTGTCGGATGCTTGAATCACCGAGTTTACGTGCTCTAGATAACGATTAGTGAGTTCGATTTGCGCAGAGTTACTTGGAGAGTGCAGGGCATCGACCAGCTCTTTGTCTTTTGAAAGCAGCTCGGGAATGTGCGCGAACTTATCCAATTGGCTTGAAATATGAACAGAAAAGCGGTCCAGCTTAGATTGATGATCATTTAACAAACTTTCATGGCTCGTGCTCCACACCCAATGACCGCCAAACACCATCAGTAAACTGTATGTGACCATTAACAGTATTGGGATTTTAAAAGCTTGAAACATGAAGGCTCTCCGCTGATTTCTTTGGTAAACAATCAAGCCTGTCTTCTCTCGTGTATGGTAGCAAATAGCGGTAGTTTTTGCTGAAAGCAGAGAGTGAACAGATGGATGTAGGTTAAGGGTTTGTAACGGGGATTGTTGAAAAAGTTATCGACTCTGAGGGGTAAAACAAGAGCAAGATCTCTTTTTAAGGTTTTTAGCAAAAAAAGCCCTCGATTCCCTTGAAAAAGTCGCTATTGTCCCCATTTCTGTTGTGCTAAGTGATGATTTGATCGTTTTTGTATCACTTAGTTGGACGAATTTAGAGCATTCATCATCATGCAGAGGTGAACGGCTCGACAGAGATTAAACAGATCGCTAGAATGTCGCGTCTAAAATTTCTGTCCTGAGGCTAATCGGAGATACCTTTCTTGTTTCTGAAAACAAGCTTTATTGCGTTTTAATCGACGTGTGAAGAACGAAGATATCGCTGATTAGTCTGGTGTTTGGTTGAATAATCAATTCAGACATCAATGCTCGATTTTAAATTAGGTGTTCGGATAGAGCACTACACAAGGATGCAGCCAACAACGTCTGCTTTTGAATTAAAGCTAAGTTACGGCTCATATGCTCAGATTACTGAGCCAGTTTTGAGGTTTATATAATGCAAGTTACTGTTGAAACGCTAGAAGGCCTAGAGCGCCGTCTTAATATTACTGTTCCTGCTGCTAACATCGAAGATGCAGTTACAGCTGAACTACGCAACATCGCGAAAAACCGTCGTTTCGATGGTTTCCGTAAAGGCAAAGTGCCAATGAAGATGGTTGCTAAAATGTACGGCAAAGCAGTACGTCAAGACGTGATGGGCGAAGTAATGCAACGTCACTTCATCGAAGCGATCGTTAAAGAGAAAATCAACCCAGCTGGCGCACCTACTTTCGCACCAGTTGAAAACAACGAAGGCGCTGACCTAGTATTCAACGCAACTTTTGAAGTTTACCCAGAAGTTGAGCTGAAAGGTCTAGAAAACATCACTGTTGAGAAACCAGCAGTAGAAGTTAAAGAAGCTGACGTTGAAGAGATGATCGAAACTCTACGTAAGCAACAAGCAACTTGGACTGAAGTTGAAGCTGCTGCTGACGCTGGTTCTCGTGCAACTATCGACTTCGTTGGTTCTATCGACGGTGAAGAGTTTGAAGGCGGCAAAGCTGAGAACTTCCCACTAGAGATGGGCGCTGGTCGCATGATCCCTGGCTTCGAAGACGGTATCGTTGGTAAAACAGCAGGTATGGAATTCGAAATCGACGTAAACTTCCCAGAAGATTACCACGCTGAAAACCTAAAAGGTAAAGCAGCTAAGTTCTCTATCAAGCTGAACAAAGTTGAAGCTCGTGAACTTCCAGAACTAAACGAAGAATTCGTTGCTAAGTTCGGCGCAACTGACGGCGTTGAAGGTCTTAAAGCTGAAGTTCGTAAGAACATGGAGCGTGAGCTTAAGCAAGCTGTTAAGAACCGCATCAAAGAGCAAGCTATCGACGGTCTAGTTAACGAAAACAACATCGACGTACCTTCTGCTCTAATCGATCAAGAGATCGGTGTTCTACGTCAACAAGCTGCTCAACGTTTCGGTGGCAACACTGAAGCTGCTGACCAACTTCCACGTGAGCTGTTCGAAGAGCAAGCTAAACGTCGCGTAGTTGTAGGTCTTCTTCTTGGTGAAGTAATCAAGACTGAAGAGCTAAAAGCTGACGACGAGAAAGTTAAAGCTATCATCGAAGAGATGGCTACAGCATACGAAGATCCAACAGAAGTTATTGCTTACTACGAGCAAAACGAGCAAATGATGAACAACATGCGCAACGTTGCTCTAGAAGAGCAAGCTATTGATGCAATCATCGCTAAAGCTCAAGTTTCTGATAAAGAAGTTAGCTTCAACGAGCTAATGAATCAGCAACCTGCTTAATATAGTAATATCTGACGTAGAAGGTTGACGTACGGTCAACAATTCTGCTAACAATGGTCCGTATGATTTAATCATTCGGGCCATTTATTTTAGGGACATAAGAATATGAGCTACCAAGAAAAAAATACAATGCCATCGATTATGGACGCACTAGTTCCTATGGTGGTTGAACAGACTTCCCGTGGTGAACGTTCTTACGATATTTATTCTCGTCTATTAAAAGAACGTATCATTTTCTTAACAGGTCAAGTGGAAGACCACATGGCAAATCTTGTCGTGGCTCAACTGCTTTTCTTGGAATCAGAAAACCCAGACAAAGATATCTATCTTTACATCAACTCACCTGGCGGTAGCGTAACAGCAGGCATGTCTATCTACGACACAATGCAGTTCATCAAGCCAAACGTGAGCACAGTATGTATGGGTCAAGCTTGCTCTATGGGTGCATTCTTACTAGCGGGTGGTACTCCTGGTAAGCGTCACGTGCTTCCAAACTCACGTGTAATGATTCACCAGCCACTTGGCGGTTTCCAAGGCCAAGCGTCTGATATTCAAATTCACGCGCAAGAGATCCTAACGATCAAACAAAAGCTAAACAAACTATTGGCAGAGCACACAGGTCAGCCTCTAGAAGTTGTTGAGCGCGATACAGATCGTGATAACTTCATGTCTGCTGATCAAGCAGTAGAATACGGCTTGGTGGATTCAGTTCTTAATCACCGCGGTCAATAATTGCAGGGCAATTGTTTAACGCAAAGTGATTCAAATTGATATACACTCAAGCATAGAGAGTTAAGGCTAAGAGGTTAGCGAATGACAGATAAAAGCAAAGAGGGTGGTAGCGGTAAACTGCTTTACTGCTCTTTCTGTGGCAAAAGCCAACACGAAGTTCGCAAGTTAATCGCAGGTCCTTCTGTTTACATTTGTGATGAATGTGTCGATCTTTGTAACGACATTATTCGTGAAGAAATTAAAGATGTTCTTCCTAAGAAAGAATCGGAATCGCTGCCAACGCCGCGTGAGATTCGTGAGCATCTTGACGACTATGTAATCGGTCAAGAATACGCGAAGAAAGTGCTAGCAGTTGCAGTTTATAACCACTACAAGCGTTTACGTAATGGTGATACGACAGCTGAAGGCGTAGAGCTAGGTAAGAGTAACATTCTTCTTATCGGTCCTACTGGTAGTGGTAAAACACTACTGGCTGAAACATTGGCTCGTTTCCTAGACGTTCCTTTCACAATGGCAGACGCAACAACACTAACCGAAGCGGGTTACGTGGGCGAAGATGTTGAAAACATCATCCAGAAGTTGCTTCAGAAATGTGATTACGACGTAGCGAAAGCGGAACGCGGCATTGTTTACATCGATGAAATCGACAAGATTTCTCGTAAAGCTGAAAACCCATCAATCACGCGTGACGTGTCTGGTGAAGGTGTACAGCAAGCTCTACTAAAACTTGTTGAAGGTACAGTAGCTTCAGTTCCACCTCAAGGTGGTCGTAAGCATCCACAGCAAGAGTTCTTGCAAGTGGACACGTCTAAGATCTTATTTATCTGTGGTGGTGCGTTTGCAGGCCTAGATAAAGTGATTGAACAGCGTGTAGAAACAGGTTCAGGTATCGGCTTTGGCGCAGAAGTGCGTTCAAAAGATGAAACCAAAACTATCGGTGAATTGTTCACTCAAGTAGAACCTGAAGATCTAGTGAAATATGGTCTGATTCCAGAATTCATTGGTCGTCTACCTGTGACAACAACACTGACAGAGCTTGATGAAGAAGCGCTAATCCAAATCCTATGTGAGCCAAAGAATGCACTTACAAAACAGTACGCAGCATTATTTGAGCTTGAGGATACAGAGCTAGAATTCCGTGAAGACGCTTTACGTGCCATTGCTAAGAAAGCAATGAACCGTAAAACGGGTGCTCGTGGTCTACGCTCTATCTTGGAGGGTGTTCTACTAGAAACTATGTACGAACTGCCATCTTCAACTGATGTAAGCAAGGTTGTGATTGATGAGTCGGTAATTAATGGTGAGTCAGAACCACTATTAATTTACAGCAACTCAGATAACCAAGCAGCTGTTGCAGAGTAGGTCTTTTTTAGACAAGTCACTCAAATTGAAAAAGGAGGTAAGCAATTACCTCCTTTTTTTTATTCTTCCATTGAATCCAGTCGTTTAAGCCCCATATACTGCTTTATAAGTTAAAGCGGAAGAGAGAAATATATGAACTTGGAACGTTCCGAGCGTATCGAAATCCCCGTGCTACCTCTACGTGATGTAGTGGTTTACCCACACATGGTTATTCCATTGTTTGTTGGTCGCGAAAAATCGATTACTTGCCTTGAATCGGCAATGGAAGCTAACAAACAAGTACTACTTGTAGCGCAGAAAGAAGCGGACACTGATGAGCCTTCAATTGACGACCTATTTAAAGTAGGTACTGTCGCTACCATTCTTCAGTTACTAAAGCTCCCTGATGGTACTGTTAAAGTGCTTGTCGAAGGTCAGCAGCGTGCAAAAATTCACCAATTCAAAGAAAGTGAGTTTTTCTTAGCGGACGCAGAATACGTTGTAACCTCAGAACTTGACGAAAAAGAACAAGAAGTGGTTGTTCGCAGCGCGATCAATCAATTCGAAGGCTTTATTAAGCTGAACAAAAAGATTCCACCAGAAGTTCTAACATCTCTGAACGGTATTGATGAGGCAGCTCGCCTTGCTGATACGATTGCTGCACACATGCCACTTAAACTGGTAGACAAGCAGCACGTTCTAGAAATCTTAGATGTGACTGAACGTCTGGAATTCTTGATGGGCCAAATGGAGTCAGAAATTGACATCTTGCAAGTTGAAAAACGCATTCGTGGCCGCGTTAAGAAGCAAATGGAAAAATCTCAGCGTGAGTACTACCTGAATGAGCAAATGAAAGCGATTCAGAAAGAACTTGGCGAGATGGACGACGCTCCTGATGAATTCGAGACTCTGAAGAAGAAGATCGAAGACTCTAAGATGCCTCAAGAAGCTCGTGAAAAAACCGAGCAAGAACTGCAAAAACTGAAAATGATGTCGCCAATGTCTGCTGAAGCAACAGTAGTACGTAGCTACATTGATTGGATGGTGGGCGTTCCTTGGGCTAAGCGTTCAAAAGTGAAAAAGAATCTAGCGAAAGCGGAAGAGATCTTAAACGAAGACCACTACGGCTTAGAGCGTGTTAAAGAACGTATTCTTGAATACTTGGCAGTACAAAACCGTATCAACAAGCTAAAAGGCCCAATCCTTTGTCTTGTTGGTCCTCCTGGTGTAGGTAAAACCTCGCTAGGTCGTTCGATTGCTGCGGCAACGGGTCGTAAGTACACGCGTATGGCACTTGGTGGCGTTCGTGATGAAGCTGAGATTCGTGGTCACCGTCGTACGTACATCGGTTCACTTCCGGGTAAACTGATCCAGAAGATGTCTAAAGTTGGTGTTAAGAACCCACTGTTCCTATTAGATGAGCTCGATAAGATGTCTTCTGATATGCGTGGCGACCCATCTTCAGCACTTCTAGAAGTTCTAGATCCAGAACAAAACAACGCATTTAACGATCACTACCTAGAAGTAGATTACGATCTGTCAGATGTTATGTTCGTGGCAACATCGAACTCGATGGACATTCCTGGGCCTCTACTGGACCGTATGGAAGTGATTCGTCTATCTGGTTACACAGAAGATGAGAAGCTGAACATTGCTAAGAGCCATTTACTGGACAAGCAAGTTCAACGCAACGGTCTTAAGCCTCATGAAATTGAGATTGAAGACTCTGCAATCATCGGCATCATTCGTTACTACACGCGTGAAGCGGGTGTACGTAGCCTAGAGCGTGAAATCTCAAAAATCTGTCGTAAAGCAGTGAAGAACATCTTGCTAGACAGCGATCTTAAGTCTGTAACGGTTAACATTGATAACCTGAAAGAGTACTTAGGTGTTCAACGCCACGACTTCGGTAAAGCGGATGAAAGCAACCGTATCGGTCAAGTAACAGGCCTAGCGTGGACTCAAGTGGGTGGTGATCTACTGACTATCGAGACCGAAGCAATGCCGGGCAAAGGTAAGCTAACGCAAACTGGCTCACTTGGCGACGTGATGAAAGAGTCGATTCAAGCGGCAATGACAGTGGTTCGTTCTCGTGCTGAAAAACTGGGTATCAACTCAGATTTTTACGAAAAACGTGACATTCACGTTCACGTACCAGAAGGTGCTACACCGAAAGATGGCCCGAGTGCGGGTATCGCAATGTGTACTGCACTTGTCTCTAGCTTGACGGGTAACCCGGTTAAAGCAGAGGTCGGTATGACAGGTGAAATTACCCTTCGTGGTGAAGTTTTACCTATCGGTGGCTTGAAAGAAAAACTGCTTGCTGCACACCGTGGCGGCATCAAAACTGTACTGATCCCTAAAGACAATGAGCGTGATTTGGAAGAAATTCCAGACAACGTAATCGCTGACTTGAAGGTGATCCCGGTTCAGTGGATTGATGAAGTACTCAAAGTCGCGCTAGAACGAGATCCGTCAGGGGTCGAGTTTGACGTGAAAAAATAGTGATGCATAGCAAAAATAAGTAAAGAATTACGCTGATAGGCCCGAAAAGGCTTGTCAGCGTTTTTTTTGGACGCTAAGTTATTGATCAAAGCGGCAGCCCTTTTGCAATAAGGCTTGCGGCTAAATTAAAACCAAAATGGAACGTACAGTCATCAGAAGTAGTCACAGATGACACATAGGGGAAAAACAGTGAATAAAACACAACTAGTAGAATCAATCGCAGAAAACGCAGACATCTCTAAAGCTTCAGCTGGCCGCGCTCTAGACGCATTCATCGAAGCAGTTGGCACAACGCTACAATCTGGTGACCAAGTTGCACTTGTTGGCTTTGGTACTTTCAGTGTTCGTACTCGTGCTGCTCGTACAGGTCGTAACCCAAAAACTGGTGAAGAGATCCAAATCGCAGAAGCTAAAGTACCTGGCTTCAAAGCGGGTAAAGCACTTAAAGACGCATGTAACTAATTTTCACTGCTGAAACCTCCATTTAAGAGGGGAAGGCAGTAAAATGCGTTTACTGTTTGAAAAATGATGTTTCATTCTTAAACAGTATGTGTACAAAGCACATTGAACTTATTTAAATTATGCGCATCCTACTGATGCGCATTTCTTTTTCTGATAATATCGCGTGAATAGATTTTTATTTTGAAGCCAATGCTTCATATCCGGAGAGCACTTAAATTATGATGGATCGATTACGCGAAGGCGTGAATAGCATCGCGGTAAAAATTATCCTTGGGTTGATTATCCTGTCATTCGTATTCGCAGGTGTAGGCAGCTACATCACCGGTGGCGGTAACAACGCAGCAGCTAAAGTTGGCAACACAGAAATTGCTCGTGGTGAGTTCGAACAGGCTTACCAAAACGAACGTAATCGTATGCAGTCTCAACTTGGCGATTACTTCGCGCAAATGCTTGCAGACCCTGCTTACGTAGAGTCTTTCCGTAAATCAGTACTTGATCGCATGATCAATGACGTACTGCTTGAGCAGCAAGCTGAGTCTCTAGGCCTACGAATCAGTGATTCTCAAATCCGCACCATGATTCTAGAAATGCCTCAGTTCCAAACGGCGGGTCAATTCGACCAAGAAGTTTACCAATCGGCACTACGTCGTGCAGGTTTCAGCGCAGAGAGCTTCGCTGAATACATGCGTCGTGATCTTATGCGCAACCAGCTTGTGACTGCACTTCAAGGCAGTGAATTCGTTCTTCAGGGCGAAATCGATACTCAGAGCAAGCTTATCGCACAAACTCGTGACATTCGCACAGTGACACTGTCTGTTGCTGACCTTGCAAAAGACATCGAGTTAACTGACGAGCAAATCGAACAGTACTACCAAGAGAACCCAGCAGCTTACACTCGTCCAGAGCAAGCTAAGGTATCTTACATTGAGCTTTCTGCTGAAGCGCTTAAGTCTCAGCTTGAAGTAAGCGATGAAGAGGCACAGAAATACTACCAAGAGCACCTAGACAAGTACTCAACGGAAGAGCAACGTAAAGTTAGCCACATCCTAGTTCAAGGCGATGACGAAGCGAAAGCTCAGGCAATCCTAGACGAGCTAAATGCAGGCGCTGATTTTGCTACGCTAGCGGAAGAGAAATCTGACGACTTCGGTAGTGCAGACGTTGGCGGTGACCTAGGTTGGATTGAGCGCGATGTTATGGACCCTGCATTCGAAGACGCGGCTTTCGCTCTTGAGAATATTGGCGATACTACTGGCCTAGTTAAATCTGATTTCGGCTACCACATCATCAAGCTAGACGAACTAAAAGCGTCTCAAGCTCAGCCTTACACTGAAGTAGCGGCAGAGATTAAGACAGAGCTTCTAGACCAACACGCAGTTGATCAGT
The DNA here is from genome assembly GCF_041467535.1 of Vibrio sp. 10N.247.311.47. NCBI lineage: Bacteria > Pseudomonadati > Pseudomonadota > Gammaproteobacteria > Vibrionales > Vibrionaceae > Vibrio > Vibrio sp. 10N.247.311.47. The sequence goes on from NZ_JBFSUR010000001.1 coordinate 60,693, forward strand.
TCTACGAGCAACAAACTGAGCTAGAAAAAGTAGCGTTTGAATTCCCAGATTCTCTAGTTGATTCTGCAGAAGCTATCAACGCGAAGATCACAACGACAGATTTCATCTCTCAAGTTGACGCTCCAGAAGTTCTGATGACGCCTGCAGTTATGCAAGCTATCTTGAGCCCTGAAGTGAAAGAAGACGGTCTAAACTCGGAAGTTATCGAAGTTGCACCTGAGCACGTAATTGTTGTTCGTGTAGAAGAGACTCGTGATGAGACAGTTCTTCCTCTAGCTGAAGTGAAAGATCAAGTTGTCGCTGCACTGTCTGCTGTACAAGCAGAGCAGCAAGCGGTTGAGCTAGGTGTTTCTCTAGTCAACGAACTTGAGCAAGGCAATGAAGCAGTACTAGCGGACAACAACCTTGAGTTCACTGAACTTGAAACGATTGACCGTAACTCGCCATTAGCGGCATCTGTATTCGCTCTAGCGAAACCAGAAGCAGGTCAAGCTGTGTTCGGTCAATCTAAAGACCAAGACGGTAATATCGTTGTTGTTGAGCTTTCTAAAGTAACGGCTGAGATCAACCCAGCCTACAGCACTCAAATTGGTGCACAGTTGGAGCGAGTTGGTAACCAGCAAGACCTGACTAACGTATTAAACGTACTTCGTAAAAACGCAGACGTTGAATACTACGTAGTGGGTCAAGGTCAGTAAGCGTTTGATTACCTCAGTAGCAAGCTCAAGTTAGAGCTTACTACTGAAATCAACACGTGATTGTTAGGCTTTAATTCAGATTTGTGAGCCAACAAACAAGCTGATGAAAATAAGATGTATAACGAAGCGGGTCACTTAGGTGATCCGCTTTATTTTTATCTGGTGATTGTGTTATCTAGCGCGGCAAATGCATAAGTTACGTTTTTTGAACAAAGGAACTATTTATGCGCACGATATATTCAACACTAATTCTTTCATTTCTGATGCTCTTAAGCCCTGCCGTGTTTGCAGACAGCCCAACCAAGGCTGAGCTTTACGAAGGCATTGAGATTACGGTCAACATCAATACCGCGACGGCAGAAGAACTTTCAGCACTATTGGTTGGCGTGGGTGACAAGAAAGCCAAAGAAATCGTCGATTACAGAGATCAGAACGGGGCATTTACTACTGCTGATGATTTGGTGAGTGTCAAAGGGATAGGTGAAGCGACGGTTGAAAAGAACCGCGAAAGAATTCAACTTTGACCCGTTTTTCTACTTGTTAGAAATGAAGCGATAGATATGAAGCCTCCGGCCAATGCACCTGCTAGGTGGGCTTCAATCGCGATACGAGCATTAATCAGTTCACCAGTCGTGCTAGAAGGGCCAATAAGCTGCTCCCAAGCGATTTTAGCGACTAATCCGAATACTAACAGCCAACTAGACTTCCTGCCGTTTAAAGCCTCTCTGAGCGCGAATAAGCCAAACAACCCATGCAAAGTGCCCGATAGGCCAACGTAGATCTGAATACTTGAAAACAACAGAGCGACGCCAGTCACTAAACTGATCACAAGCAAAGCAACAACAAGCTGTTTTTTACTCGGTTGAAACAGGTAGCTGATGATCCACAAGCCTGCTAGATTCATCAGAAGATGCGAGTAGTTGGTATGTGAAAAGTTTCCTGTTAGGATTCGCCACCATTGCCCATCGGCAATCGCATTGCTATCCCAAACGACCCAAGCTTGTATTGGCTCAAATTGGAATAAGACGCATAAAAGTGAAATGAAAATTAAAACAGGGTACACATTAAATCCATGTCTCGTTATTGCCCCCAATGCAGCAAGGCTTTGAAAGCTTGTATTTGTCAGTGGGTTACACCACTCGAATCGAATGTTGAGCTTATCATTCTTCAGCACCCATCAGAAGAGCATCGTCCGATGGGAACAGCGCGTATTCTCTCGTTATCTCTTAATAACAGCGTGACGTTTGTTGGCGAAGACTTTTCAGACAACGAACAACTCAACGCATTGTTGTGCGATGAACAGTATCAACATGTGATTTTATACCCAAGCGAAAACTCTGTTTCAGTTGAGTCGGCGACATCTCCCAATAAGAAGCTGCGTGTGATTTTATTGGATGGCACGTGGAAGAAAGCATTCAAGATGTGGCAAGTATCGAGTAACTTGCATGCGTTGAACACGGTTCATTTACCGAAAGATCTCAAGGGTAATTACCGAATTCGCAAAGCACCCAGTGAAAATAGCCTTTCAACCGTTGAAGCTGGCTATCATTTACTTAGCTTGTTAGAGCGTGATGGCGACTTTAGCCCTTTGCTAACGGCATTTGACCAAATGATTCAGTTTCAAATCAATCAAATGCCGCCGGGCGTGTTTGAGAAAAACTACTTAGATTAAGCCGTTTTAGTAAAGTGAGTCAGGAATTAAAACTCGGTATGAGCTGAGAACAGTTGCTGATGCATTTTCTGCGCAAGATCATCAGTCATCGATGAAATGTAATCGGCTATCACGCGCATTTTTCGAGACTCATCTTGATGTTGTAGCCATTGCTTCTTGATGGGCAGTGGCAGCAAGCGTTCAGGATCTGCGCTGAATGCTTCAAACATATCCATGATGATCTGTTGACCTTTGTATTCGATGACCTGAACCTGTGGCACTTGAATAACGAACTCGCTGACAAAGTGTTTCAGCTTATCGAGTGTGCCGTCCATGCTCGGCTCGAGCACCGCATTGTAAGCCAACAGTACATTCTCAAAGTTAGCCTCCACTCGCTTAATCGAGATACTGGTCAACAGTGCGTTGACTATCCCACCAATCGCATCCTTTCGACGATACTGTTCACCAGAGAAAAGCATCTCTGTAATTGAATCTAGGTGTTCACAAATCCATGGGTCGGCCATCTCTTTCAGTTGAGGGTAAGCCGATTCGACCCACTGAGCTTTGGTCACAGAGCCAAGCACAATCGCATCTTCTAAATCGTGCACGCCATACGCGATGTCGTCAGCAAGTTCCATGATCGAACAATCCAGTGACTTATATTTGGTCTTGTTGTGCTCAAGTGGCTCGGTATGCGTTTTTCTTTTCTGTTTTAGGAGCTGTTGGTCGCTGCTTGAAAGCGGTTCAAGCACCCAGTTAAACAACTCTTCATCATGATCGTAGATGCCTTTTGCTGGCATCCAATCTTTAGCTCGGAGTTGTCGTTGATGCTTAACGGGTTCAGACTGCAATTTAGCTTGAACCTCACTCAGCAGAGAAGGGTACTTAATTAGACCTAACAAAGTGCGTCGAGATAGGTTCATCCCGTGATGTTCAGTGTAAGGTTCTAGCTGTGTGACTATGCGAAACGTTTGAGCGTTGCCCTCAAAGCCGCCGTGGTCGCGCATCATGTAGTTGAGTGCGACTTCGCCGCCATGTCCATAGGGTGGATGACCGATGTCGTGAGCCAAACACAGTGAATCAATCAAACTGTCTGAGGGTAATAGGTCTCGAAATTCGGGCTGCTTTTTCTTCAGTTGAGCGACGATACCGGTGCCAAGCTGAGCGGCCTCAAGAGAGTGGGTAAGGCGCGTTCGGTGAAAGTCGTTGACCGTGGTGCCATGGATCTGGGTTTTCGCTTGTAAGCGACGGAAAGCAGCAGAGTGAAGCACGCGCGCACGGTCACGCTGATACGGGCTGCGGTGGTCATCCCGTCTTATTTTATGTTCATCGTCATTTCGATGCTGCCATTCTTGTTCGAGTACAAAGGGTGGTTCGAGTTGAGAATTCAAAATAGCACCTATCAAATTGATTTTATTTAGCTAATTAAAAACAACTTATACCCAGCTAGCTTATCTCGTCTAGTGATAATTCAAAGCTCGGTGCGAATGTGGTGAGAAAGTAGTCCATTTCTGGGCTTTTGCGTTGTTCGAGTGTCTCTTCCAATCGGCGCTTGGCTTGCTCGTATTCATGATTGCCCGCACTGAGCTCTTCCAAGCATTTCAGGTACGCACAGATAGTATCTGCCTGCTTGACGATGCTTTGCTCTTCTTTACTCGCAGTACCAGATATTAAGAAGGGGGCGAAGTCGTCTCTGAACTCTTCTGGCAACATCGAAAGCAGTCTTTGTTCTGCCGCGGCTTCTATTTTCTTATACTCTTGTGCAATATCCGGGTTGTAGTATTTAACTGGCGTTGGCAAATCACCCGTCAGTACCTCACTGGTGTCGTGGTACATGCCAAGCAGAGCAATGTGCTCGGGGTTAAGCTGACCATCAAACTTCTTGTTTTTGATCAGTGCTAAGGCGTGTGCCACGAAAGCAACCTGTAGGCTATGTTCTGAAATGTTCTCGCTTGATACCGAACGCATCAGGGGCCAGCGTTGAATTAGCTTCATGCGTGCGAGATGGGCAAAGAAATGGCTCTGTTTCATAAATGTCCTTATAGTACCAATCGTAGTAAATAACTGGTCATCCTAGCTTGTTAAAAAACTCGATAACTATGTTAGAATTTTTGATTGTAGAATAACTACTTATCGAAGCTGCTTGTCGAAAATAGCTGCCTTGTTCTCAAGCTTTTTCCCTACGCTATTTCTGAACACTTACTTACTGTGATTGGTATAAACAATACTCCACTCGTATCTTGTGTTTGCACAGGGATACGAGACAGCGGATACAAAAAAGGCTCCTAAACAGGAGCCTTTTAAGCATAGAAGTGAATGAATACAAGTTAAAGTCTTTTAAAACAGCAAATTGTAGCCATCTTTCTTTGTGCTCATTAACCTTCGATGAGGTCGTCTTGGCTGTAAGTCTGTAAGAAGCGCTCTAAACGACCAATTGCGATTTCTAGATCTTCGATGTGCGGCAGAGTCACGATACGGAAGTGATCCGGTTTCGGCCAATTGAAGCCCGTACCTTGAACCAATAGCACCTTCTCTTGCTTAAGGAAGTCGAGTACAAACTTCTGATCGTCTTTGATGTTGTACATGTTGGTGTCGATTTTAGGGAACAGGTACATTGCACCTTTCGGTTTCACACAAGAAACGCCAGGGATCTTGTTGATCAGTTCCCATGCACGGTCACGCTGTTCAAGCAGTCGACCGCCTGGAAGAATCAGCTCATTGATACTCTGATAGCCACCGAGTGCGGTTTGGATAGCGTGTTGCATCGGAACGTTGGCACACAAACGCATTGAGGCCAGCATTTCTAGCCCTTCTACATAGCCTTTCGCTAGGTGTTTAGGGCCTGTTAAGAACATCCAACCACCACGGAAACCACATACACGGTAAGCTTTAGATAGGCCGTTGAACGTGACCATTAATACGTCTTCAGCAAGCGTTGCCACTGAAGTGTGTACCGCACCGTCGTAAAGTACTTTGTCGTAGATTTCATCGGCGAAGATGATCAAACCGTGCTCACGAGCAATCTCAACCACTTGTAATAGGAAATCACGGCTGTATACCGCGCCTGTTGGGTTGTTCGGGTTGATAAGAACGATGCCGCGCGTCTTTGGTGAGATCTTCGCGCGCATGTCGTCTAAATCTGGATACCAATCAGCATCTTCATCACACATGTAGTGAACCGGTGTACCACCAGAAAGCGCAACAGACGCTGTCCATAGTGGGTAATCCGGAGCGGGAACTAAGATTTCATCACCGTTATCCAGTAGCGCTTGCATAGACATAACGATAAGCTCTGATGCGCCGTTACCAATGTAAACGTCTTCTACATCAAGGTTACGTAGGCCTTTTTTCTGGTAGTGCTGAACAACCGCTTTGCGGGCTGAATAGATGCCTTTTGAGTCGCAGTAACCTTGAGATGTCGGTAGGTTACGGATTACGTCAACAAGGATTTCATCAGGGGCGTCAAAACCAAATGGGGCGGGGTTACCAATATTAAGCTTCAGTATTTTATGCCCTTCTTCTTCCATGCGCTTAGCATGTTTGAGTACAGGCCCCCTGATTTCGTAGCATACGCTGTTGAGTTTTGACGACATCCCGATATTTTGCATTGCCGATTTCCTGAAATTAATTTAAATACTTTATTAAAGTACCGCAAAATGGCGTTTGATAGAATAAAAATCTGATGAATGTCGCATTTCAGTGTCACGTTTAGCCTTTTTGTTGTCACTCTTTTCTAAATTTTAATTAATCGCTTTCTTGGTTATTGGCTAAGATGAATAAAGGGGCGGGATCGCTTAAAATCACAGGAATGTTGAAAAGATATAGTACATTCTTGATCTAAGTGGGTACTGCCCATAAAGTATCAAACTAATATAATAATAATTTAGATGTGAACGAGGTCGATTTGTCACATTTCCAGCAAACTATCTCCGCTTTGATTGAGCGAGTACAAAATGCCCAAGCAAGCGAAGTTCGTTGTGTTGAAGTTCTAACGCAAAAACCATCGTTTGCATTTATAGAATGGCTTCATGCTCAACCGCTCTTTCCTAAGTTCTACTGGCAGTCACGCGACACTCGTGAAGAGGTTGTTGCGCTCGGACAGTTACATACGTTTTCAGATCCTGCACCCGCGTACGCTATTCTTGGTGAAGACCAACGAATCTGGGGTGGACGCTCGTTTGATGGGCACACCGCAAAGAACCGTCGCTGCATGGAGTCGTTTTTCTTCCTTCCTCAGGTTGAATTGATCCGCTTTGACAATACTTGGTCGCTGGCGGTTAATTTGTCCCCTGATCGCGTTTCTTCTATTAATGCTTTGAATAAGCTTTCTGTAGAAGCCGCGATATTGGCGCCTTTGTCTGCCCATATTGAACAGATCAATCACGTTCCAGAAAGAGAGCAGTGGGGCAACCTTGTCGATAAAGTGCTGCAAGGCATTAGCGATGAAGAGTACAAAAAAGTCGTTTTAGCACGTAAAACCACACTGCAACTCGATGCGCCTATCTGCGCAGCTCAATTACTTAAAGCCAGCTATCTGCAAAATCACCACAGTTTCCACTTTATGTTGGTGCTGGATTCTAAACACAGTTTCATTGGCTCGACACCAGAGCGCTTATATAGCCGACATGGTACGGAGCTTGATACCGAGGCGCTTGCTGGAACCATTGGTCGCGGAGAGAACGCTACTGAGGATATGGAACTGGCCAACTGGCTTTCTCAAGACAGCAAAAACCTCAATGAGAACCAGTATGTGGTCGACGACATCATTGAGCGTCTCACTCCTCATTCTCAAACGGTCCATGTTGAAAAGGATGCGCGTCTAGTGCGCTTGCGTAAGGTGCAGCATTTGAAGCGCAATATCCATGCTCAGCTCAACAATGGCGTTAATGGTGTGCAGTTGCTTGCTGCCTTACAGCCAACTGCTGCGGTGGCGGGTTTACCTCGTAAAGAGGCGATGGATTTCATTCTTGAACACGAACCGTTTGCACGAGGTTGGTATGCAGGCTCTGTAGGCTATATCAGTCATCAGCGAGCGGAATTCTGCGTGGCGATTCGAAGCGCCTTGATTGTAAACGATCAAGTACAACTGTTTGCTGGCGCGGGGATCGTGCCGGGATCGGTTGCCGAACATGAGTGGCAAGAGCTGAATAAGAAGATGTCGACTCTGCTCAGTCTCATTTCTGATCACCCACCATTAGGTGTGGCGTCATGAATCACGACCAAGCTGTATTAAACAGAGTTTGGTGTAACACATTACTTGAAGAGCTTGCCCGCAGCGGTGTTGAACATGTTTGCATCGCGCCAGGCTCTCGTTCAACACCATTAACACTCGAAGCCGAAGCTAACTCTAAGCTAACCTTACATACGCACTTTGATGAGCGTGGTCTTGGGTTTTTAGCTTTAGGTTTAGCTAAAGCGAGCAACAAACCCGTTGCGGTGGTTGTTACTTCTGGAACTGCCGTAGCTAACCTTCTACCAGCGACCGCTGAATCTGGATTAACGCGAGAAAAGCTAATCTTGTTGACCTCCGATCGACCGATTGATTTAGTCGACTGTGGTGCCAATCAAGCGATTCAGCAGCAGGGTATCTTTTCGTCTCACGTTGAAACGGCACTAAACCTTCCAAGTCCAACGACACAAGTTTCTTTGAATTGGCTTTTGACGTCGGTTGATAACGCACTGGCGAAACAGCGCAGCGTCGGTGGGGCTATTCATATCAACTGTCCGTTCCCAGAACCGCTTTATTCCGCTAATAGCGCCGAGATGTATGCGGATTATACAAAGAGCGTGGCAGCTTGGAGAGCTTCAACCTGCCTTTACTCGAACACTTATTTGCCCAGTCATTTAATCGCTCAGCCTGTCTCAGCAAGTGATTATGTCGCTCGTAAAGGCGCAGTGATTATTGGTTCTATCGAGAATGAAGCCGCAATTAAAGCCAAGCAGTTTGCGACAGCTTTGGGCTGGCCAGTATTCTGTGACCCTCAATCGGGTGTCAGTAGTGACTGGAAACACTATGATTTATGGATGCAAAGTGACGCAGCCAAAGCACAGCTTAGTCAGTGTGATTTTATTATCCAGTTTGGTGAGCGCATCGTATCTAAGCGTCTTAACCAATGGGTAAAAGAACAAGCTGCCACATTTTGTTCATCGCAGTACATCGTTGTTTCACCAGATGCACATCGTATTAATCAAGATCATCTGCCTCAAACTCATATTGTCGCTGATATCGAACATTGGTTATCAGAGCAACATCTACCAACGCTGTTGGGAGAACATGCTGGCTGGGCGGCATCTTTGGCGGAAGTCGCGAATACGGTTCAGCAGTTAGCGTTGGCGCAAATCTCTAATAACGACCAACTGACAGAGTTGAGCGTTGCCGTTGACTTGTCGTCTAGACTTAAGGGCAGAGAGCTTTTTGTGGGAAATAGCTTGATGGTAAGGCTGGTGGATATGCTGTCATCAATCTCTGCGACTCAAGTCTACAGCAACCGCGGTGCATCGGGCATTGATGGCTTGGTGGCGACGGCTGCGGGAGTGATAAAGGCCAACCAGAATCCTTTGATGATGCTGATTGGTGACACCTCTTTGTTGTACGACCTAAATTCGCTGGCGCTACTTACTCACAGCACAACACCAATGGTTATTGTGGTTACCAATAACGATGGTGGGGCAATCTTTGATTTTTTGCCGGTTCCTGAGCAACAAAAACAGTCTCTATATCAAATGCCTCATGGTTTCAATTTTGAACATGCTGCTGCGCAATTCCATCTTGGTTATGCGGTGCCAGAAACCTTGAATTGCTATCAAACGCTCATCGAACAACATTTTGAACAAGGTCAGGGTACCTTGCTCGTAGAAGTTAAGACGCCTCCCGAACAAGCGTCTACTTTGCTGAAGCAATTCAGCTCAATGCTCACCGAGGCATTAGCCTAAGGACTTTACATGCTTTACTCCAATTATTACCCAGCAGTACAAGAATCTTCTGACAAACCTTTGCTTGTTTTTTTACATGGTTTACTCGGAAGCGGGGATGATTGGAGTGCATGCCACCCCTTCCTCGAAGACTTTCCTCGTCTTTGCATAGATTTGCCCGGACACGGACAAAGCCGGTTTATCGACCCTGTAGGCTTTGATCATTGCTGTACCAAGATAGTTCAGTGCATCACATCTCAGCTGGCTCTCAACGATCTTCCTGTCGATTATCCTATCGTGGTGATTGGGTATTCTATGGGGGGAAGGCTTGCCATGTATGGGGTAACAAGCCCTTGCTTCGAAACTCTTAACTTAGAGAAAGTCATCATTGAAGGTGGCAACTTTGGCTTGGAATGTGATGAAGAAAGAGCACAAAGGTTAGTACACGATACGCAATGGGCTGTTCGCTTTGCACAGCAGTCGATTGAAGATGTTTTAGACGATTGGTATCAACAAAGCGTCTTTTCTTCACTAAATCATGAGCAAAGACAAACTTTGGTCATAAAGCGTAGTGGTAACCTTGGAGTATCCGTAGCAAATATGTTGTTATCTACTTCGTTAGCTAAGCAACCAGATTTACGTGCCACATTGAAATCTCATGAGCATTTATTGCATTATGTATGTGGAGAAAAAGATCGTAAATTCATGGAGCTAGCTGAGAATAGTGGCTTTGAATATAGTCAGGTGGATTACGCGGGTCATAATGTTCATTTTGAGCAACCAGAGATGTTTTCAAATCTGATCATCCAATGTATCGCCAGTCGTTGATGAACTGACTGAGCGAACCTCTCGTATCAAGCGCTATAGAAAGCAGAGCAACACCGTCGCGACTCTACGCTAGTCGCGCTCTCTAATAGAACAATGGGAATCATCATGGCTAAAACAGTAGGCATCACAGAAGAAGAACTTTACGCAGCCGTTAACTGGCGCGATGAAAGCAGTCAATATGAAGATATTCAATACCACAAGTCTGATGACGGTATTGCGAAAATCACGATTGCTCGCCCTCAAGTGCACAATGCGTTCCGTCCACAAACCGTAAAAGAGATGATCAATGCACTGGCTGATGCTCGTTATGACGAGAAAGTTGGCGTAATCATTTTGACTGGTCTTGGTGAGAAGGCGTTCTGTTCTGGTGGTGACCAAAGTATCCGTGGTGACTACGGCGGTTACCAAGATGACTCAGGTACGCACCACTTGAATGTACTTGATTTCCAACGTCAAATTCGTACTTGTCCAAAACCAGTTATCGCAGCGGTATCGGGTTGGGCAGTCGGTGGCGGTCATGTACTTCACATGATGGCAGACCTTACTATTGCAGCTGAAAACGCGCAGTTCGGTCAGACGGGTCCTAAAGTGGGTTCTTTCGATGGCGGTTGGGGTGCTTCTTACATGGCTCGTATCGTTGGTCAAAAGAAAGCACGTGAAATCTGGTTCTTGTGCCGCTTCTACGATGCACAAGAAGCACTGGACATGGGCCTTGTAAACACCGTTGTTCCTGTTGCTGACCTAGAAAAAGAGACAGTTCGTTGGTGTCGTGAAGTGCTTCAACACAGCCCAATGGCACTGCGTTGCTTGAAAGCGGCACTGAACGCTGACTGTGATGGTCAAGCAGGCTTACAAGAGTTGGCTGGTAACGCAACCATGATGTTCTACATGACAGAGGAAGGCCAAGAAGGCCGCAACGCATTCAACGAGAAACGTCGACCGGACTTCGACAAGTTCCCGCGTAATCCATAGTCTTTCTCCTCTTCAAAATGAGTCGCTAATAGCGGCTCGTTTTGTTTTGATGTTCCCCGTTTTTTAGGAAACTTTATGAACTCAGTGAATTCTCAGCGTCACGCTAAACTTTACCGTTATCAATTACCTATGGATAGTGGTGTGGTTCTTCGTGACAATAAGTTGAACGAACGTGTTGGCTATATCATCCAACTTGAGTGTGATGGTAAAACTGGTTTTGGCGAAGTTGCGCCTTTGCCCGGTTTTAGCCAAGAAGATGCCGAACAAGCTGGCATTCAGCTTCAACACGAATTAGAGCTTTGGAGCCACAATAAGCCTCAAACGCCTTTCGACGAGCTGTATCCTTCTGTCGCGTTTGGCTTTTCAATGGCGATGATGGAATTGCGAGGCGATCTTAACGCTCAAGGTAACTACCAAGCGGCGCCTTTGTGTACAGGCGATCCAGATGAACTGATTCCTGTATTGAATGAGATGGTAGGCGAGAAGGTCGCGAAAGTGAAAGTCGGCCTCTACGAAGCGATTCGCGATGGCATGTTGGTTAGCTTATTCCTTGAGTCGATCCCTGATTTGACTCTAAGACTTGATGCCAACCGTGCGTGGAAGCCAGAGAAAGCGAAGCAATTCATTAAATACATTTCGCCGTCAATGCGCCAGCGTATAAGCTTTATCGAAGAGCCTTGCCAAAAGCCAGAAGACAGTTTGGCCTTTGCCATTGACCATGGTGTGGCGATTGCGTGGGACGAGACACTGCAAGAAGCGGTGCGCAGCCCGGAATTTGATCTTAGCGACCTTACTGGTGTTAAAGCAGTCGTGATCAAGCCAACTCTTATTGGTTCTGTCGAGCGTTGCGTGGCAATCATTGAGCGAGCACAGAAGCTTGGAATGAAACCTGTATTGAGCTCAAGCATTGAGTCGAGCCTAGGTCTGACTCAGATTGCTCGTCTGGCGCAGCAATATTTGCCAAATGAAGTGCCGGGGTTGGATACGATTGGCTTGTTCAAGCAGCAGCTAGAGGTTTCTTGGCCGGGCTGTCAGTTGCCTGTCTCTACGCTTGAAAAGCAACAATTGATTTGGTCTTCTTAGACCGAGCTATTTGAATGGCTATTTAGTTAGCTTAACAAGTTCTTAATCTATTTTTGGTTATCATATGATGCGCCCACAATCTAATCATCCCCCGCTCTGGGTAAAGTGGGCGCAGCAAAACCCACTTCAACCAGCGTTAGTGACCACTCACCGCACTTATACTTGGCAGCAAGTGTTTGTGTTGGTTAGTGAGTACCAACAACAGCTATCTCATCAAGGCCTATCTGAAGGTGATGTACTGACGATTGTTGGTAAGAATCAAGCTGAAGTGATCCCTGTTTATCTTGCCGCACTCAATTTGGGTGTGGTTTGTGCGTTTACGATGCCTCAGCCTAGTTTACGCCTGAAGCAAAAGCTCGATTCCTTATATCAAGCAGATCAACAGAGCTGCCTTTGGCTCTTGGGCAATAGCGGAATAGAGCAATCAGAGACTGCCGATTTGAATACTCAGTTGGTGACCTTGCCTTGCCTAAGTGAACTGAAGTTTGATGGTGATGATGAGCAGATAACGACACCTCAAGAATCCAATTTCAATCCGCAAAATCTAGCGAGCATCGTATTCACTTCAGGTTCTACCGGAAACCCAAAAGCGGTCGCTCATACACTTGAGCAGCACCTATGCTCTGCGTCAGGGCTGCTTGAGGTGTTTCGTTATCAACAAGGTGACACGTGGTTACTGAGTTTACCTATGTACCATGTGTCGGGGCTGGCGATAGTTCATCGTTGGTTGGCGGCTGGTGGTTGCATCAAAATAGGCACAGGTCAGCTTGAAACCGATATAGAAGAATGCAGTCATGCTTCATTGGTCGCTACTCAACTACATCGATTGTTAAAGAGTAAGCAAGCACTTACTTTAACGCATGTACTTTTGGGTGGTAGTCATATACCAGAAGCACTTGGGCTCGAAGCTCAACAAATGGGCATCGAAACATGGCTTGGATACGGCATGACTGAAGCGGCTTCAACCGTGACCGCGAAGCCCGTTGATGCCGGCAGCACCGCCGGTTTTGTCCTTAACCATCGCCAGCTAAAAATTGAAGAACAACGTATCTTTATTGGTGGCGAGACGCTCGCGTCCGGGTATTACTATCAAGGTAACTTAACGCCATTAGTTGATAAGAGCGGTTGGTTTGATAGCAAAGATCTTGGTGAGTGGCTTGGCGAACAAGTGTCGATTATTGGCCGTGCCGACAACCAGTTTATTTCTGGTGGTGAGAACATTCATTGCGAAGAAATTGAGCGAGTACTCAATCAATTGTCTGAGGTTAATCAGGCTTTTATTGTTCCTATTGAAGACGATGAGTTCGGGTTTCGACCTGTCGCTATTGTGGATTGTGCTGATTTGCCAACCAAAGAGTGGTTTGCTGAGCAATTGAATGGACGTCTTGAGCGGTTCAAATTTCCTGTTGAGTATTATCGAATGCCTGAGCAAGAACAGCAGGGTATTAAGGTCTCACGCGCTGGATTGGCATCTTGGTTGTCTCAGCATAGGAGTTAAAGGTAAGCGCTTACCTCGACGTTATTTGCGAAGTTGTTAGGTGACTAAGCTGTCAGGCGGTTAGTTAATTTAGCAATTAGATAGTTCAAAACAGAATTTATTATCTTTATAACCATCCATCATAATAAGCCATATAAATAACGGATTATAGAATAAGGTCTTATTATGAAAATTGCCCTCACCATTGCGGTTTTACTGCAGATAGGCCAAGCAATCATCTCGTCAGGGTTGACTCGTTCGTTGGCTGAGCTCACCGCATTTGTGTTGGTTGTGGTACTTGTTTTAATGAAAAGAGAGAGCAAGAAGAGTGATAAGCCCCTGTTTGATTCGTGATTGTTACAACAAAGAATACCCTTACCACAAACGATAAAGGCAAAGCCCATTGGAGCTTTGCCTTTTTGTTTTGTTGCTCGCTAACTTGAGTGTCTAGTTCACCGAACAAACATCTAAAGCGTTTCTATGCGGGCTAAGCGAGAGTTAACCACGCCAATGAACCCGTTGAGATCATGACCCACATTGTAATACCAAACATCAGTGGTTTCGGCCCTGCCGCTTTTAACTTCTCAACTGAAATACCACAGCCAATTAAGAACAAACACACGACCAGTGCTCGCTTAGACACATCAAAGATTCCTTGATAGACCATCTCAAATTGTGGCAGTAAGTCACTCACCGCGATAGCGGCGCAATAGAAGAAAATGAAGTAGGGAACCGTAATCTTCTTTTGATCGTTCTTGAAGATCATCGCACTAATTAAAGCGATTGGGATGATCCAAAGTGCGCGAGCGAGCTTCAATGTTGTCGCTGTCGTCAGTGCTTCTTCGCCATACGCTGAAGCTGCACCTACTACAGAAGACGTATCGTGAATCGCTATCGCTGCCCAAGTACCAAATGTTTGTTGGCTGAGCTCAAGCGCGTGACCAATCATCGGGAATAAGAATAGAGCAACCGAGTTCAACACGAATACGGTGGCTAATGCCAAGCCAATCTGTTCATCGTCTGCTTTGATCGCGGGTGCCACTGCTGCTATCGCGCTACCACCACAAATCGCGGTACCAGAAGATATAAGATAGCCCGTAGTGCGGTCTAGCCCCATTTGTTTCGCCAAGAACCAACCAATGACTAATGTACCGATAATCGTCGTTACAATGAGCCCAATACCATCGCCTGTTACTGCTAATGCTTTTTCAAACTGAATACCAAAACCCAAGCCAACAATAGAGTAGGCCAGTAGCTTTTTGGTAAGCTTGCCGACTTCCAAGTGTTCAGGGACTAATCCTAAACTAGCAAGCAGGAAACCGATAACCAGGGCTGTCGGTGAGCTAACCCAAGGCGTTAAGCAAAACAGTGCAGCAAGATAAAATGGAACGGACTTTTTTAGGTTCATTGTATTTAGAGTCTTGTTTTGTTGTGGCGTTATTGTGATGAGACCACTATACGTTCAATAAAATGATAAGTAAGTCTAAATGAATTGAACAAACGTTAAGGAAAACTTAACGCTTGTTCAACTGATATGAATAAAGGGCTGGTTAACTAGCGTAATGATCCGCGAAGGTCAGAGACTGACTGTCGAAGCGTTTCACAAGAGGCTTGTTTAGGTGAAATCGGCTCGCCAGCTTCTATCTCTAGCTTAGTCCAGAAGCGAGTGGGTAACCCTTTGCAGGCACGGCCTTTGTAACGACTAAAGTAGCTACCCCATAATCCTTTAAGAGCCATAGGAATCACTGGGACAGGGGAACGTTTGATGATCAGCTCCATACCACGCATGAACTCAGCCATTTCGCCATCAGAGGTGAGCTTTCCTTCTGGGAAAATACACACGATGTGACCTTCATGCAGGGCACGCTCTACTTCTTTGAAAGCGTTTCGAATCGAGTTGCGGTTGGTCGCGGAGATTGGAATCACCCCAGCTCTTTTCAAGAAGCGTCGAATTGGCGGCAACTTGGTGTAATCCTCTTCCATCACAAAACGGATCAAGCGAGGGCAAACCGCACTCAGCAGCAGTGCATCCATATAACTCACATGGTTGCAGACAATCAACGCACCGCCCTTTTCTGGCAGGTGATGTAAGTTCTTATGTTTAACTCTGTACATGGTGTGAGTGACCACCCACGTAAAGAAGCGGAAAGCGTAGATAGGCACCTGATAAAACAGGTACAGCATCACCAAAGTGTTGCCCACAGCGAGCAAGATAAACAGCTGCGGAATTGAAAGATCTAGAACACTAAGGCAAACAATACCTAATACCGCACTTCCCACCATGAACAGTGAGTTGTAGATATTGAGCCCGGCAATCACTTGGGCACGCTCGTCGGGCTTGGCACGTAACTGCATCAGTGAATACAGAGGAACAATAAAGACACCGCCAGAGATACCCAGAAGCAGAAGGTAAGCAAACAGTGGCCACAGCTCTGAGTAGGTTACGAATTGATGGAAAGAACTAAAGTCAGGCAAAGACTCCGGGATGGATATCGCCATCAGAAGACCGAAGATCGAGATACCTAAGCTGCCCATTGGCACGATGCCGATTTCAATTCGGTGATTAGATAACTTATCACAAGCTAAAGAGCCGATTGCAATGCCTACCGAGAATAGTGCCAGTAAAAAGGCGACGGAGCTTTCAGTGCCGTTTAGATGCAGTTTAGTGAAGTTGGGAAACTGAGTTAGGTAAGCCGCACCAAGGAACCAGAACCAGCTGATAGACATCAGAGCTTGAAAGGTCGGGCGATCTTTTTTTGCAATCGCCAGTGTCGCGCGGGTCAGTTTTACAGGTTGCCACTTTACTTTAAGGTCTGGTGCATTACTTGGCGCTTGTGGGATAAACCAGCTTGATACATAGCCAAGCACGGCGAACGAAACAATACACACCGCAGCAATGAGCTTTGCGCCTTCTTCAGATGCAATGATGCCTGCGCCGAGAGTACCAATCAGGATCGCTAAGAATGTACCTGTCTCGACGAGAGCGTTACCAGATACCAGTTCTTTTGTTTCTAATTGTTGTGGAAGCAGGGCGTATTTCACCGGGCCAAAGAAAGCACTCTGCGTTCCCATAAGGAACAGGAGCAGAAGTAATATTCCGTAGCTTTCGTAGATGAATCCGATCGCACCCAGTGACATGATCACTACTTCGAGGAGCTTAACTTTACGGATAAACCACGATTTTTCGTATTTGTCGGCCAGTACACCAGCCAAAGCTGAAAATAGGAAGAAGGGCAGAATAAAAAGGCCAGCGGCCAAATTAATGAATAGATTGCTGGAAATAGGCAGCGTGTCTACGCTTGCGAAAGCAACAAACAGTAACAGGACATTTTTGAATATGTTGTCGTTAAAGGCTCCTAGAAATTGGGTAATAAAGTAGGGTAGGAACCTTTTTTGCGTTAACAGCGAAGATTGGCTGCTGTTGTTCATTGTCTTTCCTTGGATGATTACCAGTTGGTTAAGTAGTTTGAGACTAGGTTATTGATCAGCTCTTTACCATCAATAGGCTCAGAGGCGAAAAATTTATCATCAACGCTAAGTAGAGTAATTCCGTGTACTCCAGACCATAATACACGGCTGGCTTTAACGACTTCGCTTTTCGTATGTTCAGGAGCAATCGCTACTAGCAACTGTTCTAGCATGCCTGTCATTCTATCGATGCGGTTCGATTGCCATTCAGGAAGGTTTTCACCGTTCATGTTGTGCTCAAAGATAAGCTGCCAACGGTGAGGGTGTCTCTGTGCAAAATCGTGGTAGCAGTAGGCAAGGTTGAATAGAGCTTGTTGAGGGTTGCTCGATTGTTCAACAGTTGCAGCGGATTCTGACGCCAGTTCATCTAATGTTTGAGCGACCACATGCAAAAGCAGTAGGTTGTAATTACCAAATACATTTACTAAGGTACTTGGAACGTAACCAATCATATTGGCGATTTTACGTAGACTTAGCTCGTGATAAGAGTGCTCTTCTAAGAAGTCGGTTACCGTTTTTAAGGTTAATTGCACTAATTGTTCGCGAGTATGATCGTTTCGTCTTGCCATGGGTACTTTCTATTAAATGAACATCGTTCAATATTTTAATGCTGCCCCAGAGTGCCGTCAATCCCTTCGCTAGTTTAGTAATCAATTAATAGCCGCAATATTATGATACATGTGTAAACACGGTGAATATTTCATTGTTCTTTGTTAACGAGTATGATTAAGGTGTCGAAAGATAAAAAACCTATAAAGGATAATAATGAAACGATTTTTCTCACTAGTCGCGATCCTGTTGGTAACAGTCGCGGTGACGCCAATCGCTGAAGCGAAAAAGTTTGGTGGTGGTAAGTCATTTGGCAAAAGCTTTAAAACGGCTCCAGCACCAAAACAACAAAACACGAATTCGATCCGTCAAGATCAAACAGGTAAGAACACAGCAGCTAACTCTAGCAAGAAAGGCCTTATGGGCGGTCTGCTAGGTGGTTTACTTGCTGGTGGTCTTTTAGCTGCATTCTTTGGTGGCGCATTTGAAGGTATCCAGTTCATGGATATTCTGATCATGGGTCTGATTGCTTTCCTAGCGTTTAAATTCCTACGCGGAATGTTGGGCGCGAAGCAGGGCTCAATGAATCAGCAGAATGCACGTGGCCAACAGCCAGCATTCGGCGGCATGGGTCAGAACAAGTTTGAACAACCTAAGCAACAACCAAATGTTCATAACTTCGAGCAAACACAACCTCAATCACAAGGCGCTGCTGGTGGTTTCGGTTTTGGTGCACAAAGCGATGTTCCACATAACTACCCACCGGGCTTTGATCAAGCGGCATTCATCAATGGTTCTCGTGAGCACTACCGTACACTGCAAGGTGCATGGAATCACAACGAGCTAAACACGATTGAAGAATACGTATCTCCAAGCCTATTTGAAGACCTAAAAGCTGAGCGTAATAAGCTAGACGGTGATCAGCACACAGACGTAATGTACGTTGATGCTGAAATCGTTCGCGCAGACCACGATGGTAGCAAAGCACAGCTAAGCCTTCAGTTTAGCGGTCGTTACCGTGACACAGCGGATGGCGTTGAAGAAGATATCACTGATATCTGGCATCTAGAGCGTGACCTAACAACTAACAATGCACCTTGGTTAATTGTTGGTATTCAAGGTTAATTCCAGGATTTAACTCAACATCAATAGGATGTAGTTATTCGGAATAACACCAAATAATAGAAAGCCCCTGCTGAGAAATCAGCAGGGGCTTTTTTGCGTCTAATGATATGTATCTTAGTTAAAGATTGGATTAACCTGAGACTAACTAACTGATTTTATTTGGATGTAATGAGTAATGACAAAGTTCTTTGAACCCGTATTGGAGCCTGAGGTTACTTTGCAGCAGAAACAGATAATTGCGAACGAATGCGAAGAACATGTATCGAGCAATTGTTTAGGCTGCGCTGCTTATCTGGTTTGTGAGCGTCATGCTGAAGTATGGGATCACTGATGTTTGAATGGGCTAGATCGCTTAGTTATTTGTAGGAGCGGGTTAGTGTTTAGGAAGTTGAGGGTTGTTTTAGAAGACACGTTTAGTAAGAGATAAAGCTCAGAAACGAAAAAAGCCAACTCAATGAGTTGGCTTTTCGATTTTCCAATTAAGGAGAATATGGTGGAGGGAGACGGATTCGAACCATCGAAGGCAGT
>NZ_JBFSUR010000001.1:80079-353670 GCF_041467535.1 Vibrio sp. 10N.247.311.47
CAGTGCCGGCAGATTTACAGTCTGCTCCCTTTGGCCACTCGGGAACCCCTCCAGGGTGTGTCTTACTCTTCACAAAGTAAGCCTAAATTGATGTTTTCCCATAAGCCCATCAATCAGGTTGTTCTCTTAACTCTTAAAAGAGGTAAGAAGAATATGGTGGAGGGAGACGGATTCGAACCATCGAAGGCGGAGCCGGCAGATTTACAGTCTGCTCCCTTTGGCCACTCGGGAACCCCTCCAGGGTGTTTTTTCCTAACTCATAATGGATAGGCTAAAGAGATGTTTTTCCCAACGCATCTCTCAAGTGCGGAGCGCATCATAGCAAACACGTTAAACCTGTAAAGAGTTTTTCTTATGGTTTTGTGTTGAATGCTGCCTTTTTGGGCAAAGATGGCGAAAAGTACGCATATTGCTCGGGAAGTGAACATCTATACTAAGGTTTACGTAGTGATAGGTAACACCTTGAGGTAACTCGCTTTCTACATTGTGTTTGGTTTGTGCAATTCGCCAAGAAACGTAAATGGAATTTAATCTAGATTTACACTTCTTGACGTTACAGCATTCATCAGTTGATAGAATACGGTTAATTTCATTTATAGATATTAATACCAATCGTAGTAAATAACATGTCATCCTAGCCTGTTAAAATGCTCGAAAACAGCGTCAGAAATTTTGATTGTAGAATAACTACTTATCGAAACTATCTGTTGAAAAGAGCTACCTTGTTCTCAAGCCTTTTCCCTACGCTATTTCTGACCACTTACTCACTGTGATTGGTATAAACCTTACTTGCAGACCATTATTATGAAGCATAAATCTGTTTTAACCCTGCTTAGCTTGTCTATTCTTATGGCGTCTCCAGCCGCACTAGCTAAACGCATGGGCCCTAGCACTGTCACTGTTGTTACTGAGCAAGTTGATATTCACCAAGTTAGCCAATCTCTCTCTTTGGTAGGTAAGTTAGAAGCAGAACAATCTGTGATCATTACCTCTGAAGTAGCGGGCAGAGTTGACTCTATCAACATCAAAGCCAATCAAGATGTCACCAAAGGGCAGATGTTGGTTCAATTAGATGACGACAAAGCAAAAGCAGCAGTTGCAGAAGCGCAAGCGTATTTAAAAGACGAGAAACGTAAGCTAGCGGAATTTCAACGCCTAGTGAAACGTAACGCGATCACGCAAACTGAAATTGACGCTCAGAAAACCAATGTAGAGATCGCCAACGCTCGTTTAGCTGCTGCAAATGCCAATCTGAAAGATCTTCACATCAGCGCGCCATTCTCGGGCACTGTTGGTTTTATCGACTTTAGCCGCGGTAAAATGGTGACTGCAGGTACTGAACTCGTGACCTTAGATGACCTATCGGTAATGCAATTAGATCTGCAGATCCCGGAGCGCTACCTTTCTAAACTGTCTAAAGGTATGAAAGTAACGGCTCGCACTAGCGCATGGGGCGACACTCAGTTCACTGGTACTGTAGTAGGCATTGATTCTCGTATTAACGCTGAAACCTTGAACCTTCGAGTTCGAATCCACTTCGACAACAATAATGATTATCTAAAGCCAGGTATGTTAGTGGCGGCGGATATGGACTTCCCACCAGTGGAAGCGCCAATCATTCCAGTTCAAGCGCTTGAGTATTCAGGTACGAAGCGTTTCGTTTATGTTATCGACGAAGATAATAAAGCAACTCGTACAGAAGTTTTCCTTGGGGCACGTATCGATAACGAAGTCGTGATCGACAAAGGCATCGAAATTGGCCAGAAGATCGTGGTGCAAGGTATCGTGAACATGCGTGACGGCGTCTTGGTTCAAGAGCTTGCCGTTAATCGCCCAGCTGATGCAGCAAGTGATAAAAAAGCACAAGAAGGCGCTAACTAATGTTGTTATCTGATGTTTCTGTAAAGAGACCAGTAGCGGCCGTCGTATTGAGCCTACTATTGGTTGTGTTTGGTATTGTCTCTTTCAATAAGCTCGCGGTTCGTGAGATGCCAGATATTGAAAGCCCGGTAGTATCGATCAGTACTCGTTATGAGGGTGCGTCTGCCACCATCATTGAAAGCCAAATAACCTCCAACCTTGAAGACCAGTTATCCGGCATCAGTGGTATCGATGAGATCGAATCCACAACGCGTAACGGTATGTCGCGTATCACGATTACTTTTGAGCTTGGTTACGACCTCAATACCGGTGTGAGTGATGTTCGTGATGCTGTAGCTCGTGCGCAGCGTTCATTGCCAGATGAAGCCGACGACCCAATTGTTTATAAGAACAATGGTAGTGGTGAAGCTTCGGTCTACATCAACTTAAGTTCGACGGAGATGGACCGAACGCAGTTAACCGACTACACCGAACGTGTGTTGATTGACCGCTTTAGTTTGATTTCTGGCGTGAGCTCGGTGGATATCTCAGGTGGCTTGTACAAAGTAATGTACGTGAAGCTGAAACCTGCGCAGATGGCGGGTCGTGGCGTTACTACCTCGGACATCACTTCTGCTCTGAACAGTGAGAACATTGAAAGCCCAGGTGGTGAAGTACGTAACGATGCGATTGTGATGTCGGTTCGTACTGCTCGTTCTTACACTGAAGCGGAAGATTTCGAATATCTAGTCGTTAAACGTGCCTCTGATAACACACCTATCTACTTGAAAGACGTAGCGGATGTTTACATTGGCGCAGAAAACGAGAACTCGACCTTTAAGAGTGACGGCGTTGTTAACGTAAGTATGGGTATCGTGCCTCAGTCAGATGCGAACCCACTTGAGGTGGCTGACTTAGTCCATAAAGAAGTCGAAGCAATTCAAAAGTTCTTGCCAGACGGTACTCGTTTGGCTGTCGACTATGACTCAACTGTCTTTATCGACCGCTCAATCTCTGAGGTTTACAGCACGCTCTTTATCACGGGCGGCTTGGTTATCCTTGTGCTTTATATCTTTATTGGTCAAGCACGTGCAACACTTATTCCAGCGGTAACCGTACCTGTATCTCTGATCTCGTCGTTTATTGCCGCGTACTACTTCGGTTTCTCTATCAACCTGATTACCTTGATGGCACTTATCCTGTCGATTGGTTTGGTGGTAGATGATGCGATCGTGGTGGTTGAGAACATTTTCCACCATATTGAACGTGGTGAGTCACCGCTGCTTGCGGCCTATAAAGGTACTCGTGAAGTAGGCTTCGCGGTAATCGCAACAACGCTTGTATTGGTAATGGTATTCCTACCAATCTCGTTCATGGACGGCATGGTTGGCCTATTGTTTACCGAGTTTTCTGTATTGCTTGCGATGTCGGTGATCTTCTCGTCGCTAGTCGCATTAACGCTAACGCCAGTGCTAGGCAGTAAGATCCTTAAAGCGAACGTTAAACCAAACCGTTTCAATTTGTTTGTCGAGCGCGTATTTGGCAAGCTTGAGTCTGGATACCGCGCGGTATTGCGCCGTGCTCTTAACTGGCGTTGGGCCGCTCCAATCATCATTATCGCGTGTATGGGCGGTAGTTATGGCTTGATGCAACAAGTGCCGTCGCAACTGACGCCACAAGAAGACCGTGGGGTTATATTTGCGTTTGTTCGTGGTGCCGATGCAACCAGTTACAACCGTATGTCTGCCAACATGGACATCGTTGAAGAACGCTTAATGCCATTGCTTGGTCAGGGCTTCTTGAAGTCATTCAGTATTCAATCACCAGCGTTTGGTGGTAATGCGGGTGACCAAACGGGCTTCGTAATCATGATACTAGAAGACTGGGATGAGCGTGACGTTACCGCACAAGAAGCGTTGAACGAAGTTCGTAAATCGTTGAACGGCATTCCAGATGTGCGTGTATTCCCGTTCATGCCGGGCTTCAAAGGTGGTTCAAGTGAGCCTGTTCAATTCGTACTTGGCGGTTCTGATTACTCTGAACTTCAGAAGTGGGCAGAGCTCTTAAAACAAGCGGCTGAAGATTCTCCAATGATGGAAGGCGCGGACATCGATTACTCTGAGAAAACACCAGAGCTATTGGTAACCGTAGATAAGCAGCGTGCAGCAGAGCTAGGTGTTAGCGTTTCAGACATTTCAGATACGTTAGAAATCATGCTTGGTGGGCGCAGCGAAACCACGTTTGTGGACCGTGGCGAAGAATACGATGTTTACCTTCGTGGTGATGAAAATAGCTTCAATAACGCTAACGACTTAAGTCAAATCTATATGCGTACTCAATCTGGTGAGTTAGTGACACTAGATACGCTGACGCATATTGAAGAAGTCGCTTCATCGATTCGTTTGTCGCACTACAACAAGCAGAAATCGGTGACCATTAAAGCGAACTTAATGGAAGGTTATACGTTGGGTGACGCACTCGACTTCCTTGATGAACAAGCGATTGAGCAACTACCGGGTGATATTTCTGTGAGCTACTCTGGAGAGTCAAAAGACTTCAAAGAGAACCAATCGAGTATTTTAGTGGTGTTTGCGTTAGCGATGCTAGTCGCGTACTTGGTATTGGCTGCGCAGTTTGAAAGCTTCATCAACCCGTTAGTGGTGATGTTCACGGTTCCTATGGGTATCTTCGGTGGCTTCTTAGGCCTCGTACTGATGAACCAAGGTCTTAACGTGTACAGCCAAATAGGTATGATCATGTTGATCGGTATGGTAACTAAAAACGGTATTCTGATCGTAGAGTTTGCTAACCAACTTCGTGACCGTGGCATTGAGTTTGAAAAGGCGATCATTGATGCTTCAGCACGACGTTTGCGTCCAATCTTAATGACGGCGTTTACGACGCTAGCCGGTGCAGTTCCATTGATTACCTCAACAGGCGCAGGCTATGAAAGCCGAGTGGCAGTGGGTACAGTTATCTTCTTCGGTATGGGCTTCGCGACGTTGGTTACTCTGTTCGTCATCCCTGCGATGTACCGATTGATTTCAGGCACAACACGTTCACCTGGTCATGTGGAAGCGGTTCTAAATAAAGAGCTGAGCCATGATAACGTGGGAAGAAGCAGTCACGGTTAATGAACACGCACGGCCAATGAACATGGAATAGTGTAACAATATAGAAAAGCCTGCGTTTGCTCCTAGCGAATGGCAGGCTTTTTTTGTATAACAACTACAGCTCAACGAATGAATACAAGAAAACAAATACTAAAGGAAAGTAAAGTGGCTGAATTTAAATACAAAGATCTTTCTCAAGAAGAACAAGATAAACTAGACGCAGCAACCTTTCGTCGCCTGTTAGCACATTTAGATAGCAATAAAGATGTGCAAAACATCGACCTAATGATCTTGGCGGGCTTCTGCCGCAACTGTTTCAGTAAATGGTACAAAGCCGAAGCTGAGCAACAAGGCCTAGATTTGGATATCGATGACGCTCGTGAGCGCGTTTATGGCATGACTTACGATGAGTGGAAACAAAACCATCAGCCAAAAGCGACACCTGAGCAACTTGCGGCATTTGAAGCGAAGCAGAAGCCAGAATAATTTGTTCTCGCTAGAAATTGATGAATAGAACAAACCAAAAAAGAGCCCATCAGGGCTCTTTTTATTTTTGCGTCGGTGTTTGTTCTGTGGTTAAGCCAACTCACCCGTTTGCGAGAAAGCTTCTAGCTTCGCTGCATAAGGTTGTAGGTCACCGATATTCAGATTTACCCACTCGTCATTGAAGTAAGTGTCTAGGTAACGTTCACCGCTATCACATAGCAAAGTCACGATAGACCCTGTTTCTCCACGCGCTTTCATCTCACTGGCTAGCTGAAGCACGCCGTACATGTTAGTACCGGTTGATGCGCCAACTTTGCGGCCAAGAATATCAGACAACCAATGTGTCGTTGCGATGCTTGCTGCGTCTGGGATTTTACGCATTTCGTCAACCACACCAGGAATGAAGCTTGGTTCTGCACGTGGGCGACCAATACCTTCAATCTTGCTGAATGTATTGCCTTTCACGTTCGCATTGCCTGTTTGGAAGTATTCGAGGAATACTGAGTTCTCTGGGTCGACAACACAAAGCTTAGTTTCATGCTGTTGGTAGCGAATGAAACGGCCAATAGTCGCTGAAGTACCGCCAGTACCTGGGCTCATTACTACCCATGCCGGAACTGGGTGATCTTCCATCTGCATTTGATTGAAAATCGAGTTCGCGATGTTGTTGTTACCACGCCAGTCGGTTGCGCGCTCAGCGTAAGTAAATTGGTCCATGTAGTGACCATTCAACTCTTCTGCTAAACGGCGAGACTCATCGTAAATTTCATCTGAGCGGTCCACAAGATGCGCTTGGCCGCCGTAGAATTCAATCTGCTCAATCTTCTTCTTCGCTGTGCATTTTGGCATTACCGCAATAAACGGAAGACCAAGTAGGCGAGCAAAGTACGCTTCAGACACCGCCGTACTGCCCGATGAAGATTCAATGATCGTTGTTTCTGGGCCAACCCAACCGTTACAGATAGCGTATAAGAACAGAGAACGCGCTAAACGATGCTTCAAAGAGCCAGTAGGGTGTGTACTTTCATCTTTAAGATAAATATCAATGCCTTCTACGCTAGGTAAATCGAGCTTGATCAGGTGCGTATCCGCTGAGCGTTGGTAATCAGCTTCAATTTTACGAATCGCGTTGTTAATCCATTGATGGTCAGTACACATAGGCATTCTCTTGATACTAAGTAGGAATTATTTGTAATTGGTATGGTTATAATCTAGCGATATCTAAGGAGAAAAACTTTGCCATATTTCCTTTGTTTTGCTTAAATTGTAGAAAATTATTCTCTTTAAAAGTGGTTTGGTGAAATTGTGATAGATGCCGTAGATAAAAAGATATTAAGGCTGTTACAAGAGGACAGCACGCTGTCGTTGAATGACATATCTGAAGCGGTCAACTTGACGACCACGCCTTGTTGGAAAAGGCTTAAGCGACTTGAAGAAAACGGCATTATTGAGAAAAAAGTCGCGTTGTTGAATCCTGAAAAACTCGACCTTTCCTTTACCGCGTTCGTGTTGATTAAAACCAGCGATCACTCTCATGAGTGGTACGGTCGTTTTGTAAACACCGTGTCTGAATTTCCAGAGGTGATGGAGTTCTACCGTATGGCGGGCGAGTATGATTATATGATGAAGGTTCAAGTGAAAGACATGAAGTGCTTTGATGATTTCTACAAACGCTTAGTGAATAGCATTGATGGTATCTCTAATGTGACCTCGACGTTTGCGATGGAACCATTGAAGTACACGACAGCATTGCCGCTTTAAGCTGCGCCTAGTAATAGATTAACTATCGCTTTAGTTTAACTATCTTCTCAGTTTAGATCTCGTCTCTGCGATAAAGAAAAGGATTATTCATGTTTGCAAAAGTATCTACCGCTATCCAGCTGGTACTGGCGGTCGCCATTTTTTACTTGGGTTACACCATCTACTCATTGACTAATAAAGTCGGTGAAATCGTTGATACTTACCCGCAAGTTATCGAAGACATATCGGGCCTCACCAAAGGGCTCAAAGTAGAAGAGCTATTAGCGCTTGCAGAACATGTCAGCGATCTTGCTCCTCAGGTGTTAAACACTGTCGAAGAAGTTAGAAAGACGATCGATGATGTGAATCAAACCGTAGCCTCGGTCGACAACAAAATCCCTGCGATATTAGATGAAGTGAAAAATGTTCGAACGGAAGTCGAGCAGGTAAGAACCGATGTTATTCCACCAACATTAACTGAATTAAAGAGATACCGCGTAGACGTAATGCCACCAATGCTCGCTGAAAGTAAGTCTTACCGCGAACAGACTATTCCTGTCATCGTCACGGAATCTGAAATGCTACGAGCGGAAGTCCCAGGTATTTTGGCACAAGCTAATTTGTTAGCTGATAAGAGTAAGGAACTCGCTCAGGGAGCCGCTGAGGGCGCGGTGAAAGGCGTAGTGTTATCGCCATTTAACCTTCTACGAGACGCAAGTGATGGCATTAAAACGCGAGTTCAAGGCGAGTTTGAGCCAACGTTAGAAGTTGAGTAGGTTTTATTGATTTTTGCGTGACGAGTTTTCTTAAGCGTGATTAAAGAAAGAGGCTAGGTATTAAACTTAGCCTCTTTTTGTTTGTGCGTATTTGGGGCTTGTAAGAAGCGTTTATCCGCTATTTATTTGAGTGCTATTTAGTAAAACGCATCACACCTTCTTGTACTGCTGTCGCTACCAGCTCACCTTTCTGGTTGAAGATCTCGCCGCGCACTAGGCCGCGAGTGTTCGCTGCCGTTGGGCTTTCAATCGCATAAAGCAGCCATTCGTCCATTTTGAATGGGCGGTGGAACCAGATTGAGTGGTCAATCGTCGCCACTTGAAAATTTGGCGTCATGATAGAGACTTCATGTGGGTGAAGCGCCGTCACTAAGAATCCCCAATCCGATGCGTAGGCAAGCAGGTATTGGTGGATCAAGTGGTTGTCTGGCATCGCGCCATTCGCTCTTACCCAAAGGTATTGTTTCGCTTCCGTCTTCTTAGGTTTCAGTGGGTTTACCACCGTTACCGGACGCATCTCAATCGGCTTTTCGCCACAGAAGGTTTTGCGCAGTTTCTCTGGTAAGAATTCCGCAATGTGGCTCGCTAATTCAGTTTCTGAGGCAAAGTTCTCTGGTCCCGGAATATCAGGCATTGAAATCTGGTGCTCAAACCCTGGCGCATCGCCATGATAAGAAGCAGTGAGATAGAAAATAGGGCGGCCATTTTGAATCGCTTTTACACGGCGTGTGCTAAAGCTGCGTCCATCTCGTAGGTTCTCAACATCGTAAATGATTGGCTTTTCAGGATCGCCGGGAAACAGAAAATAACTGTGGAACGAGTGAACACTACGGTCGTCTTGAACGGTATAACGAGCAGCAGAAAGCGCTTGTCCCAATACCTGACCGCCGTATACCTGTGGTAGGCCTAGGTTCTCACTTTGCCCACGGAATAAACCTTCTTCCAGTTTTTCTAGCTGAAGTAAACTTAGTAATTCTTGTAAAGGTTGACTCATCGCCAGCATTCCTCTTCGTAAAATGGGTGTCAGATTATGGTGTTAATCATTTAGCTTAGTCAGATATCTGTCAATAAATCATAGGGTTTCAAGACAGAATATGAAAGCTCTCTTATAATTGGTGAGTAGATTTGCCGAGTCCGGCAAACATGTTGAGAGAAATTGAATATGAAAAAGGCTCTAATTCTTATTACGTCTTTAGTATCGTTTGGCCTACTTGTTGGTTGCCAAGCAACATCAGAAACGAGCGCTTCTCAAGAAGTGGTTGCAGAGAACACTCAAGTGATTTCAGGAACAGTAAGCTACCGTGAAAGAATTGCATTGCCAGAGAATGCAGTGGTTACCGTTACGCTAGAAGATATCTCACTGGCTGATGCACCATCGACGGTTATCGCAACTCAAGAGTTCACCACAGACGGTAAGCAAGTACCGTTCGCATTCGAGCTGAGCTACGACAACGACAAAATTAAAGCTAACCACCGTTACAACATGCGCGCATCGATTCATGTTGACGGTAAACTGCGTTTCATAACGGACACGATTAAGTCAGTAATTACTGATGTAGAAAATACACAGCAAGCAGACCTACGTTTGGTTGGTGTTCGTTAATCAGAAATCGATGCCACTGTTAAGGCATCTTGATTGGCTTAACTTAGCCAGTTGAATTGACGATTAGTGGCAGCTCTAGGGCTGCCATTTGTATATTCTGAGTTTAACTTTTCCTGCATCACTCACCTCAACCCCTTCTTTAACCAAATGCTGCTTTTGTCTGTCGAACGAATCAGCCTTTAAAGATATTTCACCCTTGCTGTTTATCACTCGATACCAAGGCAGTTTGCTACCTTCTGGCAGGTTACCCAGCGCTTTACCAACATGGCGCGCATAGCCCGGAAATCCTGAAAAACGTGCTATGTCTCCATAAGTTGTTACTTTCCCATATGGAATTTGGTGAATCACAGCAAAGATTTGGCTCAAAAATTGGTCCATACTAAATGTTCCTAGTTCATAAATACCAATCACAGTAAGTAAGTGTTCAAAAATAGCGCAGGGAAAAAGCTTGAGAGCAAGGCCGCTCTTTTTGATAAGAAGTTTTGATAAGTAGTCATTCTCCAATCAAAAAATCTAACGAGGTTATCGAGTTTTTTAACAAGCTAGGGTGACCAGTTAATTACTACGATTGGTATGGTACCACGGATCGGTAGAAGGAGAGGGCTATGGTATTTACAACGTTTCAGTTCTTGATCACCACATTATTAGCGGTTGTTTGCGCGAGAGCAATCAGTTTAAGTGAGGGAGATATCCCGGTGCTTGCAATGGTAATTCCTGCCTTATGGATTTTACCGCAGGGGGGCATAGCTGGATTAGCTTTGCTTGTTTCCATGACTACTTATGGTCTAACCCTTCCTTTGCAGCCCATCACGCTGTCTGTCAGTGCGTGGGTACTATTCCCTCTATTGATGGTGGTCTTCTCAAGACGCAGTAGTTTGTCGGTCGTGATTATTTCTGGCTTGATCGTGACTACGTTGCAGGTCGGAATCATGGTCACGCAATCAGCAGGCAAGCTTGAAGGCGTCCCGTGGGTTACCACACTTCAAACCTTATCTATCATCGTAATTTGGTGGGCGGCAAATCACCTTAAGCCAGCCAGCCGACACAGCTGGTGGTCATTAGGCTTAATACTTCCATTATGGATAGCCGATTTACCTTATGCTGCTTTGGTGGCCTTGTGTATAACGGGCATCATGGCATCAATGGAAACGCTGACGCGCTTGAAAACGTTCCGCTGGAATAAACTATTATGTTGGACACTGCCAACGGTCGGTTTTGCGGCTCTGGTAATTACTCCAAGTATCGAAGTTCCAAGCCCTGTCTTTGTGGTGTGGTTGTGTCTATTAGGCACCGCGTGGATGACTGACTACATCATTCGTACAGAAGATAATGAAGACATCGATGTCTAGTACTTCAGCAATCCAAACTTTCCAAATGCAGGTAAATGGTGAATTTACCTGCGATTTTCTAGTGGTTTGAATAAAGGATAAGCACTTAGACCGTAATTGTTCAAAAATAGGGTGGAAGGGCTTGCAATGGTTGCTGTGATGCTTAATAATCCAATCACTCTTTGAGGCAAGCCTCTTAGAAAACGAATCTATGGGGGCCTGGTCCTCCCGCAACAATAGCTCGTGAACTCGGTCAGGCCTGGAAGGGAGCAGCCGCAGCGAGTGACTTGTGTGCCGGGATGTGGCTGGGTTCCCACCCTTTAAAAAAGCCGCTCTTCATGAGCGGCTTTTTGCTATCTGCAATTTATGTAACGTTCCCACCCATCTCGTTTGTACTTGGACTTTATTCGATAGATTCAAAGCTTTTATATAGACACTAATTAATAGGCTTGATATTTAAAATAAATATAAATTAATGGTCTATTGATATTCTTAAGATTATATCTCGCGAAATTCTTCAAAGTTTTAGTTAGTAGATTGTCAATTTTCTTAGATCGCGCGAATAAAACCAATATACGACTGAAGGTGCTCTTTAATGGCTATGGTGCATAGTGTACCCTTTACTGAGAGAGAGTTTGATAAAAGTTAAATATGAACATCTATATCTTTAATAAGACTGTAGCGTGTTTACTATACTTCTATGCGGGCAACTCGTAGATTTATGTTTAAGTCACATAAATTGGAGAGAAATTGGCTAATATCAAATGAATACAGTTAACGATATGTCTCGAGGTGTCTTTTTTGTTTATGAATACAAAACAAGCTCTGAAAATTGCAGAAGACGGCTACGCACCATTATTTAAAGCTACAGACTTTTTACTAATAAATCTGTCTTTAGCAGTTATTGTCAATACGGTATTTGTTGATGAAACCGCAATCGATGTGGCAGCGGCGTTTTTTGTCGCGACATTCTTTTTGTTATTCGGCGAGTATTGTCATTTATATCGTGTTCATGTACGTCGGCGCCTCGATTCTTCAATTGTTCGAATTGTTGCGACAGCCTTCTTTACTTTGATCGCAATGGAGATCGTAAAATATAACGTAGAAGACTTAGTCGGAAGTCAAATAAGTCACTTTAACAATGGCTTGTATTATATCTGGTTTGCTAGCGCTATGTTATCAACCATTCTAATTCGAGTTATTGCTTTTACGATCTATCGTTCGTGTTTTAAAAAGTACAAAAAGGTAAAGAGAATAGCGATTGTCGGGCTATCACCAGCAGCAATTGCTTTGGAGAAGCAATTGCTGATTTATTATAGGAGCCAGGACATAGAGATTGAACTGTATGACGACCGTAAGGAAGAACGGTTTGGATATATGATTAAATCTCGTTATGTTGGCACTGTAGATATTTTGATAGAACAAGCGCAACACAACCAGATTGATGAGGTTTACATTGCGTTACCTATGATTGCAAAAGAGCGAATCACTCGTTGTCTGACACTTTTATCTGATACTACCGTCGATACTTTTATGGTTCCCGATCTGTATAGCTATAACCTATCAGCATCCCAATTCAAGTCTGTTGGTAATGTACAAACGTTAAGTATCTTTGGTACTCCATTTGATGGGATAGGTGGAGTGATCAAGCGTATCGAAGATATTGTCTTAGCTAGCCTCATTTTGTTGCTTATTACGCCTGTTCTTTGTGCTGTGGCAATCGGAGTCAAACTCAGTTCTAAAGGTCCCATCTTGTTTAAACAAGATCGTTATGGTCTGGGTGGAAAAAAGATCAAGGTATGGAAATTTCGCTCTATGAATGTGATGGAGAACGGGGACGATTTTAAACAAGCAACGCATTCAGACCCAAGAGTGACAAAGTTTGGTGCGTTTATTCGCCGAACATCTTTAGATGAGCTTCCTCAATTCTTTAATGTCTTACAAGGTTCAATGTCTATCGTAGGGCCAAGACCTCATGCAGTTGCTCACAATGAGCAATATCGAAAGATTGTCTCTAACTATATGATTAGACACAAAATCAAGCCAGGTATAACAGGTTGGGCACAAATTAATGGCTATCGTGGAGAGACAGAAACCGTCGATAAAATGAGTAAACGGGTTCAGTATGACATCGTTTACTTACAGAGCTGGTCGCTTTGGTTGGACATTAAAATAGTGTTTCTAACGGTATTTAAAGGGTTTGTTAGTGAAAAGGCGTACTAGCCTACTAAGTATCAGCGCTGTAGTTTTATTTGGTTTTGTTAGCCAAGTTTGTCATGCAGAGCTTACTCCCAAGTCGCATATCTCAGTAGCGGGTATCGATGTCCAGTCAGAAGTTGGCGCTGAGTATGGTCAGGATTCAAATGTGACATACCAAGTTAACCCTATGAACGAGATTGCATCAGCTTACACCAAATTAACACCGTACTTGCGTGCAGTAGGCGAGCGTGGAGAGGACCGCTATGTGTTGGTGTATTCTGGTGATTATTCACGCTACGACAGTGCAAGCGATGATGATTACACCGACCATTTTTTAATGTTTCGATCTTCGTTGAGGTTCGGGCTTAAGCACGGTCTTGATTGGTTTATCCAGCAAGATTGGGGGCATGAAGAACGGGGGACAGAGCTAACGGAAGGTTTCAATCCTACTCAGTTTACGTCTTTTGGAGTGAATACACCGTTACAAAACCGGTTCTTAAATAGTGAGATACGATATAGCTATGGTGCGCCTGAGGGGCGGGGGAAATTAGACCTTGCGTGGCAGGTTAAAGATATAGCGTTTGATGAGTTGGACGAAGTTCAAAGCGCATCCAGTGACTTCTACCATTATATAAAGGAGCAGGAATGGAACGAAAATACTATAACTGCTGAATTGTTCGACCAGTATTCATCGCGGACTCGTTTTCGATACAGTCTAATTAGTAACCTACGAAGCTATGAAGCGAATTCGGCTAAGGATTCGAGTGAACATTATGCGCTTATCGGTTTGAAGTCCCAAAGAACGGGAAAGCTGTTAATAGAGACTGATTTAGCTTGGTTGTACAAGCGTTTTCCGAATAACAGAGAGGCACAATCGTTCAGTGGTTTAAATTGGGACGCCAATATTAACTGGCAACCACTCAAGCATTCGAAGTGGTCTTTATATGGTTGGCGTAGAGTCAAAGACCCAACGGAAGAAGGTGGTTATATTCTTAACACTAAGGTCGGTCTATCGTGGGAACATCATTGGTGGGTCGAGAGGTTAAGTACTACGGTTGATTATGGAAGAGAAGTCGATGACTATCGGGTAGAACAGAATGATAGAAAGGATGATCTAGACGTTGCGTCAGTCACGTTAGGATATGATTTTCGGCCTTCTATTAGGCTTGAGTTG
Organism: Vibrio sp. 10N.247.311.47; assembly: GCF_041467535.1. Classification (NCBI taxonomy): domain Bacteria; kingdom Pseudomonadati; phylum Pseudomonadota; class Gammaproteobacteria; order Vibrionales; family Vibrionaceae; genus Vibrio; species Vibrio sp. 10N.247.311.47. The sequence goes on from NZ_JBFSUR010000001.1 coordinate 94,359, forward strand.
AACTATCAGTTCGCCCGCAAACGTTCGAGCGAGGATGAAGTCGTGTTTTTCATCGGAGATAACTCCCAATCCTCGGTGAGTCGTAAACTTGGCTATGACAAAAACACAATTGGATTGGCACTAAAGGTACAGATCTAGAGATGAAAAAAATAAAGCTACTGTTATTAGGTTACTGTGTGTTGATGGGCTGTATTAGTTTTGCTGCAGCCGCAAACACGATAGCACCTGAAAAAGAAGTGAAAAATACTACTTCCATGACTCTTGAAAATAGCCATCATCCGGCTAACAGTGAGACTCGAGAGTACCTTTTGGGGCCAGGGGACCAGATACGAATCTGGGTGTATGGGGAGAAAGAAATGTCGATGTCTTTAAAGATAGGCAAGCGTGGTGATATTAATTTTCCTTATATAGGTCGAGTACAGCTCTCAGGACAAACGACAGACTCGATAGAGCATGATATTGAAACTCGTTTGAAAGCTGGGTTTATTCGCTCGCCAATGGTGACCGTTACTATGGAAGGGTTCCGTAAATTTTACCTTCTTGGGGAAGTTGAAAACCCTAATGGCTACGAATATGAGCCCCAACTTACTGTAGAACAAGCGATTGCTATGGCCGGTGGCTTCACTGATCGGGCTGATAGAGGTGATATTAACATTCGCCCTTCAGGGAAAAAAGAAATGATAAAAAAAGTCGAGATGACACACTCTGTCTATCCCGGCGATGTTGTTATTGTTGAGAAGAGCTTTTTCTAAGGTGATAAAAGTAATGGTAGAACGTGGTAAACCTTTAGAAAGTAACGTTAACTTTGCACCGTTTTTGGCTGCTCTGAAAATTCATGGGCTTAAGCTATTGCTGGTTACAGTAGTTGTAACGGGGTTAAGCCTGCCAGTGATTTGGTCGATGACGGCTAAGTATGTCTCGACTGCGACAGTATTGATTAAAGCGCAATCGGACAATGTCTCTCCGGTTGATCCGATCGAAGATTATGACTCTGCTCGCTCACAGTACTATGAAACGCAATTTAACCTAATGCAATCTAGAGTCGTGTTGGTTAAAGCTGTTGAAGCGTTAGAACTGCAACAAAATGAAGAGTTTAATGGTTCAACGTTAACTGGCAATGGCGATTGGACACTGCCTCGAGAGCTACGCATTAACCATGCGGTTAAAGAGTTGAAGCGACACCTAACATTTACTTCAGTCCGCTTAACTCAATTAGTTTATGTGTCTTATGAATCTACGAACGCACAACAAGCTTCAACAATCGCAAATGCAGTGGCACAAGCTTTTATTGATTATACGGTGGAGCAAAAAATTGCTAAAACCCAGCAAGCTAAACGATGGAATACGCAACAGCTAGGTGTACTCAAACAACAAATTAGTCAGCAAAAGAAAGAAATAGACGCATTTTTGCAAAGCGAGGGGTTACTGACCTTCCGAGGTGTTGATGGTTTTGAAACAGAAGAACTTGGGATTATTACCAATAAATTGGCGGATGCAAAAGAGAGGCGCTTAGCTGCTCAAGCTAATTATGAATTGGTGAGCCAATATATGAAAGGTGATACAGGGACTCTCACCTCGTTGCCTGACTTCTCCTCCCACCCTCAGCTACAAGATCTTAGAATTGCACTTATACAAGCAAAACGGAAATTATCAGATCTTAATCGACGATATGGACCTAAACACCTTAAAGTTCTTGAGGCCAATGCTGAAATTGAGGTGATTCACAAGCAAACTGTACGCCTGCTTGATGAGCTAAAATTAGGGCTTCAGCAAAAATATCAAGCAGAACTTATCAAAGAAAATCATTATAAAGCGCTCTTAGCTCTGCATAAAAAAGACTTCTTTGCACTTGCAGATAAGCGTGATCATTATGATGGCTTGATGGCAGATCTTACTCAAAAGCAATCGCTGTATGAGCAGCTTTATCTGCGTACTACTGAGCATACTCTTAATACGACGTATAGAGAGCAAGATGCACGAATTTATGATCCCGCGGTGGCTAGTGAGCGTCCAGCGAAACCCAACAAGCCATTGTTAGTCGTGATGATAAGTATTATGACAATGCTAGTTAGTGCTTTGGTTGTCATTATTCGAGCAGCCACAAAGCAAACAATAACAACTCTTGCACAGCTGGAAGCAAAGCTTGGATTAATTCCACTAACTGACATGCCTTCATTTACAAGTGAACCGATGTCGACATGGATGTTAGGTAAGCAAATTCGTTCCAACCAATATGCCAACGAGATCGGAAATGGCGCTTATACCGCATTATCTTTAGCTCGCCCAAGTAGTCAGTGTGTCGGTGTCGTATCGTCATACCGACAAGAAGGTGCAACGACGACGGCGTTATTATTAGCTGCTGCGGTCAGTGAAGTGAAACCAACTTTACTGCTTGATTTGGATTATCGTGGAGAAGGCGAATTTACAAGAGATATTGTTGCGGACAGTCACTGCAGTTCCCCTAAGTTTAACGTACAGGAAGAAATTGCTGGGTTTAGTCATTTGGTGTTTAGCCAATTGAGTTCGGTACAAATAGGTGATGAAAACAAGTCTTCATCATTACAAGAAGCACTACAACTCGATATTGAGCAAGTCATTATGCCAATATCACAGGGATTGTCTTATATCGCCCCTGGTACCCTGGCTGAATCACCATTAACTTTTTTTGCTCGCCCAGAATGTGAATCTGCATTGTTGGCACTTTGTCAGCGTTTTGAATCTGTCATCATAAAGCTTCCAGCTCTGAATGATAGTAAGGATGCACAGCTCCTATTGCGCTTTTTGGATAGCTTGATTGTCGTGGTCAAATCTGATCAACATACGGCGAATGAAATAAAGCATCAACTAAATAAGTTGTCGCCGTTGTTGGACCAGCGAGCTTTTGGAGTACTCAATCAAGTGAGTGATGACCGAGTTGTGGGTGAAGAGTCTCTGCGTTTTATTGCTCAAGGTAGTATGGATTTACTCAATATCGAGGGCTCTTAGTGAGCTTGCTTAAAAGCATTTCCACTATTGCGACATCATCGATATTGTCTCAGTTAATTGGGGCTGGTTCGATATGGTTGATTTCGCATTGGTACGGGATGTCGGAAGTCGGCTCATACGCGTTAACGTACAGTATTGCCTTAATCGGAGCACAAGTTTGTACGTTTGCATCACAGCTGCTATTGCCAAAACAACAGAGTAACGAGCTAGGGCAAAATGTCTCTTTTTGCTTGTTATTTAGTGTTTGTGCGTCGGTCATTTATTCTATGGGCATTGCATGTTTGTTTGACCGTCCCATTCTTCAAACTCTGATGTTAACGTTGGCACATGCATGGGTTTTGATCTCTGAGAATCTACTGCTGAGAGTTCAAAAAATGAAGTCACTAGCTTTACAGCGAACATCGATTTCGATGTTAGTGTTGTTACTTATTGCTGTCAGTGAAGACTTGAGTGCATTCTATTGGGCTTGGGGAGCATCGTTGCTAGTGTGTATGTTGCTATGTATTGGTTACTCTCTACCAAGAAACGTGATGAATCTACAGCAATTCTCGCTTTCATCCTTGTCACTGTTTTTCCGTAAGCACAAACATCATATTGTCAAAGTTGGGAGCGCTGAGATTTTGGCGATGGTGAATAATAATTTACCCGTTATCCTTATTAACGTGTGGTTCAGTCCTGTTGTAGCCGGTTATTACGCCGTAGTTAGCCGATTTTGCTTAGCGCCTATTGTTATCATTGGTAACGCTGTAAGAAACTCTATTTTTTCCACTTGGTCTGTCGACTTTAGACGCAATCAGTTTAATTACGCTGAATTTTCCAAGGTGCGCCGGTTACTCTTTGCTATGGGGACTACGGCGGTGCTTGGAGTTTTCATTTTCTACCCCATAGTGATGCAATTAGGGTTTAGCGCTGAATGGGTCGCTTCAGTGCCAACTTCTCGCTATATGCTACCGTATTTGTTTATGGCGCTAGCGGTGTGCCCATTGACCGTTCTTGAGTTGGTTTATGGCTCTCCCAAGTATTTCCTTCGCATTCAGCTTGAGCAACTTATGGTGGTGGTATTGGCTTTTGGTGCGCTGCCATTTTTTATAAGTGATTATGCATACTCGGTTATTGCCTTCGCCCTACTGTCTTCTATTCGATACCTGTTTATTTATTTTGAAGTGAATAAAACGGCTGTGCGACTTCGTCGAACGATGGAGGTTACTTGAAGATAAATAATGGTCTGTTTTTGCAGGTATACACGTTTGTAACGTTAGTTGCTTGTGGGCTAGTACAGTATCTGACTGGTGTCGGCGCAGTGCTTTGGCTGCCATTTGTTGCTGCCTTTGCGATGGTTTTGTTGCTATTGATGCAAACCAATTATGAAGCGGTTAAGTTAGATAATATAGAAACAGTACTCACATTGTTGTTGGTGGGGGCCTATACGTTGATCTTAGCGTCGACAGTTCTACAAAATGGGCTGACGGTGACCATTGTAGGTTGGAAGAACGAACTTGCATTGTCGCTTATTTTTCTATGCTTACTATTGGGGTTTATCCGAGAGTCGCAGCTTTACCGCGTGGTGCAGATGCTATATTGGATTTTCTATCTACAATTCCCAGTTATCTTGTATCAGATTTTAGTTGTTGTCCCACAACGTGTCGCTTTGAAAGGTGAATTTGAAAAGTGGGACTCTGTGGTAGGGACTTTCGGTGGTGACCCTATGGGCGGGGGAAACACGGCAGCATTAGGGTTATTCTGTTTACTTGTCATGCTCCTTAAATTGTCTGAATTTAGGCATGGTGTAGTTAGTCGGCTTAACATGATACTACATATTGTTGCAGCGTTTATTTTGTGTGTTCTTGGTGAAGTTAAGTTCGTCATTTTGCTTGCTCCTATACTTTTAATTTTTGTTTGGCTGTGCCCTAGTTATGTTTACGGCGTTAGGCAAAAGGATATTAAGAAAGTGCTTCTTATGGTTTGTACCATGGGGTTGTTAGTTTTATTGGCAATAGTTGTCCTTGCTGCCTCTTACGCAACCGCTTTTGATACCGACCCTGACCACAGTGCTTTAAAGGTGTTTTGGGATTCTTTAGAGTATATATATGACTCAAATTACATCTTACCAACGGGAGAGTTAGGGCGGATGACCACGCTATTTTTCTGGTTGGATAATAGTCAGCTTTATGGATGGTCTAACGTGTGGTTTGGTTATGGGTTAAATGCAACCAACCACGGTAGTTCGGTAGCTCCAGGTTTCTTGAATCAAATATTTAATGTCCTTCTAGATTCTACGTCACTAAGCATGATGTTGTGGGAATTTGGCGTCGTTGGGTTAGTCCTATTTTTATGTCCAATTTTATTGGCGCTAAAGGTGTCAATGCCCAAGGAAGTGCTAAAACGTGAGCTGTTATCGATGCAAGACATTCAATTGCTCTCTTGGCAACCTGCATTTATTGCATTTAGTTTTGCAGGTTTATTAAGCTTACCTTACAGCCAAATTTTAATGTTGGTGCCTATGTTGCAGTTCCTTTTCTATTTTTCACTTGGCGGAAGTCTAATCATACGTAAGACTGTTATTCAATCGGGGGCAAGGTTATGAGTTCTTTACCTAGAGTCACCGTGATTATAAAAACACTCAATGAACAAGGTGGTATTGCTGCGACGATTAAAAGCGTTCAAAGTCAGCTTAAGAATTATCAATATGATGTCATTGTTGCCGATAGCTTATCTGATGATGATACGCAAAAAATTGCGTTAGAGAATGGCGCTAAAGTCGTGACGTTAATCAACGCTAATGATCGTTGCTGCGGCGTAGGCCATCAACTTGGCTATTTATACAGCACTGGTGACTATCTATTGTTATTGGATGGTGATATGCGTTTACAAGACGGATTCATTGATGCGGCGATAGCATTTCTGGAAAAAGAGCCGACTTACGCCGCGGTGGCGGGGACGGTTGAAATGGATGAAGCGAATAGCTACGAATTTAAATCTCGCCAACAAAGGCATCACAAAATATACCCTACTGGTGATTGTAGTCATTTAGCCGGGGGAGGGCTGTATCGGGCGAGTGCAGTCAATGATATCGGTTATCTTACACATCGCACATTGCATGCCTATGAAGAGGCCGAGCTTGGTATGAGACTCGAACATGCTGGTTACAAATTGCATCGTTTGGATACCCCGTTTTTCCATCATACTTCTTATGATATGCCGACGTTAACGTTACTGCGCTACCGATGGAATCGTGGTTATTTGTTTGCGTCAGGCGAATTGCTAAAGAGCGCGTTTGGTAAAGCGTATTTTCGAAAAGCTGTGAGTGTGGTGCGTAATGAGCTGATCTTTGCTTGCTATCTTGCTTGGTTAATTTTGGCCTTGCTGGTGGGTAATGTTTCGTTGTTGACCATTAGCCTGTTGCCATTGATGCTTTTCTTTGCTGCGAAGGCGTTTAAAAACCGCTCAATAAAGGACGGTGTGCAGAGCATTATTAATTTGACAGTATTTTCAGCCGGATTGGTAAATGGTTTGTTGTTGCCCATTAAAGACCCAAATCAACCACCGTCACATAAAGTGTTAGAGCGAGATGTGTCATGAAAGTATTGGTGGTGAATAAGTTTTTTTTCTTAAAGGGGGGCGCTGAAACGGTCTTTTTTCAAGAAAGAGAAATGTTGATGGATCGAGGGTTTTCGGTTATCGACTTTTCAATGGCTCACAATGACAACTTGGTATCTGATTACAGTGCTAGTTTCGTCAATAACGTGGATTATCACGCTAATGCTACTTTACTTAGCGCGTTGAAAACGGCAATGCGGTTTGTGCATAACATAGAGGCGTGTGAAAAGCTTTCTGAGTTGATTGCTACCGAGCAACCCGATATCGTTCACTTTCACAACATTTATCACCAGCTGACCCCCTCAATTATCAAGGTTGCTAAACAAGCCGGATGTAAAACGGTACTCACCGCTCATGATACTAAAATAGCCTGTCCTAGTTATACAATGTATCGTGATGGACACACCTGTGAAGCGTGTTTACAAGGAAGTGTTTTTAACGCTTTAAGATATCGCTGCCAACAAGGATCATGGTTTAAAAGTGGCTTACTTGTTGTAGAGGCTCTGTATCAATCGCTCGCTCAGAATTATCAATCACTGGATGTGATAGTTTCACCTAGCCAGTTTTTAGCCAATATCATTCGTCGCAAGCTCCCTAATAATAGAATTGAGGTCATAGTTAATGGCATTAACGAGAACGTTGATCAGCAAGACGTGGCAGATCATCGATATTTTTTATATTTAGGGCGGTTGAGTCAGGAAAAAGGCGTAGCGACAATGGTAGCGGCATACGAGTTGTCTAACCAATCGATACCATTAAAAATAGCCGGTACAGGACCACTTGCAGACTCCCTATCAGGGAAACAGAGTAAGGTCGAGTGGCTAGGTTTTAAAACGGGGCCGGATTTACATTTACTCATTAAACAAGCGAGTGCAGTTATTGTCCCTTCGGAATGCTATGAAAACTGTTCTATGTCAGTGCTTGAGGCTATGTCGTACGGGAAGCCTATTATCGGCGCTAATATTGGAGGTATCCCCGAGCAAGTTCGAGATGGAAAGGAGGGGCGTTTATTTGAAGCGGGTAATGCCCATGATCTTGCCAATGTGATGGATGAGTTTACGATACGGCCAGAGCTTACAAAGTACTATGGTGAACAAGCAAGACAACGCTTAGAGTCTCGCTATTCATTGAGAGCACATCATCAGCAGTTGGTCGATTTGTATCAAAATTTATTGGGTGAACAATCATGAAAGTAACCGTACTAGGGACGCGTGGTATTCCTGATGTATTAGGAGGAGTCGAAACTCACTGTCAGCACCTTTACCCTCTTATCGTTAAGCAAGGGTTTGAGATAGAGGTTATCGCTCGTTCTCCTTATGTCGCTTATAAAGCGAGGAGTTATAAGGGGGTCGAGACCAAAGCACTGTGGGCTCCGAAAAAGACATCGCTAGAAGCTATTGTTCACTCGACTATTGCGGCATTTTCTACCTTAACGGATGGCTCGAATGTGGTGCATGTTCATGCGATCGGCCCTGGGTTAGTCGTGCCACTGTTACGTTTGATTGGAAAGAAAGTGGTATTCACCCATCATGGTCCAGATTATCAGCGTGAGAAATGGGGGAAGCTAGCAAAGATTGTTTTGAAGCTCGGTGAGAGTTTTGCCGTTAAATATGCCAATGAAGTCATTGTCATATCAGAGGTGATTAATGACCTTATTAAGCAATCTTATCAAAGAGATGATGCACATCTTATTTATAATGGAGTTAACCCGGCTAAGTCTCTGCCTGTTGATGTCGTATCATCTATATTAGATCGCTACCAGTTAAGTGCGCGAGGATATATTGTCGCGGTAGGACGTTTTGTTGAAGAAAAAGGCTTCCATGATCTTCTCCAAGCCTACGCAAAATCCAAGCTTGATATGCCGCTCGTACTGATCGGAGATTCCGATCATGAAAGTGAATACAGTCGCTCATTAAAACAAGCAGCGAAGGACACCCCAGGCGTTATACTGACCGGTTTTCTCAAAGGGGAGGAACTACAAGTTGTATTTTCTCAAGCTAAGTTATTCGTAATGCCTTCTTATCATGAAGGGCTGCCTATTGCACTGCTAGAAGCGATGTCATATTCCTTACCTGTGGTGGTTAGCGATATTGCGCCAAACAGTGCGGTTGGACTTGAATCTGATTGCTATTACCCAGTCAAAAATATAGATGAATTATCACAGGCAATAAAGAAAAGGAGTGTGCTGCCTCTACAAGACTATCAACACTTTTTAGAACGATATGACTGGCATAAAATCGCTGATCAAACGGTGAATGTTTACAATAACATGTTGGGAAGCAAGCGTGACTAATCGTCTTAATAAAAACAATGATACGGATGAGCCTAATAAGAGCCGGGCTGTGACTCAATTTTACCGAGTTTTACAGCAAGAAACGCAACAAAGCTTGAGTGAAGAACAAAGGCAAGCTATTGAAAAAGCAGTTAATCAAGTTGGCTTAGTCGCAAAACATTCCGTTGATATCCGTAAAAGCTTTCCTTGGTTTGGCAAGCGCTATTATGTCGTGCTGTTGAGTGGGCGTGATCGTCGTACAGCAGAGCGTCAAGGTGAGTCTAAATGGTTAGTCTATGCTACAACGGTATTGCTAACTACCTTTGTCCTTGCGGGGGGGATGCTCGCTCTACTGGCATTGTATTTGTTAAAGTCTGCACTGGGTATCGATCTGTTCGAGAGCTTTTCACTAGGTATATGGGACTGGTTTCAATCACTATAAGGGTTGAACTTGAGTGATAAATGATAGGAAATAAACAAGTGAAAAAAGTCATTAACTGGCAGTGCTCATGGCTATACCTATTATCGTTAGCATGCTTTGTTACCTCATACGCCTATGCTGACGAAGTAGGGGATAAAGTGACGTCAATCACGGCACTCAATACGCCTATCTCTAATCCAGGTATGGGGGTTGAAACGTTTCACGACGGGTGGGGTACCGTATTAACTCTTGAGCAATATCCTGTCTCGGGAATGGGATACTACCGGTATTATTGGAGTGAACTTGAGCCAAGCGAAGGTGAATACAACTTTTCTCTCATTGATGACTTGCTTGAACAGAATGCCAAGCAATCAAAGCGAGTAGCTTTGCGTTTTATGACACTTGATGAACCATTCTCAGGAACAAAAATTCCACAATGGCTCATCGATAAAGGTATCGAAGGGCAGTGGGTTGAAAATGGAAAAACTTTCGTAGCCGATCTCGATGACCCAACTTATTTATACTATGTAGAAAAATTACTTAGTGCTTTCGGGCAACGTTACGATAATGACTCGCGGCTTGCTCAGATTGACATAGGTATGGTGGGTTCTTGGGGAGAGTGGCATAACAGCAACTTTCCAGAGCTTGAACCACTATTTAGTAGGTATTCAGAACATCAGTTAAATAAGTTCGTTGATCTGCACTTTTCAGCATTCCCAAATACTGCAAAATTAATGCTTATCAACGGGGGGGATTCTTTCGCATACGCATTAGAAAAAGGTGCTGGCTGGCGTGCCGATTGCTGGGGCGATTGGCATAATTTTGGCCCTACTTGGAGTCATATGAACGATGACTACCCGTATCGAATTCAACAAGCAAACTCGCAAACACCAATATTTGATACGGCTTGGCAGCGCCAGCCGGTTAGTTTTGAAGTCTGTGGTGACATGCATGGTTGGCTAGCCACACAACATTACACAAGAGCTCAAGTGGCTGCCTCATTAGATTGGGCGATTAATCAGCATGCGAGTAGCCTAAACTTGAAATCGAAGCCAATTCCCGAACAGTACCGCGATTTGTTAGATAATGCGTTGCTAAAAATTGGATATCGCTTTCGAGTGGATACGATTCGTCATTCAGCTTACCTGTCGATGGGGAAAAACCTCTCTCTGGAAGCTCATCTTTTTAACGATGGAGTGGCACCAACATACCAACCTTATTATGCATATTATCGATTAGTAAACAGCAACGATCAGGTGGTTTCGTTTGCAAAAGATAGTACAAGTAGCGAAGCTTGGCTCCCTGGGGATTATAAATCTATTGCGAACTTCTCATTGCCGACAGATCTAAATGTCGGTCGTTATTATATCGAAATAGCAGTGAGTGAAAGTCGTGACAGTAAACCTTTGAATTTGGCAAATATAGGGAAACAGCCTGATGGTTGGTATCGGCTAAGTGAAGTGATCATTGAAGAGTAATGACAATTGTCATTACTCTTCTAATGCATGCTAGATAAGATGGTCTGGTTAGCCCTGATTACTCAATCTAATTCGCAGGCAACACAACGGCAGACGCTTCTTCCTCTGAATCTTCTTTGTCTTCGACTTGTTCAGCTACCCAATCAATTGTCTTTGTTAGATAGAGCTTATTGGTTTCAGTATCACACCAACTCTTCGACAATCCTCTTCGATTAAACTCGCTGCCAATGGCCGCCAATGTTTGGTTACTCGAGCGCCCGTAATATAAGGTGTCGCACAGTTGCAGGTTCGACATTGATTGTGGGTATGTATTAACCGACGAGGAGTTCATGCTTAGTGCTTTGGATTGATTGTGCGTGCAGCCTGTAAGGCTTAAGAAAAAGATCAATGCTAAGGCTTTCTTCATAATATCTCTGGACAGTTACCAATAGTTGGTGGGGATTATGAGCATGATTAAGTTACTGATTTGTCAATTCTTCGCCAAGTACCTAAACAGCATGACTTTACTCGCAATTAGAGCGCGTTATTGAGTTGTTTAATTCCTCGGTCAAAAGCGCATTAATCGCCAAAAGCGCAATTTTGTACAAAAGCTGAAAGAGACTATAGAGTAGACTGATAAGTCGCTCGATAATTAACAGGCTTAGGAATTGTTATGGAGAACAATAAACGCTCTAAAGAAAAGGCCGAGTATAAGATAACCGAAGAGCTCGGCGGCCTTGAAATTCTTAATGCTGAATACGAAAAGCAGAACTTCTCGCGCCACAGCCACGAGGGCTATACGCTGGGAGTCATCGAGCAGGGCGCTCAGCGTTTCTATCGAACGGGCGGGCATCATATAGCACCACAAGATGCGATTATTCTGGTCAATGCCGACGAAGTTCATAGCGGTCACTCTGCCACTGAAGGCGGTTGGGCGTATCGAGCCATGTATCCACTCCCAGAGCAACTTGCCAAGATCACTCAAGAGCTTAACCTACCGAATTACGGCGCGCCTTATTTCCCAAGAGCGGTTGTTGAAGATCCTGAACTCGCCAATCAATTGAGATTAGTCTTTAACACGATTGATGAATCTGACAATCGCTTGTTAAGAGAAACCTTGATGTACGGAATGTTGGTTAAACTGATTAGCCGACACGGAAAATCGCCGCTTAACCCTCAACTCGATGGGAAAACTCAGCGCCAGCTTGTCTTAGTGAAAGAGTTCTTAGATGACTTTCCACAAGCCGATGTGTCTCTAGAAGAACTCTCTAAACTGGCGGCATTGAGCCCGTTTCACTTAGTGCGTTCTTTTCAAAAAGAGTTTGGTCTTCCGCCACATGCGTATCAAATCCAATCTCGGTTAAGGCTTTCGCGTAAGTTATTGAAACAAGGACATACCATTTCTGATACAGCGCAAGAGTGTGGCTTTCATGATCAAAGCCATTTTCATCGACACTTCAAAAAGGCCAATGGCTACACGCCGGGGCAATACATTAAAATGCTCTAATTCGTTCGCGAAATCGAGCAAGTTTGTACAATCGAACCGACTCAACTCCTCTTACATTGAATAGCTAATGTGAAAAGAGAAAAGAACTATATGGATAGTGAAAGAATGGATAGACGAACACAGTTATGGAAAGGCGTTTTAGCGGGAATGCCTTTGAGTATTGCGGTAATCCCTTGGGGAATTCTAGCCGGTTCATATGCGATAGATGCCGGATTGAATCAACTTCAAGCGCAAGCGATGTCGGCTATTTTATTTGCTGGCTCAGCGCAACTTGTCGCAGCGGGTATGTTCAAAGCGGGTATTGGTTTAGGGACCATGTTGTTGACCACACTGTTCATCACCTCAAGGCACTTTCTGTATAGCGTATCGATGCGAGACAAAATCAGTCATCTTCCTGCGCGTTGGCGCCTATTACTCGGATTTTGGCTCACCGACGAGCTGTTTGCGATTTGTAGTGGGCAGTCTCAGCAAGAGTTTAATCGTTGGTATGCCGCGGGTGTAGGTGGAGGTTTTTACCTTGTTTGGAATATCGCGAGCTTTGTTGGCATTGTCGCGGGAAGCCAAATCCCGTCACTCAATGAAATCGGTCTCGACTTCGCGGTAGCCGCAACGTTTATCGCGTTGGTTTTTCCATTAATCCGAACTCTACCCGTCGTGGTGTGTGTGGTTGTTTCATTGGTCACCTCGGTCGCGATGTCGGTCAACAATGTTGAAGGCGGGCTGATGATTGCAGCGATTGCTGGCATGTTAGCGGGCTTTTTCAGCGAGTCATTTCAAGAACGAAACAATAGCAATAAGCCAATCGCGGAGGGTAAATAGAGATGATTTGGTTAACGATATTCCTCATGACTGCGATTGTTTTCTTTAGTCGGTATCTGTTTCTTGAGCCTGCAATCCCGCTTCGACTCAATCAAACCGCAAGGCGCCTATTGCGCTATTCAAGCCCAGCGGTGCTGACTGCGATTTGGGGGCTAATTGTATTTGCTCCTGAACAAACATTTTGGCCAAGCCTTGAAAACCCATACTTGATAGGCGCGGTGGTGACTGGCTTGTTGATTTGGAAAACAGGCAATGTGCTACTAACGATCGGCGTTAGCATGGCGGTGTTTTTGTTCTATAACCTTGTCGCGGTTGATTACCTTTTCTCGTGAGCTTCAACTTCAATGTCAACTTAGGCTTTGTGTTTCTCCTATTATTTAAGGGCTGTATAAATATGATTACTTGTTATGTTCGATATGTGATTGATCCTAAAAAGGTAAATGAGTTTGAGGCATACGCAAAAATGTGGATTCCTCTGGTCGCTAAATTCGGGGGCCAACACAATGGTTATTTTTTACCGTCGGAAGGGGCGAACAATATTGCCTTGGCGCTGTTTACCTTTGAAAGTTTGGCTGCCTATGAAGAGTATCGGATTAAATCGTTGAACGATGCCGAGTGTATTAAAGCGTTTGAATTTGCAGACGAAGTTGATTGCATCGTGAGTTATGAACGCAGCTTTTTTAGACCTGTTTTAGAGTGATAGACCTTGCAACGTATAGCGTGGTGGCATCTAATGTACTGATTCACTGTTTGTGTGTTTAGGTTTTGGTAAGGAGTTAGTTTGGCTAAGAAATATTATGTGGTTTGGAAAGGTCGTACACCGGGTATTTTTACCACTTGGAATGACTGTAAGTCTCAAGTCGATGGCTTTGCTGGTGCGAGATATAAATCGTTCCCAACACTAGGCGAGGCTGAGTCTGCTTTCGGTGGTAAAACGTCGTCTGCGTCAGGTTCTACAGCGACAAAGCCAAACTCTGCGGGTAAGGCGACGAAAGCTAAGGTGCCGCCTCTTTCGGAGCAGCAAATCACAGATATGCCTTTTGATATAAAGATCTTTACCGATGGTGCGTGTGAACCAAACCCTGGTGAAGCAGGGACGGGGTTAGCGGTATACCAAAACAACCAATTAACCGAATTGTGGTATGGCTTGTATCAACCTGTTGGTACCAATAATACCGCTGAGTTGCATGGCCTTAAACAGGCGTTTTTGCTCGCAAAAGAGAAGCTAAACGCGGGTCTGTCTGTAGCGATCTATTGTGACTCTAAGTACTCGATAGATTGTATTACTAAGTGGGCAACGGGTTGGGAGAAAAAGGGCTGGACTAAGTCGGGCGGCGAGATCAAAAACCTCGATATTATTAAGCCTGCGTATGCGCTCTACCAAGAACTGGCTTCAAAAATTACCATCTACCATGTGAACGGTCACGTTGGTATTGAAGGTAACGAACTGGCCGATAGAATGTCGATTGTGGCTATTTCATCGAAAGAGCAACAACTCGCTCAATATCGTGACATCGAAGATATTGAGTCTATTTTGGCACTGCGAGCAGGCTAGTTAGGCTTCTCAATGAAAAGCTACTGAAAGTCACTGAAAGCATAAGTCGCCATCATTAGGCAGTGCTAGACGAGCGTTACATTTCAAATGGATGTAGCGCTCTTTTGTTTTTGTGGTGCTCCGTTTTCTTATGGAGCTGGGTTCTCTATCCAACGAGATAATTGCTGAGCTTGTTTGATCGAGTTAAAACTGTCTTTCACTCTCTCACGCGCCTTTAAACTCATCGATGTTTTATCGTTACTGCTTAGCTGCGCGAAACGCTCAATCGCTTCTCTTAATTCTTCCACGTTTTTTTCGTTAACCACAAAACCTGTCTCTGGTGAGACGATCTCTTTGCATCCCATGATGTTGGTGGTAATGACTGGCGTTCCCACAGCCATCGCTTCTTTTAAAACCAGAGGCCCTGTATCCACACATCCGGTTTCGGAAAAACAGAAGGGCGCGATTAGGCTGTCATAATTCGATAGTTTCTCTTTCACCCATTCATGAGGCTTAGCGCCAAGAAAGGTCACGTTTCGAGTGAGCCCTTGCTCTTTGACCTGTAACTTTAATTGTTGCTCTAAATCGCCAGTACCGATGATATCGAGATGAATGTCGAGAGGTTCGGCAATCGGCGCCAATGCATCAATAAGATGGTGGATACCTTTTTGCTCCACTAATCGGCCAAGGAAAATAAAGCGAAGTTGCTTCGTTTCGATTTTTGGGTTGAGTTGGAATTGTTTAGTATTCACTCCGCAGTGCAGGAGCTTAATGTTTCCTTTCGCCATGGTATTGAAGTCAGCGAGCATGTCTTTACACACTGCAACCACAAAATCACTCGATGAGATTTTATGTTCAATGTCATAAGCGAACTCGTAAACATCATGACCATGAGCAACGAACGAACAGGTGATATTCAGCAGTTTTGCCGCGACGATGGCGTGTGCTGTAGTGTGCTGACAAAAATGCGCATGAACGTGTTCGACGTCGCTTTCCGCAAGTTGTAGCGCTAATTTAAAACCATAAGCGAACAGTGACTTTTTGGGCATACTGGTTTGCTTAGAAATAAATGAGACAGCCTTGATGAACCCTATCCAGTTAATGCTGGCGACTTTACCCATCCGAACATTTTTACCTATTTCGACAATGTCGTAGTCGAACTGTTTTTCGCTGTTTTCAATTTTGAACGTCATTACACAAACATCGTGCCCACACGCTTTCACAGAGTCGACTTCTGTTTGAATGAAGGTCTCACTGAGTACTGGGTAGGTTGGCGCCACAAATGCTACTTTCTTCATTCCTTACTCCTCAAATCCATATGACTAAAGCTATCAAGCCAAGGTAATAACCAATAAAGCAAGATACGAACCAAGATCGAATCGTAGCTTTGGAGGGCTTTCTGATTGCTTTTCGAAGGTTACCCCTTAAGAGGTGGCTCGTTTTCTCAAATTGATAATCAAATTGGAGTTGCAGTTTTTTTGAACATCTGTGTTTGGTCGTCATTTTGAGAATGGACGCGTAGGTGACTGATATAGAGGTGATTTTGTAGTAAGACACTCTCGGCATAGAACATGCAACGTCAGCCATATAACGTATAAATCTGAGGGCGTCATTATGGCTAAAGTAAGTGTTGTTATTCCTACCTACAATTGTTTGGATTACCTGCCGAAAGCGATTGGTAGTGTACTAAAGCAGACTCATCAAGATGTTGAGCTGATTGTCATTGACGATAACAGTAACGATGGAACGTCGACGTATCTTGCTTCTATAGACGATGAACGCATTATTACGTTGTCCACATTGGGTGTTGGTGCGCCTCAAGCGAGAAACCTAGGGATTGAAAAGGCGACCGGTGAATACATCGCTTTTTTAGACGCAGACGATTTCTGGTTTCCTGAAAAAATTGAGCGCCAACTCGA
Organism: Vibrio sp. 10N.247.311.47; assembly: GCF_041467535.1. Classification (NCBI taxonomy): domain Bacteria; kingdom Pseudomonadati; phylum Pseudomonadota; class Gammaproteobacteria; order Vibrionales; family Vibrionaceae; genus Vibrio; species Vibrio sp. 10N.247.311.47. The sequence goes on from NZ_JBFSUR010000001.1 coordinate 110,870, forward strand.
ATTTCATCAACGTTACCCTGATCTCGCGATGAGCTTTACTAACTACGAGCATCTTACTGAAGATTACCAAGTAATAGTCGACTGCTTTAGTTACTGGTCGCAGTTTCAAGATCAAGATGAGCTGTTCATCAATATCGAGAACCCGTTGGAGTTCATCATAGAAAATAACGTGATTGGAACATCAACGGTCATGGTGAAAGCGGATGTGTTTTCTCAAACAGACAGTTTCAATGCTGACATCAAGTATGGGGAAGATTGGGAACTGTGGCTTCGAATGAGTGAAAACCATCAGATCGGTGTGTTGAACTCGGTGCAGGTTGGCTACTTGATGAGAGCGAGCTCTGTTACCCAAACTGAAAGTCTTAAATTGAGAAATTTGCAGTCTATAGAGACTATTCTTCAACATTACCAAAATGACAGTCAACGATGGAATCTACCCACTTCTAGCTTCAAAATCGCAAAGGCGAGAATACTGGAAGGTTATGCTGACTATTATCGAGGTTTACAACAGAATAGACAGGCTATTGCCTACAGTTTCCGTTCTTTGGTCATGTCACCTCAAAAACGCACATTGCGACACCTAATTGGAGACTGTAAAAGTTTCCTAAAGCCAGCTTGATAAGGAAAAGGTGACGACTATGGGTTCTTTAAAGCAGTCGGCTTACTACGCCATCGGTATATTAATGATGAAAGGGATTTCATTGGTGATGATCCCGTACATTACGCACAATATGACGTTGGCAGAGTATGGTTCCTTAGAAGCCATTGTCTTGCTGGCAGACATTGGGACGATATTGTTCAGCTTCGGTATTGTCGATGCCATGTATCGTTATGTGGGTGTCGCCGAAGGTGATGAAAAGCAAAAGCTCGTCTCGAACTGCTTCACATTGAGCGTGCTGGTGTGCGTGCTTGGGGGCGCCTTGATTGCCCTCAGTATGCCGTTGTTAATCTTAATGTTGCCAGTTGAATTCCAGCCTTACCAGATACTGCTTCTGCTTATTCCTACCATGCTCGATGGGGCGATTTCTATCCCGCTAACGCTGATGCGTATGAACGCGATGGCGAAACGTTTTTGCATGCTCAATGTGTTGAAAGCCGGTGTTCAAGCCATCATGACTTTTGTTTTGCTTGAGGCTGGATACGGTATAGATGGCGTGTTGATTTCAGCTGCGGTATCCAGTGTGTTGCTAATGGTTTGTTTAGTGCGTTATCAATGGCAAGAGATGGGATCTTTTGGTTGCTTCAAATACTCGGCGAAGATCTTAAAATTCGGACTGCCCGTTCTGGTTGGCGGTGCATCAATGTATATGATCATGGGGCTCGACCGCTGGGTAATGGCAAGCTTCGTCGGTGTCGAAGAACTCGCGATTTATGCGGTTAGCGGAAAGTTCGCGTTGATTCTTGGTCTGTTGTTGCAGCCTTACGCGCTTTGGTGGTTTCCAAACCGTGTGGCGATGCTTCAACAGCCGGGTGGCAGTAAGATGTGTGCCGATAGGGCGTTAGTCGGAGTGAACCTCGCCATTGTTTTAGGTTCGTTGATGATTCTAACGGTACCCGGATTTATTTCTCTCATTTTACCGAGCAGTTATCATTACGCGGGGGCCATTGTTGTTGCGCTGCTTGCGATTAGCGTTATCAAAAATGCAGGTGATTATCTTAACCTTGGTTGTTTCAGTGGCGATTCGAGTCAATCTCAAATGTGGATTCAAGGTGGATGTGCGGTCTTGGCGGCCATTGGTTATTTCACAGTGACGCCTATTTATGGCGTGTGGGGTGTTGTCGCGGTTCTTTGTGCAACTTATGTTGTGCGGCTCATGCTTCTGTATGTTGTAAGCCAAGCGATGGAACAATTACCTTATGAACACAGCAAGTGGGTAACCGCAGTTAGCATCGCATTAGTAGCGATAGCGAGTGATCAACTTCTGGGATTGGTGTTGGTTGATGTCCATGACTTTATTCTTGGATCGGCTGTTGGTGTAATCGCGCTGGTGGCCTTTGTTAAATACTCAGTGATCGTTGTCCCGCAAGCTCTGCTCGACAAGTTGATGCTGGGTAAGCAGTCTCACGCAAATTAAAATAAAACACTGTTCATAATGTGTGAGATTCGATAGTATTTATAAATTCAATGAATGCCATCAATGGAAAGATACATGAACAAGTGGATTGTGCTCTCAGCTCTATTCTCAACCTTATCGTACGCTTCGTCTGAATTGTCTAACCACGACGTACTCACTCAGCACTTTGACGTTCCTGAAGCTATCTCCTTAGAAAATCAAAACAGGGTATGTAATAGCCTTGTTTGTAGTTCGGTGTCTGCGCCAAAATCTGTTCCTGCTGTTGGCGACTTCCCAGAGCGAGAATCAAACCCAACGATAGATACAATTGCGAGCGCTATCTATTTCGTCGGTGAGATTGGTGTCGCCGAAAATCTAGCGACACCCGAGTACGAACAGTTTTTTGAGAACTGATTGAAAATTTACTGTATAGATTTGGTGCTTATTTTTTATGCAGTTACAAAAGATATGAAATGCTGTTATAAACGATAAGACCTTGTTTAAGGATTTTATAATCACGGCATTTGGCAATTAGGAAGCACCAATGGAAATCTGGAAGTTACTGCTGTTTATCCCCGCTTGTTTTGCGCTCAACATGACTCCGGGCCCAAACAATTTGTTATCAATGAACAACGCCCGTTGTTACGGATTTCAGGCCGCCTTTGTCGCAGGCCTAGGAAGAATCCTCGCTTTTTCTGGCATGATTGCTTTGGCTGCATCTGGCTTAGCGGTTGTGCTTTATACTTCTGAAACGCTGTTTTTCCTGATCAAACTATTTGGCGCGATGTATCTGTTGTGGATCGCGTTCAACCTATGGCGCTCACACGCCAGTCCGGTCGTGGATATCGAACGAAATAAGAATTGGTTTGGTCTGTTTAAACAAGAATTTGCACTCGCTGCTGGCAATCCAAAAGCGATACTCATTTTCACTGCATTCCTTCCTCAATTTGTCGATGTTTCAGCGAACGTAAATACTCAATTCTTTGTTTTAGGTAGCACCTTTCTAGTGTTAGAAATGCTCGCGATATCGATCTACGCGGCATTTGGCTTATACCTCAGAAACTGGTTCTCTAAGCCACAAATGGCAAAACGTTTCAACAAAGCGTGCTCGGTTTTTCTTGCGTTATCTGGCGCAAATTTGTTGGTTATTCGACAGTAAAACATAAGTAACCTAATCTACTCCTCAGGCGTTAGTTAAGTGGCATCTTCGTTAAGGTAGTTCGTAAGCCTTTAGGCTGTTGATATATTGTTAATAGCACCTTTGAGTTTGCATGTTTAAACTTGAGGTTCGGTTTAAATGAGGTCTATCTATGAATGTTGTTTGTGCGGAAAAACAAGAACTGGCTGATATCTACCAGCTTGAACATGCTTTGTTTGGCGCTCACGCCTATCCGCTGTTTTTCTTTCGTCAGGCCTTTGATTGCTGGGGCAAAGGTTTATTGGTTGCTAAGCAAGACTCAAAGATTGCTGGCTATGCCTTAACGACAACCACAGACAAGCAGAATGAGTTTTGGGTCCTATCATTGGCTGTAGACCAGAATTATCGTGGCATGGGAGTTGGCCGGAAACTGATGCAACAGGCGGTTGAGCAGTTGCCTCGAGATGCTAGGCTTTTGCTCACTGTAGACCCAAATAACACATCGGCTCGTGCGCTTTATGCATCGATGGGGTTCGTTACCATCAAGCAAGAAGACAACTACTTTGGTGATGATGAGCCGAGGTTAGTGATGAAGCTCATCATCTAGATTGTTGCTAACGGTTTTTAACAAAGGCGCTTAACTAAATCAAAGGCTCACACTTCAAAGACAATCTCGTAGCGCTAGGTTAGCATCACGATACCGTGCATTAACACGACACTAGAGGTCAGCCGAGTCCTCATATCAAAGTAGCCATCAGGACCTTGGCTCTGGTTCTCTTCTCTCATCGTCCTTTCAGCTCGCCAAACCGCAATATAACCAAAGATGAAAATCAGAGTTGTCACTAGCTCTTTTTGTTCGCCAAGCAATACTGCCAGCCAAGCGATGAGCACAATCGCGTTGCTTATTAGCAGTGCTTTGTTACTTGATTGGCTTTCAAAGTTTTCGATGCCATTTGCCCACAAGATCCCTGAAAGAAAACTCAAAATTGCCACGCTGTAGGTGATGAACAGCGTTTCACCGCTTATCCCCATAAATTGGCTGTCGGTGAGCGAAAGGAGAAGACCGAATAAAAACGGAATTAACCCCATGTACCCCAGTTTGGCCATGGTGTTACGGGTTTGAGTTGTTGCCATGTAATCCGCCTTCATAACTGCTGCTCAATCGCGTTTTTGAGCGTGGCACTCACTGGAGATGTGGAGCTAGGGAAGGTGGCGACGACTTTACCTTCTTTACTGATCAAGAATTTGTAAAAGTTCCATTTAGGCGTTACGCCCGCTTGCTGTTGTATCTCTGTAAACACGGGGTTGGCGTTGCTACCAGACAGTGAAGCTCGCGCCATCATTGGGAAGGTCACGCCATAGTCTAGGTAACAAACCTTTGCCGTCTTCTCTTCGCTTCCCTTGTCTTGGCGAAAATCATTACTTGGGAAACCGATAACCGTGAAGCCTTGGTCTTTGTAGGTTTGATGAAGTTGCTCGAGTTGCTCAAACTGCGGAGTGAAGCCACATTGGCTCGCTGTATTTACCACCAATAGAGTTTTGCCTTGAAACTCATCGCACAAGGCGATTTCTTCGGTTGAGTTTAACAAGCGCTGTTTGCCATTAAGTATTTCGGGACAGCTCGCTGCAAAGGCGATGGAACTCGTGAGGCTTGTAATCAGTGCGGTTGAGCAAAGTAGTGAACATTTCATAGGGTTGGCTCATTTTAGTTGGCGTAATGGTTATTACTCTTGAGCACGATGAAATGATCACTTTGCGTATTATTTACTGTCTCATTAACTCGCGCTTTTAGTTGTGCTTTTGCTCTCTGAGATAAGATATGGAGCGACCAAGCGACTGATATTCACTTTTGCACCAAGGCGAGCCGCTAATAGATACATGCCACCAATTTTTCGGTGCAGGAACAGCGCATCGGCGGGCGGCGTATGCCAATACTCTTGTTCCATGCTCAAAATGGTGCCTGCTTCACGAAGCCTTTGTGCCAATCCACTGGCTTTGAAGTCGTACTCTTCGTCAACTAACATCGGCTCACAGGCCATCTTCACTAGATTTAGAATCGCTTGGCGTTGTTCGGGAAGAATTGTCTCGCTAAAGAATCCTATTTGCTCTAAAGCTCGGTTGAGCACTTGCTCATCGTTGTTAATGACAGAGGAAAAGGCCAAGCGATAACCCTCGCTGAAGCGGTCACTGTACTCACGGGTTGCTCCGAAATCTAATAAGCCAATTTGTCGGGTGTTTTCAACATAAAGGTAGTTGGCGAAATTGGGATCGGTTTGCACCATCTTAAAATCGAACAACTCTCTGAACAGAAGCTCCAGTAAGCTGTGCATTACAAAGTCACGTGTGCTTTGGTCGTAACTTTCGATTTGCTCTATCGAGACGCCTTCGATGAAGTCCATGGCGAGCACCGATTCTGAAGAGACTTGCGGATGAATCTTAGGTACGACTAAGTGAGAGTATTCTTTCAATGCATCATGGTAACGAGTTGCGTAATCAGCTTCGCGAGCATAGTCTGCTTCATCGTGGAGCTGTTTCTTTGCCTCTTCTAACAAGCCTTTGTAGTCGACCGACTTTGGTATCAAGCCAACAATATTGAGCAGCGTGCCCACGTTATCTACATCACTGTCGATACTTTTTCTAATGCCGGGGTATTGGACTTTGACTGCGAGTTTGTCCCCAGCATCACTATAGGCTTGGTGAACTTGTCCGATAGATGCACTGGCGATCGGTTTAAAATTGAAGGACAGGAATTCGGTTTTCCAATGGTTCCCGAGCGAGCTTTCTAACACTTGATTGAGCTGTTTTGTTGGCAGTGGATCGGCATCGGAGCGCAGGCGAGAGAGAATGTCGGCTAACTCTGGTTCTAAGACATCACCCGCATCCATTGATAGCATCTGTCCTAACTTCATAGCCGCACCGCGCAGGTGTGCGAGTTGATCGGTCAGGCGAGCAATGTTTTGTGGCGTTAACAGTAAGTCTTTTGCTTTGGGCCTGTTGCCTTGTGCAATTTGTTTGGTGCCTTCCGTTAGCACGTTACCCGCGACTCTTGTCGCCAACGAAGCGAACTTACTGAATCTAGAAATTCGATGTGTGGGAAGGTTTCTCTCTTTTGCCGACATAAAGGTTCTCTCTGGGAATCAGGGTTGATACCAATCGTAGTAAATAACTGTTCACCCTAGCTTGTTAAAAATCTCGATAAAGTCGTTAGATTTTTTGATTGTAGAATAACTACTTATCGAAACTTCTTGTCGAAAAGAGCCGCCTTGTTCTCAAGCTTTTTTCCTGCGCTATTTCTTGACACTTACCTACTGTGATTGGTATGACTACAAAGTTCTATCAATCATTACACAACCGTATGTTTTGTTGTGCTAACTTGTCGCGTGGAACAGTAAACAGAATTAAAAGGACAAAGCATGAAATTTATTTGGTTGAAAGTGGCCGTTACGGTATTGGTGTTCGCAGCCCTATTTGGCATCGTTTACTACAAAGTCGCCAGCGGCATGTCTTAACTCAACACTATTTTGTGCAGCTGTTACCGTTGCAACGTGATTTTCCGGTTAGCCAAAACGAAATCTTATATCGATTTTTGGCAAACCGTAGATAACACCAATCTGCCATTGGCTTAAAAATCGCCCAACGTAACGGGGCATACAGCCAACCCTTTCCTACTAGCTTCCACGCTTGGTAAGTCACGTCTAAACCGAGCAGCAGCTTTCCGTTTTCGTCCAGTGCATGCAAGATTGTATTGGCTGCCTCGGCATCTATTTGCGGGTAGTTTGAAAACGCTTCACTGTAGATATCGACGGTCTGGATCTGATCTTTGGAATCAGACTTAGTCAGTGCTGCCATCTCTTTTGCACAAAGTGGACAGGTTCCATCGTAAAATATCGTTAATGCAGTCATTGTTTTCCTTACTATTTTCGTCAATTCTCATTGATACGACATCACCATTTAGGTGGATCATTCTGCCCAGTTATCCGACACTGTTATTGTGACAACCAATTTACAGTATCATCTCGAGGTAACATCCGTTCCATGCATTTAAAAAATAAGAGCCTATCTCCAATGACAACAAAGTTAATGAACCGTTTGATTATAGCTGTGACAGCCCTGATGCTCAGTGGTTGTGTTAGCTACAGTATTACCGAGCAAGAAATGACGAAGTACCTTGAAGACTCAGTGATGCTAGAACAAGAGGTTGGTGTACAAAGTGTGATGTACGCACAAGTGGCTGTGGATGATCTAGAAGTGCAAATTGGTCGAGCCGATGCACAACGCGTGTCCGTGTTGGCGAATACCAATGCAAAAGTTCAAGTGTTGAATATGCCTAATATGGGGTTGGATTTAGACTTAGAGTTCAGCGCGATTCCCGAATACGACAAGGAGAGTGGCGAGGTGTATCTAAAGTCGCTGCGACTAGAGCGCTTTGAAGAAAAAGGCAAACAGCTTTCGCCTGAAATAGAGACACTACTCAAACCAGCTGTATCGATGATAGGTTTTGCTTTGTCCCAGTCTCCGGTTTACAAACTCGACAGCAACAAGGTTCAAGAGTCGTTGATTAAGTCATCGGAACCCAATCTAGTGATTAAAGACAATAAATTGGTTATCGAATTGTTTGATTAACCCTCAGTGCATTAGTTTTGACTAAGCTCTCACCCATAATGGCTGCCTACTAGGTAGCCATTTTTGTTTGAGCTCAGTCGGTCATGACTGTTTTTAGTCGGTTTACTCACCTTGTATATCAGTCTCATTTATTGAATTCGTCACATATCTCACCTTTACTTTACTCTTGTGAGCAAGCCATCGCTTCAGTCATCAAATGATAAAAAAGATAAAGGTGAACGAACTATGAAGAATCCAGTGATAGCGGATACCAAGCCAATCAAAGTGGAGCTAACTGAAGGGGAAGAGTATTACTTCTGTACCTGTGGTAAATCGAAAAACCAACCGTTTTGTGACGGTTCTCATGCCGGTACGGGGTTCAAACCGAAAAGCTTTGTCGCCGAAGAGAGCGGAGACGCCTACCTTTGTCGCTGTAAGCATTCCAACAACCTTCCTTTCTGCGATGGCACTCATAAACAGTTCACAGCGGAACAAGTTGGGCAAGAAGGCCCGGAGGTTCACATTCAAGCGGCTGCGCCAGATTTGTCGCCAGCTGCGAGCGCAACCAAAGAAGAACCTACCGTCGAGTTTATTCATCAACTGGCGCGTGATGGTTTATCCAAGGTTGGACATCATGGGCCAATGACCTCCATGGGCGTTCCAAGACATCTATTGCCTCACTGGGACGATATTCAAGTGATGGTCGCGCAAATGGCCACCAAGCCTTTGCTGGAGAATGTGCCCGTTGGAACTGAACTGATTATTGGCCCCAAAGCGAAGAAGCCACTCAAATTGGACATCTCTTTGTTTGTGTCTGATATGAGTTTTGGCTCGCTATCTGAAGAAGCAAAAGTCTCATTGGCGAAAGGTGCCGAACTCGCAGGGACGGGTATCTGCTCCGGTGAGGGCGGTATGTTACCCGAAGAGCAAGCGGCGAACTCTCGCTACTTTTATGAATTAGCCAGTGCTCAGTTTGGTTACGATGAAGCTAAGCTCAAAAACGTTCAAGCCTTCCACTTTAAAGGCGGGCAGGGTGCCAAAACCGGAACGGGCGGGCACTTACCGGGCGCGAAGAACATAGGCAAGATCGCGGAGGTGCGTGGCATTGAAGCGGGCACGGCAGCGATTTCTCCACCCACCTTTGTCGACCTTAACACGGTCGAGGATTTTAAAAAGTTCGCCGACCGTGTTCGAGAGGTGACAGGCGGTATCCCGATTGGCTTTAAGTTAAGTGCCAATCACATCGAAGAAGACATTCAGTTCGCGCTTGATGCCAGTGCCGATTACATCATCTTAGATGGGCGTGGTGGCGGTACAGGGGCGGCGCCAGAAATGTTCCGTGACCATATCAGTGTTCCCACTATTCCAGCACTCGCTCGCGCTAGAGCGTATCTCGATAAACAAGGGGTCAGTGACAGAGTCACATTGATCATCACGGGCGGCTTGCGCGTGCCGATGGATTTCGTAAAAGCGATGGCGCTTGGTGCTGATGGTGTCGCTATCTCAAACAGTGCCATGCAGTCGATAGGTTGTGTGGCGGCGAGAATGTGTAACACCAATAATTGCCCTGCTGGTATTGCAACTCAAAAAGCCGATTTACGTCAGCGTTTGAATGTCGAGAAAGCATCGAACCAGCTTAAGAACTTCTTTGAAGCCTCGACAGAATTAATGCAAGTGATGGCGAGGGCATGTGGGCATGATCATTTGAATCAATTTAACCCTCATGATTTGGCAACATGGAATCGCGAAATGGCCGAGCTATCCGGTGTCGCTTACTCTGGTGTCTGTCCATTAAATCACTTTAAGTAAATAATACTTCGATAAAGCACACTCAATGTATTTTGGGTGTGCTGACTTTTTCCTGTGTAATGCCAACCTATGTTAAACCTTTCATAATCAACTGCTTTATAAGTGTTTTTAAACTATTTCCTATATTTTGAAAATATCGCTTTACCTCAAGTTAACTTGAGGTTTTATCATCATCCCCAATCTAAAAACACAATCTATCACCTTGTCGCCTAGTGCAGGTTTTGATGTTATCAAACAGACGTTACGAATCTTCAGTTATGAATTTTGAGCTCCGTAATTGAAGTCATGAGTGCAAAAAGGTGAGAAAAATGAACAAGGATCAACAATGAAAGTATTAGCGATTGGCGCGACCAACAGTACAACATCAATTAATCAACAACTTGCAGCGTACACCGCAGGTTTAGTCGAAGGCGCGCAAGTCGAGGTGCTCGACCTTAATGATTTCGAGATGCCAATTTACAGCGAGAAAAGAGAGCAAGATTCAGGTGTTCATCAACACGCTCAACGCTTTTTTAGCAAGATTGGCGAAGCAGATGCTGTGGTCATCTCTTTTGCAGAGTATAACGGCTCATACACCGCAGCCTTTAAGAATGTGTTTGATTGGACATCACGAATCGACATGAAAGTGTACCAAGGCAAACCTGTTGTGATGCTCTCCACATCACCAGGCCCAGGCGGCGCAAACTCTGTGTTGTCGTCTGCGGTAAATTCGGCACCTTACTTTGATGCAGATGTGAAGGGGTCGATGTCGGTGCCAAGTTTCTACGACAACTTTAATGTAGAAACGGGTGAGATCATCAATGCCGAAATGGCCGAGAGCCTGAAATCGATCATGAGTCAGATTTAGAGAGCGAGAACACCACAATAAAACAAAGCAGCCATGTTCACGATTGCTTTTCATTGCGCCCGTTGTCAAAGTTTAAGGACATTAATTGGTTAAGGTAACAATAGGTCGCTACTCTAAAGTTAAAGTAAGCTTTAAATATTTATGATCTCAAGGATAGTGTCGTAATGAGAAACATCGTATACCTCACCATAGGCCAGTTGGCTGAGCGCAGTGGCGTGGCTCCTTCGGCGTTACGTTTTTACGAAACCAAGGGGTTGATTGCTTCGATTCGTACTAACGGAAATCAGCGCCGTTATCAGTCGGCGATGTTGAGACGAATTGCGTTGATCCAAGTCGCGCAGTCGATAGGCTTCACGCTGGAAGAGATCACCGAAGAATTATCGACACTGCCGATGAACCATACCGCGACTAAGCGAGATTGGGAGCGCGTTGCTAAGAAGTGGCAGGGGCAACTCGACAGTAAAATGGCGCAGATTAAATCGCTACAAGAGAACTTAACCGGCTGTATCGGTTGCGGATGCTTGAGTATGCAAAAGTGCAACTTGCTAAATCCTGATGATATCTTGCATGACCAAGGGCAGGGCGCACAACGAATTGTTGAACAGACTAACTGAGTTCCCGAAAGGCATGGAACAGCGAACTAAGTTTCAGGTGTTTGCTCAATGGGTTAAGCAACAGTTGTGACCGAATAGCGTGCCTAGACAAACACGAATTATAGGTCTAGTTTAGGTTGTTCTTTCAATAGAAGAAGAGGTTAGTTATGTTCAGCCATGTTTTTCTCGGTACCGAAGATATTGAACGCGCGAAGGCTTTTTATGACCCAATCATGAAAGTGCTTGGTTATAGCGAAGGCTCTGTTGATCCTAAAGGGCGCTGTGTTTACGTTAGTCAAACAGGTGTGTTGGGCTTAACGAAGCCGATTGATGGTCAGCCTGCGACTCACGGCAACGGCATGACGGTGGGTTTTCTTGCGCCTTCTCCTGAAGTTGTAGATGAGTGGCATCGAGTTGGCGTCGAAAATGGCGGTACCAGCATTGAAAATGGCCCCGGAGCGAGAGGTTCTGACGAGCGTCGCTTGTACATGGCTTATTTGCGAGATCCTGATGGAAACAAGATTTGTGCAACGCACTTTATGCCGTAGTTTACGTTATGCCATCGTTCATTTTATGCCACAGTGGCGTATACTTAGATCATATTGATGGTTCGGAGTTGGCTAAGTTGCGGCTCTGGACTTGTTAGCTTCCCGATAACTCAAAATTTTGCAAAGGACTGGCTAGATGAAACCGAACGAACTGTTTTATGAAAGTTTTGAGCGCTGCCGGATTGACCAAGAATTTCTCGAAACGTTTTTGGCTGATTTTTGCGAGCATAACCCAAGGTTTTCAGAACGTTTTGAAAATATAGGGTTAGAGCAACAAACCAAGATGCTTAAAGCCTCGATCATTCTTATCTATAACTCTGCGGGTCTGCCGAGCGTACGAAACTCGGTAAAAAAGCTTGGGAAGCGACATAAAGATTTAGGAATGGATATCTCTGAGCAAGAACTCAACGAGTGGTTCAATTCGTTACTCAATACAGTTAAAAAATATGACCCTCACTACGATGAAAGCGTCGAACAAGCTTGGACAGAAACTCTCGAGGCCGGCTTAACTATCATGAAGAAAGAGTGCGTAGTTCCAAACACTGTGAATAACTAGGTCGTTGATGGGTAGTTTTGCTTGTTCGTTAGTTAAAACCGGCATTAACTCTTGAAAGATTGACATTGTCAGGTAAGCCTAACGATATCAGGCTTACCTCTTATTGTTTGACTAGAAATGAGCAGCCCAACCAATCAGGAACCCTTGCGATGCGGTATCGTATTCAAAGGTCCCCTTGTTTTCGTAATCAACCCAGGTCGATTTGTAGGCAACATTTAAGTCAGACCAACTGTTTATCTGGTATCGCACGCCAGTTAACAGAGATGAGGTAAAGTTGGTGTCACTACCAAGCCCTGCATCAATGGTTGCGTGAAACTTCCAATCCTTATTGATCTGCGTTATCCATCTCACACCTATTTGGTAATCAACCCAATCTTCATCGAGTGATCGGTCTGCACTTAGATTGCCACCTGAACCGTAAAGCTTGGCATCGATGTCGTTATCCCACCAACGAAGCCCAAACAGATAATCAATCGTGCCAAAATCGTACTGGTAGCGCTTAAACCCCTTCACATCTAAAACACCTTGTCGGATATCAAGGTTGCCCCTCAATACCTCTAGGTTGCTACCTAACACTGAGTTTGTTTTTCCGCTTAACTTCATGAAGCTGTAGTCAATGTAATAGCCCCACTGATTGTCATAGATACCCTCTAAACGCACCATTGCGGTCATATCAAGATGATCCATGATGAATGCAGGATCAACATCGACATCAGCAGACAAATCACTAATGGTGCTGTCTCCGCGGATGTTGAGTGCGAGCGCGTAAATTTCGAAGCTATGTTGCCACTTTTTTGTATCCGCTTGTGTGCTTGCTTCCTGAGCATTTACGGTTGAACTGGCAACCAATGCTGATGCGAGTAGGTAATGCCATTTAGCCATATTGATATCCTTATCTTCGATGTGAAATAGCACGAATGTAAATGTGTGTTTTAACTATCCATTTTCCACATATGCAACTTGTATATTGCTGATTGTAGACTATGTTTTTTGAAAAGAGCCAAATTAAAAGAGTAAGGATATGAAGCCACAAAGTGTTTTTTTGTTCGTCGCTGTTTTGGGTTTAACACCGATTGCGTTGTCGTACGGTTATGCCCCCGTTGTCTCCCTTGATTATCTTTTCGGAATTGATGCTAGCCCTATCAATGTCACTCATATCTTTCGTGCTGTGATGGGGTTGTACTTAGCGTTGGCTCTGTTTTGGATAGCAGGGGCGTTACTAAAGAAATACCGACTGCCAGCACTCTACAGTTTGGTGGTCTTCATGTTGGGTTTGGCTGCCGGCCGAGTCATTAGCTTGTTGATAGATGGCATGCCTCACTGGCTACTTGTCGTCTATCTACTATTGGAGCTTGGCTTTGGTTTGGTAGGAATAAAAATGGTTCACAAAGAGCAATCTGAAACAGTATAAGGACATTCTATGAAAAGGATTTTCCACCTTGTTGTTCTGAGTGTGTTGAGCAGCTTTTCGCTATCAGCATGGTCAGCCCAAGAGCAACCGAATATTTTTGTTATCTTCACGGATGATATTGGGATATCAAACCTGAGTGCTTATCACAATGGTGTGATGAGCAGCGAAACACCGAACATCGATAGTATTGCTGAAAAGGGCATGCTACTGACCGATTATTACGCTCAACCCTCTTGTACGGCGGGTCGTTCTGCATTCTTAACGGGTTAACTCCCTGTTCGAACAGGCATGCACTCAGTCGGATTGCCAGGTGGCCCAGTTGGTTTAAGTGCCGACACGCCAACGCTTCCTGAGATTCTTAAAACCATGGGTTATGTTACGGGTCAGTTTGGTAAAAACCATCTTGGTGATCGAGATGAATTCCTACCGACAATGCACGGTTTTGATGAGTATTGGGGTTGGTTGTATCACTTGAATGCAATGGAATACACAGAAGATCCAGATTGGCCAAAAGATGGATCTTTGGATGCCTTTGCACCTCGTAATGTCATTTACGCAAGATCAGATGGCAAAGGTGGTCAAACGATCGAAGATGATGGTGCATTGTCGATTGAGCGTATGCGTACACTCGATGATGAAGTGAATAAACACGCGATCAACTTCATCGAAAGGGCGGTTGAAGCGGATAAGCCATTCTTTACTTGGTACTGTCCATCACGCGGTCACGTTTGGACGCACCTGTCACCTGAATACGAAGCGATGCTCGGTCAAAACGGTTGGGGACTCCAAGAAGTGGTCATGAAAGATCTTGATGATCACGTCGGTGAGATGATGGCGAAGATGGAAGAACTCGGTATTGCTGACAACACCATCATCATTTTCACTGCCGATAACGGCCCAGAGATCATGACTTGGCCAGATGGCGGTATGACACCTTATCACGGTGAGAAAGGCACAACTTGGGAAGGTGGCGTAAGAGCCCCTGCATTGGTTAGCTGGCCGGGTAAAATCCCAGCGGGTACTGTAGGCAATGGCATCTTTGATGGTATGGATTGGTTACCCACTCTTGTCGCTGCGGCTGGTGGTCCAACGGATCTAAAAGAAAAACTGCTGAAAGGTCACGATGGCTTTAAAGCGCACCTTGATGGTTACAACCAAGTGGATATGCTGACCGAGAAAGGCGAGTCAAACCGTAAAGAGATCTACTACTACGAACGAGACAAGCTGCAAGCGGTTCGTGTTGGTGATTGGAAGGCGCATTTCATCGTGCAAAACCACGGTTGGAGTGGCCCTAAAGAAGAGCTAAACGCACCATTGCTGTTTAACTTACGTCGTGACCCATACGAACGAGCGGCGGAAGAGTCGGGCATGTACCTAAAATGGATGGGACAAAAAATGTGGGCATTTGGCCCGGCACAAGCTGCTGTCCAACAACACCTAGCAACCTTCCAAGAGTGGCCTCCAGTAACGCCTGATTCTCCGGCAGAGAAGACCGGTGGTGTAGGTAACTAGTTAGATATCATAAAAAATCCCGCTCACACTGAGCGGGATTTTTGTTTGAAAGCGTCTTAACGTTGGTTCTATTTTAGCGTCGTTTTTCGTTCAATGAACTTCACTGGCACCATCAGCTTAACCAAGCTCGTGTCTTGCTCTTGAATCTGGCTAACGACAATTTTCACTGATTCACGTGCAAGGCGTCTGAAATCTTGCTTGAAGGTAGTGAGTTGGTAGTTCAACCATTGAGTCTGTGGGATATCGTCAAAACCAATCACTTGAAGATCTTCTGGAATACGCAGGTTAAATTCTAAGCGCGCCACATCCATTACTGCCATCGCGAGGTTATCTGTCGCACAGAAAATCGCTTGAGGATGTGTGGGTTCTGAAAACAGAGTCCGAATGGTATCTAGAGCATCAAGGTAGTCATAGTCAGCTTCAATAACACGAGCTTGCTTGCCTGTTAGATCTTCGAATTCTGAGCAAAAGCCCGATTCACGCTCGCCGTTGGTGTAGGTTGGCACGTTACCTGTCAGGTAAACCGCTGACTTTGTTCCTACGCTATGTAAATGTTGAGCGGCGACTTGGCCTGCGGCGTAGTTGTCACTTATTACATGGCTACTCTTAGTCCCCTCAACTACACGAGCATACTGAACAATGGGGATGTTGAACTCTTCACACTCTTCATAAAGCGACTTATTAAAGGTCGCCGAAGCAGCAATTACGCCATCAACTCGGTATTGGAATATATTAGGAATCGAGTGGTTGTCGTTTCCATCCACTTGCCAAGGAATCAATACCGCAGAGTAACCCTGCTTTTGTAGCTCAGTAGAGATAAGCTGCAGAGTTTTCATGTGGATAGGGTAGTCGGCATCTGGGAAAACTAAGCCAATCAATTTGGACTCATTTGTCGTCAGACTGCGGGCAAAGGCATTGGGACGATAGTTCAACGATTTTGCTGCATCGAACACTTTTTGCTTGGTCTTTTCAGACACTGAACTGCCCGGGACAAATACACGAGATACAGTTGATTGAGAAACGCCAGCAAGTTTAGCGACATCTTTAGAGGTGACGGTTGGCTTTGACGCCGTGGAGTGTTTTGGAGAGCTCATAGACCATACTTTTGAACCAAATTGATTGTGCATAGAGTAACATAATTAGGTACGTACTCAAAAATACAATATGCCATGATTGGATGAAAAATAAGGGTTAATAGAGAGTGTTGAATATTATTCTGGGTATGACCCAAAAAAGCTCTGCGTAAGAGCAGAGCTTTGTTTAAAGAATTTATGAATCGACTAACTGGGCGTTAGAAGTAGTAACGAATACCTGCAGCGAATTGGTCATCTCTGTTTTCGAATTTATTGCCAACGAGCTGATCTTTACCTAGGTCGAATTGGTATTCAGTCCAAACTAGGAATTTGTTCTTCTGGAAGTGGTATTCAACACCAGGGATAAGCAGGTTACGCTCATAGCCATCTGTTTGGTCATCACGATCTTCCATGTAGTTGTAGTTCAACGTAGGGCGTAGGCCATTGTCGAAGTGGTAGTACGTGTAGATTTCACCACCTAGGGTATCGAACATTACATCCGTACCGCCTTGGCTTACAGCTTCCCAGTTTTCGCCAACATGGAAAGTGGCACCTGCGTAGAAGCCGCCGTTGCTGTAGTTCGCACCCAATAGCATGATGCGCATGTTGTCGCCATTTTCTACGCCAACCACACCTGAGTCTAGGTCTGCAATTTCATTTTGGTGGTAAGCTGCACCTAGTGTTACGCCATCAACCGGTTTGTAAGTGATTGACGCACCCATTCCGTTTTTCAATGAAGCTGTCGCATTACTCGCTAGTGCCACTTCTTCACGTGTCGTTTGGTAAGTGAAGCCGTAGCTTACTTGGTCGTTGATTGAGTTACGGTAAGTAATGGAGTTTTCTGCTCGACCTGTACCAGATGCAATACCCCAGTCAGAAAGGTTGTAAACACCTGAGCCGCGAGTACCGAAGACACGACCTAAGTCGGTGTACCATGCGACGTCATAAAAAGTAGACCACTGCTTAGTACCTGCTGCGATCTTGCCGTATTTGTCGTGCTCTACGCCTGCGTATAGAAGTCGGTCGTAAATATTGTCGCCGTTAGCACCTGAGTTGTAACCCCATTCAGCATGGCCAAAGCCAGTCCAGCCGTTATCGAGTCCCATTTGACCTTTAAGGCCGAAACGAGAGCTACCGCTGTTCCACTCACCGTTGTGGTCGCCGCCCTTATCTTGGTAACGAACGTCGAAACGACCGTCTAAAGTAAGGCTATCGCCCGCGTCATTGGTAAAAGTGTGTGCAGCAAAAGCAGAACCTGAGGTAAGTGCTGTCAGGATCACTGCTGAAAGAATCGACTTTTTCATTGTAATTCTCTTTATTCAGGCCGTAGAAAGCCACCGTGCTTTCAAGCCCGTTATATTGTTAATGGTTTGGCAGGGTGTACCCCATCCATGAGGCACTAGTAGATTCAGTTATTAGTGGAGCAATAATGAATTGGTTGGAGCACTTACTAGGAGCGAGAAGGGTCCCCCAGTAAGCGTGGCAACCTAAATCAGATGTCTATTTAGGTTGCCACTATTTCGTTTCAATCTTTTGGATTAAAGCGTATCGATTACAGCGTTGGGTTCATGATGCTTGAAGTGCGTTCGAACACATCTAGACCTTGCTGTTGTAGCCAGTAAGGAAGGTCGATAAGAACCCAGTTCTCAGACAGTTTGTCACCGTCACGGTAGTAAACGTCAACTACTTGCATGTTTGCACGTACTTCACCGCCAGTCATACCTAGGAAGCCACCTGTTGGTGTGTTTGATAGGTTTGGCCAACCGAAGAAACAAGAGAAGTTACCTTCAGCGAAACGACAAACGTGGCCGTTGAACTTCTTGTCTTTCAGGTTGTTACGGAAAGGAAGTTGGTGCTGTTGTTGGTAGCGAGGAATTGTGTAAGACGCGCCGATACCACATGGGCCGTACCAAATCATGTCTTTTGACCAGCTCTTCGCTAGTACTTCTGGTGGGCAACCCATCGCGCCGCTGTCGTTAAGAGCAGACAGGTCATCAACCATTTTGTTTACTAGAGCAAGTGTCGCAACACCTTCTTCTGGAGCCGCGTCTTCGAATAGCAGACCGTCGTGGTTACGTGGGCCAGGGTATACGAAGTGCTTACCAGTTGATGGTGGAAGTGGGTAGCAACCCGCTTGATCCATCATGCCTAGTAGGTCTAGAAACAGGCCTGTCTTAGTGATTTTGCCATCAACAACACAGTTAAATTCTGCGTAGCGAACGTTCATGATCTTGCCAGTTGGGCGCATACCTAGGTATTCAGCGTCGAATAGACCCATGAAGTGACCCATGCTCATTACCCAAATCTGATCTGGGTTAACTTCGTTGTTACCACCGATGAAGATGTCTTGACGACGCTGCATGCGAGTCATTGACTTCATCATTGGTGCCCAGAATACGTCAGCTGCTGCTTGTGCGCCTTCTTGCTCGCGGAATGGGTAAACACCGCGCCACAAGTAATCTTCAGAAGTGTGTGCTTTTAAAACTTCAGCAACGTTCTCGTGAGTTGCGTTTTCCATTGCATCGAAGTATTCACGAACAATGCGTTTCGCTTCTTGATATTTAGACATAATAATTTCTCTTTGTGTTGTCGAGTCAACATTCGGAACAGGACTCGATTTGATTTTGTTACCGGCTGACTTATCAGCCGGCTTTAAATTTTTCGTATTTAAACTTCAGCGTATGAGTTTCGAATTAAGCTTTTGCTGCTTCAGCTTTTTTGCTCTTATCGAAGACGCCACCTTCTAGAGTTTCAGGCAGTGTTAGCCATAGTAGGCCGGCGATAATCCATACGATTGGTGAGCCCCACATTGCTGTTTGTAGGTCGGTACGCTCTTGGATGAAGATAAGAACCATTGGTGCCCACATGCCGATAATACGACCGCCATGGAATAAAGCTGCACCATAGCTACGCAAGCGTGCTGGGAACAATTCAGAGAAGTAACCGCCCCATACTGCAGAAGCAGACAGGCCGAAGTTGTAGATAAGACCCAGAAGAGCCAGCATGTTTAGGCCGCCAATCATCATGTCGCCAGGTGCGACAAAGAAGATAGAAACCATGATACCTGCGAGGATGAAGCCGAACGCGTTGATCTTACGACCGTACTTATCTGCTGCCCATCCCCAGAACCAAGCACCGAAGAGTGAACCAAATGCTGAGATAGAGAAGATCAAACCGATGGTTGCACCATCAAACATACGAACATCTTTCAGGTAGGTAGTTACAAAGCCACCGAAGAATTGGAATCCGTAGAAGTTAAGACCAGAAAGAAGTAAACAAGTAATCGTAATTTTGCGGTAAGGCTTGCTTAACATCTCACCCCAAGAACCTTTTTTAGCTTCGGTTACTTCCCCAGCTGTATTGGTTGTTGTTTGTTGATCTTCTTCACCGTAGGCGATCACAGTTTTGTCGCTTGGTAATACAAAGATCATTAACGCTGCTGCTACAAGCGGTGGAATACCACCTACCCACATTAGGCTCTGCCAAGGTGCATCAACACTTGTAATGAAGGCTGCGTAAGCGCCCATTGCCACTAAAGCAACAGAGAACATTGAAGAAGCAAAAGCAGTCAACTTACCGCGAACCGTTGGTGTAAATAGGCCAATCATCAGGCTTACTGCTACCGTGAAGTAACCACCTAAAGATAGCCCAATGATGAAACGCATTGCAGCCCAAGTGGCGTAGTCGGTAAACATCATGTTGATGATGGTTGCACCACCGTTTAATGCCGTAATTGCTATTAGTGTGGACTTCTTGCCGAACTTGGTTGCGAACCATGCACAGCTCAGAGCACCAATCAGAGCACCAACCGACTGCCAAGTGTAGAACTGAGCGGTATCAGAAAGGCTAATACCAGCATATTCTTCCACAATGTATGGGCGTACGTAGTCAATAATTACAAAGTTATAACAATAAAAAAAGTAACCTACTAGAATTGCTAGATATGCGGCTACCCTTTGAATCATAGGAACTTCGCTCATGTGTTTTTTAATGGTCATGACCGATAAACCTTTATTTTATATAGGGTGGTTTTGGTTTTAATTATTGTGTGTTGATTGTTTAGCTTCATCACACCGTCTTCATTTCGGGAGAGATAATAGAATTTTTGTGGTTATTAGATCCGTGATCAAAGTCAATTTTAAAATGAGTGCGTACCCATTTTGTGCATTTTAGTGATCTTGATCTCATTTAACTGGGTTTTTGTGCTTTGTGGGGTGGTTTGAGTGTTTAATCGTCTATCTTAGTGATAATAGTCACACTTATTGTGGGTTTTTGAGGGAAAACATCCATTTTTGAGTACTATTGGCAGCGAATTAATTGCGACATACAATAAACGGAATCTAAAAATGGTTACGTACTCAAGTTTTGTGGTTATTGCTCTTTATGTGCTAACTACTTTGTTTATCAGCTACTTAGTTAATAGGCGCTATAGCGTCGGTGGCGACTTTTCGACTGGTGGAAAACAGTTTGGTTGGTTTACGGCAGGTGTGTCGATTCTTGCAACCTACATCAGCGCAATGACGTTCGTTGGCATGCCGGGCTGGGTTTATAGCTCAGGCATGGAAGCGATGAGCGTACATTTGAACTATCCAATAGTGATCTTTTTCACTGTGCTTTTCTTTGTTCCGGTGTTTTACAAGCTCGGCCTAACCTCGATTTACGAATACCTAGAGCACCGCTTTGGCGTTGTTGCTCGCACGATCAATTCCATCGTGTTCATTGTGGTTCAGTGTATTTCGGCAGGGGTTATTCTGTATGCGGTAGCCCTGATCTTAGTGCAAGTGCTGCCAGTGAGTATCTCTGAGGCGATCATCTACATCAGCGTATTTACTGCGTTGTATACCTATGCGGGTGGTATCTCGACTGTAATCTGGACTGACATGCTTCAGTCAGCAGTGTTGATTATCGGCAGCATTGCGATCTTTGTTTTATTGCTGATGAAAATCGATGCGGGCGAGATGTTGTCTCCTGAACATTTGAATATCATCAATCTCGATTTTGACTTAGGCGTCGATACCACATTGTGGGCCGGCGTAGTGGCTGTGAGCTTCTTGCACCTGAGTGTGTATGGCACTAACCAACTGATTATTCAAAGAACATTGGCGACTAAGTGTGTTAAAACAGCGCAAAAATCGATGTTGCTTTGTGGCTACGGCGCATTTTTTGTTTATCTGTTCTTTGCTGTGATGGGGGTGCTGTTAAGTGTCTTTTATCAAGACAGCAGTTTTGAAAACAGCAACGAAGTGATTCTCGATTTTGTGTTTAACCATACCAACCCAATCATTGTTGGTTTGGTGATCTCAGCACTTTCGGCTGCGGCAATGTCGACATTGGATTCCACCTATAACTCAATGGCGACGGTCGCAACGTTCGATTTCTATAAGCGCTTCTTCCGTAAGCAAGCCTCTGACGCGCACTATGAATCAGTGGCTAGAAAAATGAGCCTGGTTGCTGCAGCGTCGGTTGTTGTGCCTGCGTTACTGGCTGTTTCTAATGAATCAGTGCTTAAAACGATTGCGAGCTTAACCTCTATTTTTGTTGGTATTCGCCTTGGCTCTTTCATCTTGGGTTTGTTCTTCAAACAAGCAAACGAGAAAGGCGTAATTGCGGGCAGTATTGGCAGTGTGGCCGTCGTATTCATCGCCAAATACAGCGGAATAGCTTGGCCTTGGTTTGCCTTGATTGGCACTGTGGTTTTCTTAGTGTTAGGTGTTGTTGTGAGCCGCTTCTGGGGAGAGGTAACCGAGCAACAAAATGAATTTATAGAAAAGCAAAAGCATTTGTTTGCAAAGCCTACCGCGAGTCATTATGGCTTGTTGGTGTTCGCTGTTGTGACGATTGCTGCTTGTACTGTTATCCCTGATTGGCTTTATGCCGCTCTTTCTTAATTGACCGATTTTTTACTGGTATATCTATGTTATCGATCTTTGATATATACAAAATTGGTGTTGGGCCATCGAGCTCTCACACCAACGGCCCAATGATTGCGGGTTTCCATTTCACACAATTAATCGCTGATAAAATCGCAGAAGTGACGCGTATTCAGGTGGATTTATACGGTTCTTTGTCATTGACTGGCATAGGTCACCACACCGACAGAGCTACAATATTGGGGCTACTCGGCAATAAACCAGACACCATCAAAATCACCAGCGCAAACCAAGCAATGCGTCATGCCGTAGACAGTGGTGAGATGGATTTAGCGGGCACCAAGCACATTGCCTTCAACTACGAAACCGACATGTTGTTCCACAAAGACAATCTGCCTCTGCATGAAAATGGCATGATGATTACTGCGTTTGACCAGAGTGGCAACGTGATTGTCGATGAAACTTATTATTCGATTGGCGGCGGTTTTATCGCAACTGCTGATGAACTGCAAAATGGTACTCAAACCCAAGCGGTAGAAGTTCCTTTCCCGTTCAAAAACGCCGATGAAATGCTTCAACAAGCTGACAATAGTGGGATGAGCCTCGGTGGTATGATTCTAAAAAATGAAGCGGAGTTCGAAGGCGCTGACATTATTTCAGAGAAAGCGGATCAAATCTGGCGAGTGATGAGTCGTTGTATGGAGCGTGGCTTTGAAACCGAAGGCATTCTTGATGGTGGTTTGAACGTAACTCGTCGTGCGCCTAACCTACTGAAAAAGTTAGAAGCGAATGCGGCGGTTGAAAACGACCCAATGGAAATCATGGATTGGATTAACTTGTTTGCGTTTGCGGTTAGCGAAGAAAATGCGGCTGGTGGCCAAGTGGTAACATCACCAACCAATGGTGCGGCGGGCGTTATTCCTGCTGTGTTGATGTACTACCATCGCTTCATTAAAGAGTTGGATACTAAGCAGTTAAAAGATTTCTTAGCGGTATCGGGCGCGATTGGTATTCTGTACAAAACTAACGCTTCGATCTCTGGTGCGGAAGTGGGATGCCAAGGTGAGGTAGGCGTATCATCCTCTATGGCGGCTGCGGGATTAACGGCACTACGCGGTGGCAGCAATGAGCAGATCTGTATTGCGGCGGAAATCGCGATGGAACACTCATTGGGTATGACTTGTGACCCAATTGGCGGCTTGGTTCAAGTGCCGTGTATCGAGCGAAATGCGATGGGTGCGATGAAGGCAATTAATGCATCTCGCATGGCATTGAAGCGAAACTGCAAGTCTTTGATCTCACTCGATAAGGTCATCGCAACCATGTACCAAACCGGTAAAGACATGAACAAGAAATATCGTGAAACATCACTCGGTGGTTTAGCCTTGATCCATTTAGCTCATCCTTGTGAATAGCTAAGCCAGTTAACCCAGTAAATAATAACGTTAAGCCCAGAGCCTTAGACTTTAGAAATCTATCGCGGCTGGGCTTTTTGTTTTATGTGTTTTAGGGAGCTAATCTGAAAGCGGTAATCGATAGCTGTTTTTCAACTCTTTTACTGAGATGTTCGACTGAATCGCACTCACGCCTTTGACTCGTCTGATCGAGCTAATACGCTCAAAGTACTCTTCCAAATCTTTGGCCAACACTTGCACCATGTAATCGGCGGCGCCTGCAATGCAGTGACACATAGGAATCCAATCGGTTACCGCGACAAATTCTTCGAATGGTTCTGTGTTTTCAACTTCATGGTTACCCAAGGTCACAAGAGTAAAACCAGCCACATGAAAGCCTAATTTCTTACGATTCAGCTTAGCGGCGTAACCATCGATATAGCCAGTTTCTTCCATGCGTTTCCAACGACGCCAGCATGGGGTTTCGCTGAGGTTGACCTTCTCTGCGAGCTTGCTGTTGCTCATGCGTCCGTCTTGCTGGATATGCTCTAAGATGGCGATATCTGTGTCATCCAATACTTCTTTGGTGGATTCTTTCTGCTTCATGGCTATTTTGGAAAATTCTTGCTCAAATTTGGATTAATATTAGCCTATATAGCAATTTAATTCCTAGTCGAATCTGTAAACTCTCTCCCTATAAATACTTTACTTATTAGGAGTGAGAGGAAATGAGCTCTCAATTAATGCTGGCGTTCTTGCTATTTTCAACATCAATTGCAATTACCCCTGGGGCAGGCAATATCGCATTACTTGGGATTTCAAGTCGTTATGGATTTGCTGCGACTTTACCTTTTATCTCTGGGAACGCTGTTGGCATCATCATCGTACTGGCGGGTTCTAGTGTCGGTTTGGTGAGCCTATTTACCCTTTACCCAGAGCTATACAGCATTTTGAAATACGCGGGTGCGGCTTATTTGCTGTTCATGGCGTGGTCGATTGTGAATATGCAAATCGAAGAAAGCACCACCGACAATCGTTCAGGCTTTGTGTCGGGTGTGTTGGTGCAGGTGTTAAATCCTAAAGGTTGGATAGCGTCATTAACCGTGTTTTCGCAGTTCATCACTCCGAATGCAGATTACTTGATTCAAGTCGTGACCATTATCGCGGGTATGGTGATTACCGGTGTACCGTGCATGTTGGTGTGGGCGTATTGCGGCACCATGCTTAAAAAGCTACTGCAATCACCAAAACAGATGATGTTTGTGAACCGTTGCTTGGGCGGAAGCTTAGCGATGGTGGTTGCCTTTATGCTTTATCAACCGGCGTAAATCACAAAGAAAAAAACCACTCCTAAATCCATAGGAGTGGCGTCTAAATGTCGACTAAGTCGTTAACAGTAAAGAATTAAGTTAACAAATATTTAAGGAGCTTGAGTTAAAAGCTTTAAGCTTTTCAGTGTAAAGGTTAAGCGGTTTCAGCCTCTTTAACTGGAGCTGAGTTACGGATTAGGTGGTCAAATGCACCTAAGCTTGCTTTCGCACCTTCACCCATCGCAATGATGATCTGTTTGTAAGGTACGGTTGTTACGTCACCCGCTGCGAACACACCTTTCATTGATGTTGCGCCATGAGCGTTAATTTCAATTTCACCGCGTGGTGAGAGCTCAACTTTCGAACCCTTCAACCATTCGCTGTTTGGCATCAGGCCGATTTGAACAAAGATACCTGCGAGTTCAATCTGTTTAAGTTCATCGGTGTTGCGGTCTTTGTATTCCAGACCGGTTACACGGTTGCCATCACCAATCACTTGCGTTGTTTGTGCCATCTTGATGATTTCGATGTTTGGTGTTGCGTTCGCTTTGTCGATAAGCACTTGGTCGGCACGCAATGTGTCTGCAAATTCAAGTACGGTTACGTGTTCCACAATGCCTGCTAGGTCAATAGCGGCTTCAATACCTGAGTTACCACCGCCGATAACGGCTGTTTTCTTGCCTTTGAACAGTGGGCCGTCACAGTGTGGGCAGTAAGCCACGCCTTTGTTGCGGTATTCTTGTTCACCCGGAACGTTCATTTCACGCCAGCGTGCACCTGTACTGGTGATAACAGAGCGAGCTCGTAGTGTTGCGCCACTCTCTAATTCAACATGGATGTAGCCGTCTTTTGTGTCTTCTGCAGCAATGATGTTTGCAGCGCGCTGCTCAGTCATTACTTCAACACCGTACTCTTTTACGTGCTCTTCTAAGCTAGCCACTAGCTTAGGACCTGTTGTTGCTTTCACTGAGATAAAGTTCTCAATTGCCATGGTATCCATTACCTGACCACCAAATCGGTCAGCAACCACACCTGTACGAATGCCTTTACGTGCTGCATAAATTGCTGCTGAAGAACCTGCAGGGCCACCACCCACAACTAACACGTCAAATGGTGCTTGTTGATTTAGGTTTGCTGCTTTCTTTTCCGCTGCACCTGAGTCTACTTTATTAAGGATCTCAGCCAGTGACATACGGCCTTGACCGAATAGTTCACCATTAATGAACACGCTTGGTACTGCCATGATATCGCGAGATTTCACTTCCTCTTGGAATGCTGCGCCATCAATCATGGTAGTCTTAATCAACGGGTTAATCGCTGACATCATGTTGAATGCCTGAACCACTTCTGGACAGTTCTGGCACGATAGTGAGATGAAAATTTCTACATTCAGCTCTTGATCTAATTCTTTAATTTGCTCGATTACGTCAGCTTCAAGCTTGATTGGGTGACCGCCACTGTGAAGCAGTGCCAGTACAAGAGACGTGAACTCGTGACCCATTGGTAAACCGGCGAAACCGATCGCTGTGCCTTTCTCTTGGTTCACTACCTGCATGATAGGGCTGCGCGTGCTTGCGCTATCATCGCGTGTTACTTCAATTTTGTCCGTTAAAGACGCGATGTCGTTTGCTAGGTTTTGGAGTTTGTCTGCGGTATCGCTGTCATCTAGGCTCAGCACTAACTGAACATTGGTTTTTAGGTTTTCTAGGTATGCTTTTAGCTGCTGCTTCATTGCTTGATCTAACATAATCGTGCCTGCTCTTAAATTCTGTGTCTTGGTATTGACCAATACCTTCTTGCTGAAAAAGGAAAATAAAAAGGGGGCGCAAGTCGGCAAATATTGTGGTTTTGATGGTTTGAAAGGGTGGCGCGCAACTGCCCTTTAGGAGGGAGGCCGAAGCGCGCCTGTAGAACCGTTTAACTATTCTTGTTAGCTAGGCTTAGATTAAATCTTGCCTACTAGGTCTAGAGATGGAGCTAGAGTCTCTTCGCCTTCTTTCCATTTAGCTGGGCAAACTTCACCTGGGTTAGCGGCTACGTATTGTGCTGCTTTAACCTTGCGTAGTAGGTCTTCTGCGTCACGGCCGATGCCTTCAGCTGTGATTTCCATTGCTTGGATAACGCCTTCAGGGTCGATTAGGAACGTTGCACGGTCTGCAAGGCCTTGACCTTCACGCATAACGTTGAAGTTATTTGTGATGTTGCCAGTTTGGTCGCCTACCATGAAGTATTCGATAGTGCCGATTTTGTCAGAAGTATCGTGCCATGCTTTGTGAGAGAAGTGAGTGTCAGTTGATACTGAGTAAACTTCTACGCCGCGAGATTGAAGCTCTGCGTATTTGTCTTGTAGGTCAACTAGCTCAGTTGGACATACAAACGTGAAGTCTGCTGGGTAGAAGAAGAATACAGCCCACTTGCCTTTAACGTCTTGCTCAGTGATTTCTACGAATTCGCCGTTTTTGAATGCTGTTGCGTTGAATGGTTTGATTTCTGTGTTGATCATGATTTGACTCTCTTTCTAATTTATAGTGTTTAACGCTATCCCGCGTCGATGTAGATATATTGCATTGCCACCGAAAATTAGTGAAATCGGACATTTCTATAGATTCAATAGGCGAATCCTATCTTCGAAAGGAAAAGGCTATCGGTAAAAGCTATCAACAAAAACAATTAACAAAAGCCATCAAACATCAACAACTCCCAATTTAAGTAGCTATGCTCTTTAGGTTGTTCTCTACATTGGGCTTATCTCTATTGGTGTGTGTATCTATGTATCTATGTATCTATGTGTCTATGTAGGTAGGGTTCGGTATGGTTTCTTTGCGTGAGTTGAGTTGTTATATCAAACTGTAAATAACAAAAAATTATCATTAATATAAATTATGATAATTTAAGTTAATTAACGCATGTACCTATACTCTCTCCATCGAAACGAAACACCGAAGCTAGACTTCGAAAAGCACAGAATTTAAAACGAATTTGGAGCAAGTTATGAAAATGAATCACGTAGGCATCATGGTGGGTGACATGGACCAAGCAGTCGAGTTTTACACGAAAGCTCTGGGTCTAAGAATCGTAATGAACAACACCAAAGTAATGGAAGAGCGCGAATCAGCAATCGGCCGTATGTGTATCGCAGTATTTGGTGAAGGCTTCAAAGGCTTCAACATTGCACACCTAGTAACATCTGATGGTATCGGTGTTGAGCTGTTCGAAATGAAAGAGCGCCAAGAGCGTCACGAAGTTGATTTCTCACGTCTAGGTATCTTCCACTTCTGTCTACAGCTTCCAAAAGAGCAGTTTCATTCAGCGATTAAACGTGTTGAAGAGTTTGGCGGTAAGGTCCGTATGGACATCATGCGTTACCACCCAGAAGACGAACTAAAACAAGCACAAATGGTTTATCTAGAAGACCCGTTTGGCAACCTATTCGAATTTTACTCGCACACATACGAAGACACCTACGCGACTGATTACGAGTAATAGCGTTACTGCCTTCCATAGGTAGAAAAACCGAAACACCCCCTAAAGAGGATTGGTAGCGATACCAATCCTTTTTTGTGTCTGTAGGGCTAAATTTGGGAACATCGGATAAACTATCGGTTGCACTAAAACAAGCCGACATTGTTGCTCTATAGTGCACGTTGGACTGATTGAAAACTTAACTGATTGATAAGTATGATGTTAAACCATTGGCATATATGTTGCTCTATTGCCTTTATGTAAATTGTATACAATAAAAAATACATAAAGGAAGTCACATGGAACAGAACAGTGAATTGATCTACGGATTAGACGATCGACCATCAGTTAAAGCAGCCAGTTACGCGGCGCTGCAGCATGTATTAGCCAGCTTTGTTGGCATTATCACACCAACGCTCATTATTGGCGGTGTTTTAGGGTTGGGTGAACACATCCCTTATTTGATCAGCATGGCACTGATGGTGTCTGGGGTTGGAACTTTTATACAAGCTAGAAAAATAGGGCCAGTTGGCGCAGGGATGATCTGTGTCCAAGGGACCAGCTTTGCGTTCTTGGGATCTGTATTAGGTGCGGGCTTCCTTGTTAAAGCGAATGGCGGTGGGCCGGATGAAATGCTCGCCACCATTTTTGGCGTTTGTTTCTTCGGTGCGTTTGTAGAAATTGTCCTATCGCGTTTTATCGAAAAGTTGAAAGTGGTGATCACCCCAGTTGTAACCGGAATCGTTATCACCACAATTGGCATCTCTTTGATTAAAGTTGGCGTCACAGATATTGCTGGTGGCGTTGGTGCCGAAGATTTTGGCTCTGGAAGCAATCTGATGTTGGGTGCCATCGTCCTCGGAACCATAGTCGTGCTTAACCTGAGTAACAATAATATGGTTAGGCTGTCGTCGATTTTAGTTGGGTTGGTAGTTGGCTGGGGCGTTGCCATTTTGATGGGTAAAGCGTCTATGGTTTCTTTTGCTTCTCAACCGCTATTGAGTATTCCTGTCCCATTTAAATATGGCTTCGCTTTTGATTGGCAAGCCTTCCTGCCTATCGCTTTTATTTACTTGATTACCGTTATTGAAACCACGGGTGACCTTACCGCCAACAGCATGTTCTCAGGGCAGCCGGTTAAAGGGCCTAAATACCTCAATCGACTCAAGGCTGGCGTGCTGGGTGACGGCGTGAACTCACTTATCGCCGCGGTATTCAATACTTTTCCGAACACGACTTTCAGCCAGAACAACGGTGTGATCCATTTTACGGGGATCGCGAGTCGCTACATCGGCTATTTTATTGCCGCGATTCTTTTTCTGTTAGGGCTATTTCCCATCTTAGGTGCGGTATTAATGACGATTCCAAAGCCAGTCTTGGGCGGGGCGACATTAGTGATGTTCGGCACGGTTGCTGCTGCGGGCATCAAAATCATCGCTAATGAGAAACTGGATCGCCGCAGAATCATGACGATAGCCATCTCACTAGGCTTAGGGCTTGGGGTGATGCTAGTGCCGGATTTATTGAAAGAAGCGCCCAAGCTAGTGCAAAGCATATTTGGCTCACCAGTCACGATGTCGGGTGTTGCTGCTCTTGTTATTACCGGGTTGATGTCTTTGGTGCCTGAAACTAAAGCTAAGCCTGTGGCAAGTTCGGTACAAACCAGTAAAGCGTAACTTATACAGCCGAGAAGAAGCGTAGGTGACTGATTACGGACAATTGCGTTATCTACCTACCATAGGCAGAAAAACGAAACATCCCATAGAGAGGATTGGTAGAGATACCAATCCTTTTTTGTATTTGGATGTTTGGCTGAGTGACTTATCTACATGAAGTGATTAAGAAATATACAGATTTAAGACGTTGTTAAAGTTGACGTTTTGAAGATAAAACCTTTCATGAATATGACTGAAGCGAGCGTGCTTCATGAAAACATTGCGCAATCACACTAGTGATAGCCTTCGCTGAGAACTCATAATACTCAGTTCAATACTGCTGAACCGCACTACAATGAAAATAGATAAACATTACATGAAGAAGATCTACTGAAATAGCATGAAAAAACTAAACCTTATCTTTGCCGCTTTTCTTATTACTTTGCTTGCCGGATGCACCTCAACGTCGGCTGTCGGCAGTTCTAAAACAAAGGAATATGCCAAGTCACATGCTCTTGCTGGTAAAGCTTCTTGGTATGGCGATAAATTCCATGGAAGGCTCACAGCAAGTGGTGAGACGTATAATATGAATGCGACTACTGCGGCTCATAAAACCTTGCCATTCGGGACTATCGTGAGAGTGACCAATACAGACAATAACAAGTCTGTTGATGTGAAAATTAATGATCGAGGCCCTTATGTAAAAGGCCGAGTGATCGACCTGTCGCACAAGGCATTTGCAAAAATCGGCAACGTTAAACAAGGCACCGTGCCTGTTAAAATCGAGATTGTTGATGATAGTAATACCTTTCGATACAAACACTAGAATCCCCTCCTAACCTCCCCTTGGTTTACATCTCCGATCCCTTACCAGTAGTGGGAAAGGGGAGGAACAGAACCTCGATATCGGTGAATCAATAGCTCATTTATGCTTACTCAATAAGGCTGCTTTGTAGCCTTATTTGTGCCTTTCGATAATCCATTTTTAATAAGATTATCTTATTTCTAATATGTGGGTTGATGATGTTATGAGGTAAATAAATCAGTATCTTAGCTTTCTTATCATTAGGGTTCATTGAAATTCATTGTGAAATAATGAAAAGCTGAACTAATCCAAAATTGGTTGTGGCGGGCGTGTAATAGAAAGGGGGAGGTACAATTGATGGGAGAAGAAGACTCTCAAAGAGAGGGAAATTACATTTCGTTACTCACTGAAGTAAATCTGAAATATTAGTGACACGGTTCTGAAATTTTTGGTGTTTAGCTTATGGGCTTCTATATCGCATTCAAATAAGGAAATACCCGTGAAGCTAACCCCTGTCGTTGCAGCCCTAATTATGTCTTTTAGCTCAGCAAGCTATGCTTTCAGTCTTCAACAATCTGCCAATGAAAACAGTGAAGATCTCGTATGGACAGGGCACCTAAGCCCAGACAGCGACACGGTAATGTCTGCGATGCTCGCGGCTCATATCTATGGCGGTACAGCGACAGTACCAGAGCCTATCAATCCAGAATCCACCTTCATCTTGAACTACTGTAATGCTGAATCACCACGCGTAGAGACAGATTACTCTTCATACCGAGTGGGGCTGGTGGACTTCAATCAAGTCACTCAACTAGCACCAACTATCGACCAAGCATCGATTGTTGCTGTGGTTGATCATCACGCAATTGGTGGCTCACCGATTAACACCCCACAAATTGTCGAAATGGATATTCGAGGTTGGGGATCGGCTGCAACTATTCTGGCTGACAACGCTGAAAAGCTGGATGTGACACTACCTAAGCACCTTGCTTGTGTAGGCTTAGGCGCGATCCTTTCTGACACTGTGGTATTCCAATCATCAACCACGACTGAGCATGATCGTGAATATGCTGAAAAACTGGCAAAAGTTGCAGGTATTTCAGATATCGAAGATTTCGGCCAACAGATGCTGATTGCTAAGTCAGATCTTAGCCACCTTTCATCTGAAACCATTCTGACGCTGGATTACAAAAACTTTAAGTACGGTGGCAAACAGGTGGGTATCGGTGTTGCTGAAACACTAATGGCTCAACAACTGATTGACCGTAAAGACGATCTTCTAGCAGCAATGAAGACTTACAAAAAAGAGAACGGGCTAGACCATCTGTTCTTTTCAATCACAGATACCAAGAACAAAGAAGCGAACTTATTGTGGGTGGATGAAAGCGACTATCAAGTCATCAAATCGGCTTTCAACGCTGAACCAACAAGTGACATGCTGACTTTGGAAGGTGTCACTTCGCGTAAGCGTCAGATTGGCCCTGCGGTTCAAAAGGCAATTGAGAGTTTGTAGAGAGTAAGAGCCGTTACTTTATAAATAAGTAGTGAAGGGATTGGTAGAGATACCAATCCCTTTTTGTTTTTGGGTGTGCTGAATTAGATTTGGATAAAATTGAGTTACGTTTTTTCTAATTTGACAAAGTTTATGGATAACCCGGATCTAACATAGCCCTTTATGACACGAACCCCCAAGGACATTCACGACCAAGCACGTGAAGAGTTGGAGTTGGACTTAGAGTGGTCTTAAACAAGTAACCAATGCTAGTCGCGGATTTCCATTATCGGTAAGTTAGTATTCATAGTTTGAACTAATAATACAGTGTTTTATTGTTTATATTAAATCCCAGACAGAATGACTAACAGGACAATGAAATGACCTCAATCAAAACCATTGGTTTAACAGCTATCGCACTTGCACTTATGACAATTACTGGCTGTACCAGCTTAAAGGTAAAGGCTGCGAACGCCTTCGTGTCTGACCCAATTATCACACACGCAGACCACGACCAACTTACCGAAGCCAGTTCGAAAATCGATGGTATCCGTTATACATCAATGACGACGACGATCATCACGACCAAAGCAGCAAAGCGCACAAATGGAGTTGCTCGCGTAGACATCGAGGCTGATGGAATCGAAGAGGTGCAATCAAAATGGCATGGTGAAGAACACGTTTGTCAGATGTACCACGATCGTATGAACAATCCAGAAACTGAGGGCCTGTCAGACATCGTTGGTAATGGATTGGCGCTGAACTACCAGATCGCAATTCGTGGTGTTGATGGTCAGTCCTATACTTGTTCTGGGCATGTAGATCCACAATAACAAAAAATAACACTGCGCTTTACTGGGTCTATTTCAAAAGTTGGAAACGAATTTTTTTTATCGCTGTTTGGTGAGTAATGTGCCTGTTTTTCACATTAGCTAGTTGTATTACTCGTGCCATACCTAATGAAACGTTTAAGGCACTTTCGAGATAGGAAGTGCCAAAGGTAAAAATTCATCCTACGAAGCTTCTGGACATAAATGAGTTTCGAAGAACCAAGTATTAGCAAATCACGAATTAGCATAAGTATGAAAAGTCACTAAGCTCACTGTCCAGTATTGTTTTTACACAAATCTGACATTGATGAATGCCATAAGCTATCGATATAAACATCAATATATTGTATTATTATATCCGTATTTATACTTATTAGGATTTTCTATGTTGATTCACGAATTTTCGAATAAGGACGTTACCGCTGAGCATGTAATTTTAGCTCAAGCAATACTAGCAGGGACTGCTCAAGGTGATAAAAGTAAAGCACAGCGCTTTATGATTTTTGTAAATGAGATTCCCGATGCGCCGACTGTGCAAAACCTGATTCCACGCTTTAGTCAATTTATGAAGCTCTTTAAAGCCAGCTGACATTCAAAATACGTTACACAGGGATGTGTAATTAAGATCACCAACTCCCCCCTAACCACTACCTACTTTTAAACTCTATCTGACCCTATGCTCGCTCTATATCTAGCCATTGTTGTCGGAGGACAATAGAGTTTGATCAATTTTAAAAACGTTTCTGGACATTTTCAATTTAAGGGTTGTGATCGAGACTGCCAACTTCGGATAACTTGAGTTTGGGAAAGTGAAGCAGGCGGATTCAGAGCATTGGCTGCTTATGCAGCCAAAAGATACTGCTGCTATTATGCACGAAGAAAGGGAGGCTCAAATGTGTTATAGCGACCCAACTTTAAACTAAATACTACTCGAAGTTATTCCTTTGAAAGACTTAAACTGACAGTCTCCAGCCGTTTCGTATTCCAAACCTAAGCGATCTTTAGGCTCTCTTTTTATGGTCACTCCTACCATCTCAGAAGCTTTACTTGGGCATTTACCTTTTGATTCTTTGTAAAGGTTTGCAGCGTTTTCTAGAGCTGTGACATCTGTAATTTCTATCTGCACTGCGACTTTTTCGCGCTGTTCTTCACGCTGCGCCTTTTTTACCGAATCATAAATAAAGGGGCTAGCGACAACACAAGCTCCAATCACCAATGAACCAACTATGATTGATTTATTCATTATTATTTTCCCAAATTCAAATCTAATATTGCGCTATAACGTTCGCTTAAGTGGCGAATGAATATGTGCCAAAATTTTAGCGAAGCGAAAATGGTACACATTTGTGAGTCTGTCTTGAAGTAATTGTTGTCATCATGCTAAAAAGAGCGTGAAAAGTTATTAATATCTTCCAAAAGACGATCTGCTAAATCCTGAGGTATAGTCTGAGTTACTCTAAGCGATTGAGCAATTTCACTCATTGTCTGCTCTATTTTTTTTAACTCCTGCACACTGAATCCTCTGCGTCTTAAGCGCCAGTTTATTAACCCAATATCTTTGAACAAATTCAGGTCATGATTACCTACAAAATTGTCACTGATACACGCAAGATGAAATTTGGTTAATAGGTCTTCTACTTCAATTGCTGATTGGATCACTATGCTTTGAGATTGCTGACGCCTCCAATTTACCATCGCTTGATATGCAATGATCAGTACACCTAAAGAACCAAACCCACTAAAAACCGTACTCAATTGGACTAAAAAGTTCCAGTTATCAAGTTCAGGGGAATTTGTTGCTTGCCCAGCATAAAAGCTAAGTATAAAAACGATCATAATAATGTAAATTGATTTATCAGCTTTCATCTTTCCTCAGGTAGTCATAGCCGCATTAAGGTGAGCAACGCTATCACCAAACCTAACTCATTGCACTATAAACACAAAACCCAACGATGACACCAAAAGTGATAAGCGTTGGGAATCACTCTGTGTGCTAGTTTCAGATAATTTTTAGTAGGGGAAAAACCATGAACAGGATGCGAATGAGCAAAAGGTCTAAGTGATTTTGGGGCAAATCCGTGTTAGCCCAACCTCCCTCGGTAATCACACCAACCTCAAATTCCCTCCTAATCTCCCCTTAATCCGTATTTTCGACCCATTATGATTTCGTGGAAAGGGGAGGAACTGAATGCCGATGGCGACATGCGCATTTTCACATTCAGCGCCAAAGAAGATTCTCCCCCTCGGTCGTCAATCTAGAGAGGGGGATGAACTCAACTTGAGGGGGAGTTAGAGGGGGAGGGTGTTTCAAAATCGACGAATACACGGCAGCCTATCAGCTATTGAAAGCACTGCGATTGAGCCTGATATGAATGGAACGCACATACGTTCCAATTGAAAGGTTTAGCGTTCTAAAACTCACAACGTATAAGCGTTATTCGATTCCAACCACTCTTTTACGGCTCGGTTAAAAGTGACCAACTTCTGCGGTGTTACCCTTCTTTGAGCATAGATAAGGCTTAGCTTTTGGACTTTTATCGACCATTCTGGGAACACGTGAATAAGCTCACCTTGTTTGAGCTGCTCTTCAACTTGATAGAACGGCAAGCTGGCGACACCTATCCCTTGCATCGCTAACTCCAAAATTGAACTGTAGGTATTCGAGCTAACGCTTCCGGTTACTTCAACATGGTAGGTTTGCTCGCCATTGACCAACTCCAACTGATTCCAACGTTCATTTTGACTGTTAAGAATGAAGCTACATTTGTGGATGTCTTTGGTGGTGGCGATTGGGTAAGTTGATGCGTAATCCGCACTGCAAACGAGAACATTGCGGATGTGCCCGAGATCGTTGGCAATCACATCATTAGGCAGTTCATCGTAGGCTCGGAAAGCAATGTCAAAGTCGCCAGACTCTATCTTCTTTTTCATCGGCCCAAAGTCGAGAATCAAATCCACTTTTGGATACTCTTGCTTGAAAGTAGGGATGATATGACGACAAAGCGCACGCCCAAACTCTATCGGGGCGGTAATTTTTAAATCGCCTGCCACTTCCTGCGTCATGTCTAAGACACGCATTTCCGCTTCGGTTGCTAATAGTTGAATTTGCTTCGCTTTCGAATACAACTCTTCACCCACTTCTGTGAGGCTGATAGAACGAGTCGTTCTGTGAAACAGCTTAGAATTCAATGTTTCTTCGAGTCGTTGTACATGCCGAGACACCAAACCTTTCGACACATCCAATACTTCAGCGGCCTTGGTGAAGCTTAGCTCTTCGGCGACAGTCAAGAAGGTCTGCATATAAATCAAATTCATCATTAACACCATTTAGTAAACAGTTAAGTCATTTTGTACTGTTTTTCTCACTCCTTCAAGAAACTAAGATTCAAAACGTAAACAGAAAGGAGAAGAACAATGAACAAATTACTACTTATTACCGCTGCAATGGCTGCTTCTATGAATGTTTCAGCTGCCTCTGTTGTAGAAAGCAACCCAACATTGGTTGGAGACTCATTTGGCTTTGTTGAAGGCCCTACATGGGATGTGGAACATCAACGTTTCTTGTTTAGCGATATTCCAAATAACACAACCTATTCTTACGATCTTAACGGTAAGTTGAGCGTTTTTGATGATAACTCTGGCTATGCCAATGGTCTCGATATTGATGCGAAAGGCAACCTTTGGGCAGCCCGCCATGATAGAAAGCTGTCGTACCGTGAGGGCAACGGAGAGAAAGTGATTGTCGCTGCAACGTATAACGGCAAACTGCTTAATAGTCCGAACGATTTAACCGTTAACAGTGATGGCAGCGTGTGGTTTACCGATCCTCCGTTTGGTATCCAAGGTTACGGCCCAGCAAAGGCAGAACCAGAGCAACCGGTTAATGGCGTTTATCGTTATTTAGATGGTGATCTAAAGTTGATCACCGGAGAGTTTAAGCTGCCAAACGGCATCGCTTTTTCTTCTGATGAATCTTCGTTATACGTTGCCGACACATCTGATGGCTGGGTATACCGATTTGATGTTGATGGACAGTCACTCAGCAATAAGACGCAGTTTGCCCAGGTGAAGGCGGAGTCTGGCTCTGAACCTATGGTTGATGGCGTTGCTGTTGATGCCGATGACAACCTCTTTGTTGCAGCGCACGGTGGCGTGGGTGTATTCGACAAAGACGGTAAGAAAATAGACTTCATTGCTATCGATGCAGGCCATATCAGCAACCTAGAAATTAGCGGGAAACAGCAAGAGTTACTGATGGTAACGGCATACAACAAAGTGTTGGTGTTCAAGCTTAAGTAACACCTTACACAAACGAAAATAAAAAGGGACGGGTAGAAATACCGGTCCCTTTTCTAGTTTGAATAAGTCGAAAGTGGGTTAGCTCAATGTGCTTTAATGATGCTGCCTACGATTAAGGTTTAGGCTGATTGGCTTCTACATCAAGCGCCGTTTGATTTGACCTGCTGAAGTACTTTTTCCATTTTATTGGCATCATAGGAATGACGATCAGGCTGATGCCGACAAGGGTCAACATGTCTGGAATCTCGTCAAACCACATCACGCCAAATAGGGTCACAAACACCAACCCCGAATATTCTGCGAGAGCTATTTGGTTTGCTGGCGCTTTTTTATAAGCCACCACCACAAGGGCATGGTATCCCAGAACGAATAGGTTGATTGCCATAATCCACCCAACATGACGCCATTCAATCGCCGCCCATGCAGGCAGAGCAAGAGCCAACGCCAGAGGCAGGGTCATTACACTGGTCCAAAATAGCGTCGAGATAATGTGTTGTTCTGCGTGAAGACGTTTAATCAAAATATTGCCGACACCCATAGCGAGCGCACTGCCTAAGCCTGCAATAGCGGCCCAGTGAAATTGCTCTGGACGCAAAACGATTAGCACACCCACGAAACCAATCAATGTCGCGACCACTTTTGATGATGTCGGCTTCTCTTTCAGTAAAACAATAGAAAGCGGGAGCATAAGAATGGGCCCAACATAGAACATCGCATTTGCGGTCGCCAAGGTGAGGTGTGTGATGGCAATCATTGCGCAGCCACTCCCCACTAGGATGAATTGAGCCCGCAAGAAGTTGATGCGACAACCACCTTGCATGCGCGTCTCTTTGGGTAGCTTTAGCCAAAAAGGAAGCAGCAACATCACGCTCAATAGCTGGCGGATAAACACATATTGGAACGTGGGCACTTCACCGTTCAGCACTTTGAGTGAGACGTCTGAAAAGGAGGCGAGCAGGTTGGCGAATACTAAGAGCAAAATCGCGTGGTTGGTGGCTTTGGTCATACAGAAACAGCACTACATATTTGTCATACAATTATGGGCGCACATAATACATGAGAATCGAAAATATGTAAGAACAAAAACCAAGTAAGAACAATGTCGTTCGATGCTTAGTGATATGGGGGCGAGATCTGCTATTACGACCTGAGCTCAGTAGGTGAGTGCCCAGTCCAATTCGGTATTTATCGAATAATCGAATGAATATGCAACAATATCAGCGCATTGGAGATCATCGCTGCTTGAACCTACTTGGCAGAGAGACACTGTCGGGTAGGATCTCGCAGCTCAATAATGGTATTGCCTGTGTCTTTTCGTTTGAAAGCAGAGTCATTAACTTGAGCATTGCTGAAGTCAGTGCGAAACAAGTCGGCACGCAGTAAATCGACGTTGAGCATTTGGGCGTAACTCATGTTGGCGTTACGTAGGTCAGCATCGCGGAAGCTCGTATTGTTGAGGTTCGCGTGGCTGAAATTGGCATAGGTGATGTCAGCCTCATTCATGTTCGCACCCGATAAATCGGCGCCACTAAAATCAGTACGTATCAGGTTGGCGCAACGAAGGTCAACATCTTGAAGCGCTAGATTACTTAGATCGGTATTACCTAATTGTGCTCGTTCGCCGCCTTGGTTTTCCAACCACAATTTATGCTGATCTAAAATAGAATCGAGTTGTTGTCAGAGTTTGTTGGTCGAAAGCGAGATCAGTTTTAGGCGATTCAAAGAAAAGCAAACAACCAAGTTAGTCATCTCGGTTATTTGCTTTAGATTTGTTGCTTTTATGGTGAATGGACGAGCGCTTTTCGAGGTTAAAGCGTGTTTTTGTACACCTTGCCGTCTTTCATGATCAGTTTTTGTGTCTCTGTGTTCGCCACACATGCAACACTTTCCAGTGGGTTGCCATCGATGATCAATAGGTCGGCATACGCGCCTTCAACGATCTGACCTAACTTGCCTTCTTGGTATGGGTGTTGGTAGGTCGACATTTCGAACAAGCGACCACAGTTTGATGTCGCCATGCGAAGCGCGGTGATGGTATCGAATACTTGCTCAATCGCACCAAGTTCATTCAATTGTGTCGCGTGAACGTTGGTTTCACCTACACAGTCAGTGCCAAAAGCAATGTTCTGAATGTCGTATTTCTTAATCAGTTCTGCTGACTTGAACATCGCTTTGCCTACGCGTTCTGTCTTGCGGTATGTCTCTTCATTTGGCAGCGGGATCTTACGCTCTGCAATCAATGAAGAGGTAAAGTAAGAAGGAATCACCCAAATGCCTTTCTCTTTAATGATTTCGGCAATGTCGTCGTCCATGATGGTCGCGTGTTCGAAAGACATCACGCCCGCTTCAGCTGCTCGGCGCATCGCATCAGAGGTGTGGATGTGCGCAGCGACATAAGTGCCGTAATCTGAAGCGGCCTCAACTGCGGCTTTCATCTCGTCTGATGTAAATTGCAATGTGTCTAGCGGGTCGAAGGTTGAAGATGCGCCACCGCCAGCCATGATCTTGATTTGTGATGCGCCCATGAATAGCTGTTCACGCACCGCTTTCAATACTTCTGAACGCCCATCGGCCACTTTCATTGAGCCTTGCTTCATCATTGGTGAGTCTTCATGGCCGTTTGCTAAACGCTCTTGTGCTTGGTTTTGACGGTAATCGGAGTGACCACAGGTTTGTGAGATAGCCGCCATTGAAGGAAGAATGCGTGGGCCAGTCGCATAGCCCTTGTCGATACTGTTTTTAAGGCCAAGCGTATTGCCCGCCACGTCGCGAATGGTAGTAAAGCCGCGCATTAACATCTCTTCTGAAATCTTTGCTGAGCGAATCGCCACTTCTTCACGAGTCATCGTATCAATGACATTAAAAGAGGCAGAGAGCGTGATATGAACGTGCGCATCAATCAGGCCTGGCATGACTGTGCCACCTTGAGCATCAATGATTTCATCCGCTAACGTTGCATCAACCTCGCCAATTTGAGTAATCAAGTTGTCTTCAATAAGAAGTGATACGTTCTCGATTAGGTTGTTATCAACACCGTTAAATACGTTCGCGTTAGTGATTAGCTTTTTCATAGTCTGCACCTTTTGGAAATGAGTGTGTGTCGCTGATGGGGTCATCATATGGGGCGCAGCATTTGAAGAATGGCCATTTGGTGACAAGCAATGACGAGACTTATCTTTTGGTGCTTTGCAATATTTCTAAGTTTTTCCTACTCGAACGTTAAGGTGTATTTCAAATCGTCGTCACCTTGTGTTGAGAGTCAATTTACCGAACTGTAACTGGATCTAAAACGGAAGGCTTAATGAAAATACTGAATGAGTTCATCCACTTATAGGTCGAACGTTAAATTGACAATATCTTATAAAATGTTAAATCGGTGTCAGTATTTAGGGGCTCTGACATTGGTCTGAAATTTAAGTTCGTTCTATGAGGCAACATCCTTACATCAAGAAAAATATATGCTTAAGGATTAACTCATGAAAAAACA
Organism: Vibrio sp. 10N.247.311.47; assembly: GCF_041467535.1. Classification (NCBI taxonomy): domain Bacteria; kingdom Pseudomonadati; phylum Pseudomonadota; class Gammaproteobacteria; order Vibrionales; family Vibrionaceae; genus Vibrio; species Vibrio sp. 10N.247.311.47. The sequence continues at coordinate 151,617 of NZ_JBFSUR010000001.1, forward strand.
AAATATCTCGGCAGTCGCCCTTCTAGCACTGATTATTACGGGTTGTGGTGGAGAGAGTTCATCAGGAGGTGACAGCACAACGTCTAATAACGCTAATGTTCCAAGTAATCCAAGTAATCCAAGTAATACCGGCTCATCATCTACCTCTCAGCAGCCTGACATTAAAGCTCTTAGCAACAATATGATTTTTGCGATCGAAGGTTTTATCGAAGAAACGGATCCAATCAGAAATTTCTCATCTATTACCGTCAAAAATGAGCTGCCTGCGTTCAAGAGTGGAGATACTCAGGAGGTTGATGTGACTATCGCTGTACCAACAATCGTTATCGATAATGGCAGCAACTTTGTTAACGATTGGCACTGTTACGAAACCACAGGATTAAGCGCGCAAAGGAAGGATCATCAGTTACTTGTGGACGGTACAATTTCTGAATATCGATACGATATGCAAAGTAACTCTTGTTCTAGTGAGCTCTTGGGATCGTATGTGTTTAACGATGCGGTGTTCGACAGTTCGTTGGAATTTAAAACCGTTGGCAGCGTAGTTTCCAAAGATGGGAGCGGCACAGAGTCTAATTTACCTACTTACGATTTTATCGCTCAAGCTTATGGAGAGCAGTCAAAAGAGCGGTTTGGTGATTCGTGGGAATTATTACAGCGCGACAAAATTAACGCAGCAGCTAAGGAGGTTGGGGCCTCGATCTTTGAGTTGAACACTTCATCTGGAAAGATCGATTTGGATCTAGGTCAGCTTAATAGCGACACTCTCATCGATTTCGCTTCACTAGATACAAATCAATTATTGAATGGTGCGATTTGGGGGATGCCCGGTCAAGGCGTTGCCGATGAAAAATGGTGCCGAATTGTGAATATTCCAGAAGATCTAAGTCAGAACAGTATCAAGTACCAATCTGTTATCTCGACAAATTGTGCGAGGTCGACACAACGTTATTGTGATGCCTTTGGTTCATCGTTTTCGAGTGGTAACTACCCACCAGCAGCTCCTATCGCTTGGGACAATAATACGGCGAGTAATGCCCAGTTGAACTCAGATGAGCAGTACCGAAGAGATGCTCAAGGTCACTTTGTTGTGAACAGTTCTGGTCAGAATGCGTTTGTCCTCTCATCCAATTCGGTTGTGATTCCTATTTTCGGTTACACCAGTCCACGAAGTGATGGGCAAATTAACAATGCCGGTCTTAATAGTTGGGCTGGTCACGAAGGTCACTGCCAAAACGTGATGAATAGCCGACACACAAAGATGGGGATTGGATACAAAGCCAGTAAGTCAGATGCATCGAAGATGTCTTATTGGACGCAAGATTTCAATTAACACACTCATTGCTTAAATAAAGGTCATCCATTTAGCGTCGCTATTCTTTCTTTAGTTGGTAGTGGCAGGTTACTTGGTAGTAGCAGATCACTCGAGAGTGCCATTTTACTTTACAGTGATACGTGGGCGATCAGGATTATTGAAGGTGGAGGGGCGAAGACACTATGACGATTCATTTGTGTTGTGAATGATTTTGAGTAGTGTCATGAAATGGTAAGTTTTGCTTCGATTCGAACGCTAAGATGTATTTCAAATCAAGGCTACTTATCAAATTAGAGAGAGACAGAATGACTAAATCAGGCAAAGTTTACGGGTTCAACACTCCACAACGTCTATTCGTAGGTTACACGTTAGCCGTGCTGGTGGACTTAGTAGTGCTTAACTTTTTCGATGAGTACTGGGACTTCGTCAACATTGAATCTTTCACTATTTCTTTGATTGCGGCGTTGTTGTTGAAGCTCTCTATTGGTTTAGAGCACAAGATTGCCGAGCACTTCAAAAGCAAGCCGGGCACCGCGCCTAAGGTTTACCGAGCAATCACCACTTATATCATTTTGGTGGGCTCAAAATTCGTGATGCTAGAAGCGATTAACCTTCTGTTCGGAGATAAGGTGAGTTTTACAGGCCCTTGGGGCGGTGTTGTCGCGTTCTTCGCGGTGGTATTTACGATTCTGGTTGCTGAAGTGATTGTATCGAAGATCTACTTTGCTCTGGATGACAAACAAGATTCAAATGTGAAAGCGCTTAAAGAGACCAACGCGTAACACAACATAAAATACCTATGTGAATAACAGACGAGCCAGCTGAATAAGCTGGCTCGTTTTCGTTTGAGTTGCGATAACCAATTCGATACGCTAATTGGCTTTATTTTTCGTAAACCACATCCCCGCGTAACACCGTCATCAACACCTGAGTCTTAGCGATTTGTCTTGCTGACACTGTGGTGATGTCGCGTTCGAGAATGGCGAAGTCAGCGGATTTCCCCACCTCAATAGAACCTGTTACGTCTTCAATTCCAAGACTTTTGGCGGCATTGAGTGTGTAAGCATCAATCGCGGTATAAATATCAGTTAGGCCGGTTTTGCCCATGATTAAGCTGTTCGCGATGCCGACCAAAGGGTTGATGTCGTGTACATTCCAATCACTACTTAAGGTGATATTCGCGTCGGTCTTGAGTATCGCGTCGAGGTTCATCATGGCTTTGGCACGGCGAGCACCAAGAAAAGCTTCGGCCCATTGGTGTTGATGCCTTGCAACGTAATCAGAGCCGACTTGGAAATCTGCGGTCACGTCTAATTGGCGAAAGCGTGGCACATCTTCATCATTGATTAATTCGACATGGGTTAGGGTGTAGGGTTTGGTTGAACCTTGTTTGCGAATACTTTCTATCGCATCAAGAGATTCACGAACCGCTCCATCACCAATGGCATGAATGTGGGCGCTAAAGCCGATTTTCTCGAGCGCAGTTAGCCACTCCTTCATTTGTTCTGGTGGAATATAGTTCAAGCCATTAGGAGACTGGGGCAGATAAGTATCTAAGTAGGGCGCGAGTGTTTTGGCGGTGCCGTTGATGAAGATGCCATCGCTGTACATTTTCACCTGATCGACAAGTAACAGACGGCTTTTATCGTCGGAATACATCTTCTCAAAGACTTCTAATTGAGAAGGCATTGCCATCGATGGATACACCCAAGGGCGCAGCGATACACGCGCCGTTAAGTCTTGATTTTGCTCGGCCTCTAGCCAAACGTCATACCAACTTCGTTTCCAATACATGCGACCGTCGCCAATGGTAGTGATGCCGTGGGCTGCCGCTTCTTCAAGCCCGAACATTAACCCTTGGTAGCTTTGCTCAAACAGTTCGCTTTGTCTGTTCCAAGCCATCTCCATCAGTTGATCGCCAGCATTGTCTAATAAGATGCCATTGAGCTTACCGCTGTCTTGGTCTTTTAAATAAACACCGCCTTGTGGGTCTGAAGATTGTTGGCTGATTCGAGCGATTTTTAGTGCTTTTGAGTTGACCCACATCGAGTGTGAAGTCTGCTCCATAAGCACCACGGGGCGATTAGGGAAGACACTGTCGATGATCTCTAGTGGCGTGTATTCAGAGTCGCTATCGAGCGTTGCTTCTAAAGAAAAACCATAACCCATTAGCCAACCTCTGCCATCGGTATCAGCATTGATCTTACACGCTTCTAAGTAGGGGATTTGCTCTTCTAATGTTGCTTCAGAGTCGAGTTCACAATTGCCACCCAGCTCTGAGGCGGCTTCAAACACATGGTTATGGTTGTCAATGAACCCCGGCAAGACAAAGGCATTGTCTAGATCAATGACATCAGTGCTTTGCCCTTGAAAAGTTTGCGCCTGTGATTGGTTACCGATAAAGATGATCTTGCCTTTGTGGGTAACGATCGAGTCTGACTCGCGATGCCCATATATATCTGCATTGGTAAAAATTTGGTCAGCACTTTGGCTTTTAACAGTTGTTTGCGCTTGAACTGCTGTTTGTGTTTGAACAATAGTGTTGGCTTGTGCAAGCACCGGCGCTACGGCCGATAAGCTTGCGAGTAATGCTATCCATGCAGTGCGTGACAGAGTGAGCTTGTTATTCATTATTATGTCTTCCATGTTCCACTGTTTAGTAAGTATAGAAAGCGAGTGGCCAGAATCATATCGTGAATTTTTAATAATAAAGTGTCCTTGATTGCTCTCTTGTTTGCATGTAATTCCAATATCTTTTGAGGTGGTTGTGGGAATACAGCTCATGAATAAAGGATTACGAATCCATTCGCAGACTAAACGATTCACATAAGGTTCTGAATAAATTACAGTTAAGTGAACTATAAAAATGGATTTAACGTATTACCAAGGATGTAAGTTTATGTTTTCACGAGACTTACTCGCATTACTAATAAAAACAAGTCGAGGTTAGGATGAAAAAAATATTATTGCTGCTTAGCGTGATCTTATTGGGTGGTTGTGTTGGCATGCCCGAAACGGTTAAGCCTGTTCAACAGTTTGAGTTGGAACGATACCTAGGGAAATGGTACGAAGTGGCTCGTTTGGATCACTCGTTTGAGCGCGGCTTAAGTAATGTGAGCGCTGAATACAGCCTGCGTGATGATGGTGGCGTGAAGGTGATTAACCGTGGATACTCTGCCGAAGAGGGTGAGTGGAACGAAGCGGAAGGAAAAGCGTACTTCGTTGAAGGCTCTGAACAAGGCTATTTGAAAGTGTCTTTCTTTGGCCCTTTCTACGGTGCTTATGTGGTGTTTGAATTGGACAAAGAGGGATACCAGTACGCGTTTGTTTCTGGCCCTGACACCGATTACTTATGGCTGCTTTCAAGAACACCAGAAGTTGCGCCAGAGGTGATGGAGAAGTTCAAAAGCATGTCTAAAGAGCGTGGCTTCAACACTGACAAGTTGATTTTTGTAGAGCACACAAAATAACGATTTCTGGCTTCTATTTGTCTTTACCTAACTTTACGTATTTACCCTATAAAACGTAATGATATTAGGCGAAAATAGCATCAAGTTTAGAGACATAAAGTGGTCATTATGAGTAATTCGTTATCGAAAAAGACTGTTTTTTTCCATTGGCTTACCGGTATTTTGTTCCTTGTCGTGTTTGTGATTGGACTTCAATTTGAAGGTATGCCGCGAGGCCCCGAAAAAGGTGAGTTGATGGGGCTACACAAATCGTTGGGTTTGATTGTTTTAGTTGTCGCACTTTCACGCTTGGTATTGCGTTTTAAAGAGGGCGCAATTGAGAGTGTTGCCGTATTGACGAGAGCACAAGAAATCGCAGCGAAAAGTGTTCACCACTTCTTATTGTTGGTGACGTTGGCGATGCCAATTTCTGGTGCTGTGATGAGTGTTGCTGGTGGGCGTGCATTAGACGTGTTCGGTTTCGAGCTTATCGCTGCTGGTGAAAAAACCGAATGGTTACAGTCTGCGGCTTCTTTTGTTCATGTCAATTCAGTGAACCTGATTATGGTGGCACTTGCTCTGCATGTATTAGGCGCATTGAAGCATCAGTTTGTCGATAAAGATGGCACGCTAAGTCGTATGCTTGGTCGCTCATAGCCTGACGTTAAAGTTAACGATTTAATACGAAAACACTCGGCATATACCGAGTGTTTTTTTGTTTGTGCTATCTGAACTCATTGGTTAAGCTTGCTTGCGAACCTGCAACACGCTCAGTATTGATAGAAACAGGAAGAACGCAGGATCACTCCAGCCAAAGCCAACAAAGATTCCTGTAAACGCCGCATACAATGTGATGATAGCGCCGAGCATATTCGTAACCACCAAACCTTGGATGAGCTTTTTAGCTGACACGCCAGGTTCAATGTCTCTAAGCAACCAGCTTATCGCTGCGATACCACCCAAAAAGATACTGGTGTGTTGAGAGAGAAAGTAAGCGTACTTATCATTAATTTCCACGCCGTACATGGGCCACATTACCGTTGGGATAAAAAACAGTGCGATGGCAAACCCTGCGTAAATAATGCCGTGTAGGCTAAGAAAAGTTTTGTTGTTCATTACGTATCTCTCTATTTATTACTTAGCGACTTAGCTATTCAGTATCTTTGTTGTCATTCAGCGAATGAACAAGTTTGATTAACCGTTGATTGGGCCTTTATTAATGGTAGTTAATGGCTGATTGACGTCAAAAATCACCCCACGTACTTCGTCGACACCCATCTCTTTTAAGCGAGCGCTATGCATCGCTAGGTAAGTCTCTGCACTGAGTTGGTCTTCAAAAAGGTAGACACCACCGCCCAGTTTTTCAGCTTCGTTCTCTGTCCAGATTTTCCAGATCATGCCCGGTTCGTTGTTAATAGACTTTGCTAGGTCAACGAGGGCGTTTGACATCTCTTCACCAAATGGGCCGCTAAATTCAAAATCGACTTGTAATAATTTCATGGTTATTTCTCCAAACAGTTACTTGGTATTGCGCTGAGACTCATGGTCATTTCGCAAAACGTAGGGGGCTTGATTGCCTGTTGGAATAGATATTACCTGTAAAAAACAGACAGAAAAGTTCATAATATAGTTATTAACTGTCAGGATTTTAGACCGATGAGATTGAAAACCACCCTCGACCAATGGCAAACCCTTTACGAGATTGACCGCGCAGGCAGCATTCAGGCGGCGGCAGTGCAATTGAACAAGAGCCACACCACGCTGATTTATGCGCTGAGAAAATTGGAGGACCAATTAGGCGTGACTTTAGTGCAGGTTGAAGGTCGTAGGGCGGTATTGTCGGAGGATGGGAAATCACTGTTGCGCCGTGCAAGCAGTATGTTGGAACAAGCTCGCGAGCTAGAGTTGATCAGTGAACAGCTAGCGAAAGGTGTTGAGTCTGAAATTGTGGTTGCTGTTGATCACTTGTGCTGCCTTGAACGCCTTTATCAACCAATGGCTACATTTTTGACGGAGAACAACACCACATCGATACAAGTGATTGAAACGTCTCTGTCTAAAACAACGGAAATGGTGACTCAAGAACTGGCTGATGTGGCTATCATCAACTTGCCTATTACTAATTACTCAGCCGAAGCCTTTGGTTTTACGATGATGGAGCCAGTAGTTGCTAGCTCACATCCGTTAGCAAGTGCCGTTTCAGTGTCGTTGAATCAACTGTCGTCTTTGCCGCAAATTGTGGTGCGAGATTTAGGTACACGATCTAATCAAGGCACTAAAAGCCAAGGGAACAAACAGGATGTGGGTTGGTTGAAGTCGAGTCAGCGCATTACGGTGGATAATTTCGATCATGCGTTTGGCGCGGTAGAGCAGGGAGTCGGTTATTGTCGACTACCAAAGCACATTGTTGAAAGTCGAGGTAGCGACAAGCTCACTGTGTTGAATGTCGAAAATGGCAGTGGGTATCACGTTCCGCTGCACCTGACTTTACCAAAAGGAGCCAAGACAGGCCCTGCTGCTCAACGTTTCTATGAGTTACTTCTTGAGTCAGCTTCAAATGCGAGCTAACGGTTAAATATTCTAAGATTAACGAGGCTGGTTGCCGTTCAAGAATAGCGCGACACATTCGCGAGTGTAGTGAAGTCTTTCTTCTTCAGATTCTCCGCTATCGTGTCCGAAGAATCCCCAATACGCCGATTTGCCGTGAAACATCAGCAACAGTTGGCGTGCTGCAATGACTGGCGAGCTTGATGTCGACAGTGTGAGATCACCAGAGTCTATTTTCGACTGCAAATAATCAGCAAGTAACTTGGTGGTTTTCTGAGGCCCAGTTTCTAAATAGATAGAGGCGATCTCTGGATGCGTATTCGCTTGGCTAATGGCATTTTGAAAGGTTTGTCTAGATTGTTCATCAAGTAATAAATCCTGAAACTTCACACCAAATTTCACCAACTCATCACCCACCGCAGCATCCATATCAAAGGCAGCAGGACTGAGTTCTCGCTCCGCACACTTGGTTTGCATGCAGGTTTCGAAAAGTTCGTCTTTGTTTTTAAAGTGAGAGTAGACCGTTTGCTTAGAAACGTTCGCTGCTTTGGCTATCTGGTCCATATTGATCTTGAAGCCATGTTCAGAGAAAAGTTGGCTGGCTGCGGTTAAGATCTGCGATCTCTTCTGTTCACTCTTGATGATTTTAGTCACGTGCTTGCTTCTCGTTACTTAGTGTTGTCTCGTTACCTAGTTTGTCTCTTTGCTTGGTGCCTGTTGGTGCTCAGTTCTATGTGTCTCGTTTTACGCTAAGCATTATGCTTTTTGTGATGGTTTTATCAATCATTAACGATGAAACTTATTTTTAACACAATCAAACTAGACAGTCTAGTTTGATTTGGTTAGTCTAAAAAAAGAACATAATTGAGTACCGCATAGGAACAGTACGTATGTATAAATTGATGAAGGGAAGCGCAGTGGCAGTGGCGTTGTCGGCTTTTCTTGTTGGATGTGGCGAAAAGGAACAAGCCCAAGAGTCGGTTGATTCAACCTCTGAAACGGCATCGAGCGTCCAAACTATTTTAACCGTGGAAACGATGGCCTTGGCGCTGTCTTCCTCTTATGCAGTACAACGCGAATATGTCGGTGTGGTTAAGGCGGGTCAACAGGCCAATTTAGGTTTCGAGTTGGCCGGAAAAGTAAACGAGATTCTGGTGGATGTCGGTGACACAGTCACAACGGGTCAGCCGTTGATCAGACTGGATACCCAACTTTTGGAAACCGAGTCTAGCCAACTGAAAGCGCAGGCTGAAGAAGTCAAAGCTCAATTGAGTTTGGTGGCAGCGAACCTTAAACGTCAACGTTCATTGAAAGCGAAAGGCTTCAGTGCCGAAGCGGAGATTGATTCTCTCACCAGTGAGCAACGCGTATTGCAGGCGAACTTGTTGCGCATCGATGCATCGGTAAAAGGCAATGAACTGAAATTGGTGAAGTCGACAGTGCTTGCGCCTTATTCTGGAACCATCGCGACGCGCTTTGTTTCGCTCGGAGATGTGGTGAATGTGGGTAATCCAACTCTTACACTGCTCGCTTCTGAGGGCAAAGAGGCCTTCATCGGTATTCCTGCTCACCAAATGCAAAAAGTCACCTCACTTTCTTCGCCTAACATCCGAGTTGGGAGAACAGATTATGCCGTGGAGCTATTGAATCCCGGCGCAATGGTCGACACCCAATCTCGCAGTGTCGGTTTGCGTTACCTATTCCCTGAACAATCATCGGTATTGGAAGGGCAACTTGCCTACCTTAAATTTGATGAGCAGATTGATGACTCAGGTTACTGGGTGCCATTAACGAGTTTGATTGATGGATTGCGCGGTGTGTGGAACATCTTTGTGATTGGTGAAGACAATAAGGTTGAACGTAGAAGTGTTCAGGTGTTGTTTGCCAACAATCAACAAGCGTACGTGAGTGGGGCGATTGAAGACGGTGAACAGGTCATCGCCAGTGGTTTACATCGCTTAGTTCCGGGCCAAATCGTGAAACCAGTCAGTGCGGCTGAGTAGGTAATAGTATGAAAATAATAGAGACTATTTCCAACACTCGACTGCTTATCTTGATGACCGCACTGCTGATGGTGAGTGGTATTTCTGCGTTCATGACGTTGCCACGTGCAGAAGACCCAGTAATCATCAACCGTTACGCGAACATTACTACCAGTTTCCCCGGAGCCAGTGCCGAGCGTGTTGAAACCTTGGTAACAGAAGTTATCGAGAACAAGCTGCGCGAGCTGAGTGAAGTTAAACTCGTGAGCTCAACCTCAAGACCGGGCGTGTCTATTGTCACCTTAGAATTGAATGACACCATCACCGAGCCTGAGCCAGTTTGGTCCCAAGCTCGCGACAAGTTATCTGATATCGAATCCATTTTGCCTGCGGGTGCTCAATCGCCTGATCTCGATAGCGACCATACCTATGCTTTCACGACCATCGCATCTCTAACTTGGTCTGGTGCAGGCGAGCCTGATAGGTTAACGCTGGGCCGTTATGCCAAAGAGCTCGCCAAGCGACTAAGAACTTTGTCGGGTACTGAATTCGTTGATGAATACGGGATGCCGCAAGAAGAGATTCAAATCAGTTTACGTACGGCCGATGCCGCTGCTCTAGGGCGCTCAAGTGCCAATATTGCTGAGTCGCTCGAAGGGGCAGACGCCAAGAACTCCGCCGGCGAGTTAGTGAGTGCTTATTCTCGCTTTGGCTTAGAAATTAAATCTGAACTCGATTCTATTGAACGTATTAAGCAAGTGCCAATAGCCACTGATAGCAATGGTCACATCATCCGTATGGAAGACATTGCTTCTGTGAAACGTGGTGAGAAAACCCCACAAGACCAGATTGCCATTATTGATGGTGAGCCGGGTGTGATTGTCGCGGCAAGAATGCATCCTGATCTGCGAGTCGACAACTGGACGTCGCGAGCTAATGCTCTGATTGGTAAATTTGAGCAAGAGTTACCAAGTAACGTTAAGGTGACGGTGCTCTTTAATCAGCAAGGTTATACCGAAACTCGCTTAGACGATTTAGGCAAAAGCTTGATGATCGGTTTCGGTCTGATTTTGATTGTGTTGTTTGTCACTTTAGGCGTGCGTGCCGCGATCTTAGTCGCCATTTCTCTGCCGTTAACCTCATTATTGACCCTGTCGATCATGAAAATGACCGGTGTGCCGATTAACCAAATGTCGGTGACAGGCCTAATTGTGGCGCTCGGGATCATGGTTGATAACGCGGTGGTGATGGTCGATACCATTCAAGCTTATCGTTTGAAAGGACAACAGCGAGCTGAAGCGACCATGAATGCATTGAAGCATTTATGGGTGCCGTTATTAGGCTCAACCTTAACTACCGTGTTGGCGTTTGCCCCGATTATCTTGATGCCGGGAGCATCGGGTGAATTTGTCGGTGGTATTGCGATTACCGTTTCTTTCTCATTGATCGGCTCTTACATTATCTCGCACACCTTAATCGCAGGTTTAGCGACCAAGCTACTGCCGAAACAACTCAGTGATGTCGACAAGAAAGGGCAGCACCATTGGTACATGACGGGTTTGAGAATTCCTGCTTTGACGCGCTGGTTCTCATCTTCTGTTCGCTTTGGCGTCACGCATCCAATCATCACGATTGCTTTGGTGTTGTTGGTTCCGTTTACTGGTTACTGGAGTATGTCTCAGCTGACTGAGCAATTCTTCCCGCCATCAGACCGAGATATGTTTGAGATTCAGGTGTACATGCCGCCGCAAGCAAGCATTTATGCGACGAAGAATACCTCTGAGAAAATAGACGATATCATTCATCGTTACCTTGAAGTGGAGCGCATTGATTGGCTCGTGGGCGCTAACTTCCCATCCTTCTATTACAACCTGCAAGCAAGGCAAAATAATGCGCCATACTTCTCGCAAGCGATGGTGAAAACAGAGAACTTTGACCAAGCCAATGCGCTAATTCCACAGTTGCAAAAGGTGTTGGATGAAGAGGTGCCGGAAGCACAAATCTTGGTACGTAAGCTTAACCAAGGGCCTCCATTTACCGCGCCCGTTGAACTGCGTGTCTATGGTGAAAACCTCGATACGTTGAAAGCGATTGGTGAGGATGTGCGATTGATTTTGGCGGGTGTTCCTCATGTGACGCACACAAGGGAAACCCTGCAACCAGGTACTCCGAAGGTGTGGTTGAAGGTTGATGAAGACACCGCAAAGCTGAATGGTATTTCATTGAACCAGTTCGCAGGTATGCTGCAAACTACTCTGACAGGTCGTGAAAGTGGCTCTGTGATTGAAGGCAGTGAGTCGGTACCAATCCGTGTTCGTGTGGCAGATGAGGCGCGTGAAAACTTGGTTCACTTAAGCAATATTCGTCTGCCAATCAGTTCTGATGTCTACTCAACAGGGATCAATGTTTCGACGCTGGCAGAACTGGAATTGACGACCAGTCGCGGTGCGATTACTCGTCGTAACGGGCAGCGTGTGAATACCATCGAGGGTTACATTGAAGCGGGTGTCTTACCTCAAACCGTACTTAATGAATTCCAAAAACGCTTAGCAAGCTATGAGATGCCATCGGGTTACACCATTGGTTTTGGTGGCGAATCAGCGGAGCGAGACAATTCAGTCAACAGCCTCATCTCGAATGTCGCAGTCGTGGTGGTATTGATGGTGCTGGTGGTGGTGATGTCATTCAACTCGTTCCGAATGAGCAGCATCATCTTCATGGTAGCAGGGTTGGCTGGTGGACTAGGGCTGTTGTCGGTATGGATCTTCGGTTATCCGTTCGGCTTTACGGTGATTATCGCGATGCTTGGGATTGCGGGCTTAGCGATTAACGCGGCCATTGTGATTTTGACCGAATTGAAACTCGATAAAGAGGCTTCCTCCGGGAATGTAGATGCAGTCGTTGAAGCTGTGATGTCGTGTACTCGCCATATCAGCTCAACCACGATAACGACTGTTGGCGGCTTTATGCCATTGATCATCGCTGGCGGTGGTTTCTGGCCTCCGTTCGCGGTCGCGATTGTTGGCGGAACGGTATTAACCACGCTTATCTCGTTCTACTTTGTACCTGTGGTTTATCATTTGATGACTCGAAATCAGCGAAAATCCATGACTACTCAAGCGGCATAACTGTTTTTCAATTTAACGTCTCTTCAATTTGGCTACTCTTTAATTGCCCATAATCGAGCCGTATCTGGCTCGATTATGGTGTGGTTATTCTCGATAAATTCATCCCAATTCCTACCTTTTTGTTGTGCTTTTCACCGCTATTACGCCCTCAATTAGTCAAATTATCCTTTCTGTTAGTCATTATATTCTTTCAATTCGTCACATTAGTGCATAGATGAATGCTTGATTATCTTGTTGGTGAATGAGTGGGTGTTTTGAATAATCTAACCAGTGAATACCTTGTAAATGGTATGTGAATTCACAATTTTGACGGGCGTCACACTTCTATTTATTCGCTCTTTCTAATGTACCTTGAACTTGCCCCGAGCTTTGGTGGTGAGCGAGTGTTTATCTACTTTTTCTAAATCCCTTGTCAGTACTGGCTCCATCTGTGTAGCACGCTATTGATGTGTGTCTTAATCGCTTACTGCTTCTTAGTTTTCGTCTTCATAAATGGAAGGTTAGTTTCCAAGTTTGTTTGGTGAGCTTTCAATTTCAACTCTTCATAATGCGCCGAATGTAACAATGTATTTCAAAGTGTAACAATTAAGTCATGTTTTCTGTGTGGTTTTAACCCAGCAGTAACGAACCTTATTGCATTGCTTTTTGAGATGCGGCGTTTCACATGCTCAACACATAAATATTCTAATGATCATGACAACCAGTACTCAGACGTTCGTTCTGAGGCTGGATAACCATCGAGAAAGTTAATGGAAGCTTCAAGATATAAACGCATTTTATCGAGGACAAATTTGTCGAAGATTGGTTTGCTGGGAACCGTTCTGATGCTCGAAGGATGTAACTCCGCATTGCTCGACCCAAAAGGTAGCGTTGGCGTTCAGGAAAAAGAGCTGATTATCACGGCTCTGTTGCTGATGTTGATTGTCGTCATCCCAGTGATTCTGATGACCATCTACTTTGCTTACCGATACCGCGAGAGCAATACCACGGAAGAGTATGCACCTGACTGGGCACACTCAACCAAGATTGAAGTGGTGGTATGGACGATTCCAATCATCATCATCGCGATTCTAGCCACCATCACTTGGCGAACAACACACGAATTAGAGCCATCAAAGCCTCTGGAAAGTGATGTGCAACCTATGGTGATCGAAGTGGTCTCTCTGGACTGGAAGTGGCTGTTCATCTATCCGGAGCAAAACATTGCGACGGTTAACTATGTTGCGTTCCCGAAAGATGTACCGGTGACGTTTAAGCTAACTTCAGACAACATCATGAACGCGTTCTTTATCCCGCGTCTTGGTTCGCAGATCTACGCGATGCCGGGAATGGTGACCAAGTTGAATTTAATTGCAAACCACGAAGGTGACTTCAAAGGCTTTGCATCGAACTACAGTGGCAAAGGGTTCTCTCAGATGAAATTCACCGCATCGGCCATGCCTGATCAAGTGGCGTTTTTAAACTGGGTGGAGAAAGTGAAAGCAAGCCCTGATCGCATCGAAGATTGGGAGCAGTTCCGTTCATTGGCCGCGCCAAGTGTGGCTGAGCCTGTGACGCTGTTTTCAAGTATCCCACCATTTTTATTCACTGATGTCGTGACCCAGCACCCTGGTTCAATGAACTGTTTGCCGGAAACCCAAGGATAATCGTCATGTTTGGAAGATTAACTCTAGACTCAATTCCCTACCACGAGCCCATTATTTTGGTCACGTTAACCATGATCGCTTTAGTGGGCAGTTTAGTGGTGTACGCGGTAACCAAAGCCGGTAAGTGGCAATACCTTTGGAATGAATGGTTTACGTCGGTAGACCACAAAAAATTGGGCTTCATGTACATTGCTGTTGCGATGGTGATGTTAGTTCGTGGCTTTGCTGATGCGGTCATGATGCGTAGCCAGCAATTGCTTTCTGCAGCCGGTGAAACGGGCTATTTGCCGCCACATCACTACGACCAGATCTTCACGGCTCACGGCGTGATCATGATTTTCTTCGTAGCGATGCCTTTGGTTATCGGTTTGATGAACATCATCGTGCCGTTGCAAATCGGTGCTCGTGATGTTGCATTCCCTTATCTGAATAACTTGAGCTTCTGGCTATTTGTGGTGGGTATTATCCTAACCAACATGTCGCTTGGCTTAGGTGAGTTTGGCCGTACGGGTTGGTTGGCGTATCCGCCGCTGTCTGGTATTGAGGCGAGCCCGGGAGTCGGGGTCGATTATTGGATATGGGCGCTGCAAATATCCGGAGTGGGTACTACGCTAACGGGTGTGAACTTCTTTGCGACCATTTTGCGCATGCGTACTCCCTCTATGCCAATGATGAAGATGCCAGTATTCACTTGGGCATCTCTGTGTGCCAACATCCTGATCATCATCTCTTTCCCAATCCTAACGGTAACCATCGCGCTTCTGACGTTGGATAGATACATCGGCACGCACTTCTTCACCAACGACCTTGGTGGCAACGTGATGATGTATGTGAACTTGATTTGGGCATGGGGACACCCTGAGGTGTACATCCTAATTTTGCCTATCTTCGGTGTGTTCTCTGAAGTGACTGCAACCTTCTCTCGCAAAAAACTGTTTGGTTATACCTCACTGGTATGGGCAACAGTGGCGATCACTATTTTAGCGTTTGTGGTTTGGCTGCATCACTTCTTCACCATGGGTTCTGGCGCCAATGTGAATGCCTTCTTTGGCATCGCGACCATGATTATCTCTATCCCAACCGGGGTTAAGATCTTCAACTGGCTATTTACCATGTACAAAGGTCGTATCCGCTTCACCACACCAATGATGTGGACAGTGGGCTTCCTAATCACCTTTACCGTGGGTGGTATGACGGGCGTATTGATGGCAGTTCCGGGGGCAGATTTCATTCTGCATAACTCGGTATTCCTGATTGCTCACTTCCACAACGTAATCATCGGTGGTGTTGTCTTCGGTTGTTTTGCTGCGATTGGTTACTGGTTCCCGAAAGCGACCGGTTTCACTCTGAACGAGCTTTGGGGCAAACGCGCATTCTACTGCTGGATCATCGGTTTCTTGATGGCGTTCTTGCCGCTTTACGCTCTGGGCTTTATGGGCATGACACGTCGTTTGAGCCAAGACATCAACCCTGAGTTCTTCCCTTTACTGGCGGTTGCGGCTGCAGGTACAGGCGTAATTGCGATGGGTGTGGTGTGTCAGTTCGTTCAGATTTACGTAAGTGTTCGTGACCGCGACCAAAACCGAGATCTAACCGGTGACCCGTGGGGCGGACGTACCTTTGAATGGGCAACGTCTTCACCACCGCCGTTCTATAACTTTGCAAAACTGCCTAAGGGCGATGAGATCGATTCGTTCTGGTATCAAAAGCAAAGTGGCGAGTTTGATCCAACTCAGGAAGAAGAATACGAACGTATTCACATGCCGAAGAACACACCGACAGGCATTTATGTGTCTGCATGGGCGTTGGCATTTGGCTTCGCAATGATCTGGTACATCTGGTGGCTAGCGGCTGCAAGCTTAGTGGGCATCGTGGTGACGTGTATTCAACACAGCTACAACGACGATGTGGACTACTACGTGGAAGTTGAAGAGATCAAAGCGATTGAAGCGGCTCGACGTGCGCAGCTTGCAGAAGCGAAAAAACAGTCAGTGAAAGGCGATCATTCTGGTCGTGGTAACAGCGCTGACGGTGATGCTGATAGTGATAATAACGACAATAAAGATGACTTGGAGACGACGTATGCAAGCTAATACTCCGTCACACACTTATGATCTTGCACATTCGCATGATCATCACCACGAAGCTGCGGGCAACAAGTTGTTTGGCTTCTGGGTTTACTTGATGAGTGACTGTGTCCTGTTTGCCACGCTTTTCGCGACTTATGCCGTGCTTGAGAGTGGATCAATTGCAGGGCCGACAGGTAAAGACATCTTTGAACTGCCGTTCGTGTTTGTCGAAACCATGATGCTGCTGTTCAGTAGTATCACATTCGGTTTTGGCATGATTGCGATGAAGCGCAAAGACGTGACCGGACTGAAGCGCTGGATCAAAGTGACTTTCGTATTGGGCTTAGCCTTTATCTGTATGGAAGTGTATGAGTTCCATCATTTGATTGCAGAAGGTTATGGCCCTCAAGAAAGTGCATTCCTTTCTGCGTTCTTTACCTTGGTTGGCACACACGGTTTGCACGTAACGTTTGGCCTGATTTGGATGGCGGTGGCGTACCACCAACTTTCAACCAAAGGCTTGAACGACAACATGTCGATGCGCTTCCAGTGCTTGAGCTTGTTCTGGCACTTCCTTGATATCGTTTGGATTTGTGTATTTACCATCGTGTACTTAATGGGGGTGATGTAATGGAACAGCATCTAGACAGTGGTGCAACGGATTATGTGAAAGGCTTTATTGCGTCACTGATTCTCACCATTATTCCGTTCTACATCGTGTGGGCGCATGTGTTACCAAGCACAGAAACGTACGTGATCTTGTTCGGCTGCGCGTTGGTGCAAATTTTTGTGCACTTTAAGTACTTCTTACATATGGAAGCGAAATCTTCCGATGGGCGTTGGAACTTGGTGTCACTGATGTTTACCGCCATTGTTGTATTGATTCTTATCGCTGGCTCGGTATGGATCATCTACAACATGAACGTCAACATGAAGTTGTAGGCTAGGGTATGCTGAAAAGATATCTGTCTATCACCAAACCGGGCATCATTTTCGGCAACCTGATTTCTGTTGCGGCGGGGTTCTTCCTCGCCGCAAAAACAGAACCAGCCAGCGCGATGTTGTTACTGACAACATTAGCGGGTGTGGGACTTGTGATTGCATCAGGTTGTGTTGTGAACAACATCTTTGATCGAGACATCGACCAAAAGATGAAGCGCACACAAAATCGAGAATTGGTTCAAGGAAACATCAATACAGACGTCGCGTTCGTCTATGCCTTGGTTTTACTGCTGGCAGGCACAGCGCTACTGTTTCAGTTCGCTAATCCGATCTCTGCGGTCATGGTGTTGCTTGGCTATGTGTTTTACGTCTTTTTCTACACCATGTGGTACAAGCGTACATCGGTTTACGGCACTTTAGTCGGCAGTATTTCGGGCGCCGTTCCACCATTGGTTGGTTACTTGGCGGTGACTAATTACATTAGTTTGGAAGCGGTTTTGTTGTTCGCGATGTTCTGCTTATGGCAAATGCCACACTCGTACGCGATCGCGATGTTTCGCCTTCAAGATTATCGAGATGCAGGCATTCCCGTGTTACCGGTGAAAGAGGGCGTCGACAAAGCGCATCAGCACATGAAAGCCTATGTGGTGGCGTTTGGCGCAGTCTCGTTGGCGCTGTTCCTACTCGGAGAAGCGGGCTACGAATACCTCGCGGTGTCGGCGGCAGTCTGTTTTATGTGGACTAAAGTGACGTTTCGTAAGGTTGATTGCCTAAACTACATCCAGTGGTCAAAGACGGTGTTTAAGGTGTCCCTGCTGGTGGTCATGAGCATCAGTGGTGTGCTGGGGCTGGAGTTGATTCCGTTGCCTACTCTTTTTTGATTTAAGTTTGTCGTTGAACCCTCAATGTTCTGAAGTCCGAGGGTTTGACGACTTTTTATCTGTCCCGCTTTAAGCTATTACCCTTCAAAAATATCACTAAGCCAATCTTCAAGCTGCTCTCGTTTATCTTGTGGGCCATTGATGATCACTAAGCCGTTTAGTGTCGCGTGATCCCAAGAGATGGTGCCAGTTGCTAGCGCATCGAACACATCGAGTTCCGTAATCAGTAATAGATCTTCCTCGGTAGGCAAAGTATCTCTGCCTGAGACATCGACCCCCTTCTCAAATTTCACTTGGCTGTAATGACCTTTGATTGCTTCGAACAAGTTGAACTCAATTTTGCTTGGGTGGGGTTTCGCAAGCGCAGCCTTGATGGCAAAGAGTCGAAAGTGATCTGGCTTATTGAGGTTGTTGAATTCATTGTCTTGTCTGGCTGTGATTACGTTGCCAAACACCTCTAGTGAACCGGGCTCTGTCACCAAACTAAACCCGGTATCTTGATGAAGGCCGCAAGCAAAAACCAAAGATGAACTGAGTGAAAGTAGCAGAGCGAAACGTTTTAGCATCTAGAAACCTTGAGTCGAACGTATATATTTCACATCACGCCATCAGTAAAGTTGATGTGAGCGGAGGAGTTTGAATTATATAATAAGCAAAAGATAAAGGGACCGCGAAGGGTCCCTATGTTTATCCGTTTGCTATCCTAGCGAGCCCTTAACTAACGTGAGTCAGTTAACGAACGATAAGCATCAGCTCTTCAGGGGAAAGAGGCTTATCGAAGTAGCTCATGAATAGACCAAAGGCTTGAATGTCGCCATTCGAGAACTTAAACGCACCAGACTGCATGTTGGTACCAATCACTTGTTGAGCGTTTGGACCAGCCATCAAGATTTGGTTCAATACTTGACGAGAAGTGTTGATTTGAACATCAGCGCCTTCTAGTGCCGTTTCATGAAGCTGAGCAATACCGTTACGCACTTCGATAGTGAATGACTCGTTGGTATCAGAGAAGTTGTAAGTTAGCGCAGTGTTCACATCTAGCGTGTTCTCTGCGATTAACGTCGATGTCATCATATCGAAGATTTGTTTACTTGGTAGGGCAGTTAGAACGTCTACAGAAGCAAAACTGATCATGTTAGAGAAGTCACGATTACCTTCTAGTTCAGCTGCAGCATTCAACGCCCAGTTACGCCAGTTGATGTTCACTTGATCGGCAGACCATGCTTTGTAAGCTTGTGCCTTTAGTAAGCGCGCTTCCATGTCATCTTTGTTTACCGTGATAGGGTAAGAAAGAATCTCCGCTGCAAAAGTGTAGTTCTCTGCTTTCATCGCTGCTTTTGCTGTGTCGATGATGTTATCACGGCCGCCCATGATTTCTACGAAAGCTTTAGCACGCTGCTCATAAGCCATTGGCTCTAGTTGCCACGGATCGGCTTCGAAGAAACCGTTGTAGCCTACGTAAATTTGGCGAACAGCGTGTGCAACAGTACCATAATGCTCACCCAACCAAGGGTGTTCTGCAAGGTGCTTAGGAAGTTTAACCACTTCAACTAGCTCGTCTGGCGTCATACCTTTGTTCATGTGACGAATCGTTTGGTCGTGTGTGTATTGGATTGCATCACGGTAAGCCGTTAGTACATCCGCTACCGCTTCTTTGCCTTCAACAGGACGACCATGCGAGTTGATCATGATTTCTGTATCGAATTGACGCATAACGTCGATGCCCTTGAACCACATGCTTGGATCACGGAATTTCGTACCGCGAATTGTGTGTAGGTTCGGGAAGTTTTCGCCTTGTAGAACCTCTGCTGCGTGCAGGATTTTTTGTTCTGGGAAGTAAACCACTAACTCATCTTTAGTTTCAGATGGCACGTTCTCGATGTGCATTTTCACGCCAGAAATTTCGATTTCGATGTGGCTTTGGCTTGGTACAAGCAGGTTTGGTTCGATGAACGAGATAGCACCTTGCATGAAGTGTGGACCAAGGCCGTCGTTTACTGTGCCGTGCTCGCCTTCTTCTACGTGCTTAGCACCTGTGTAAGAAGTACGGTGACCAAATAGAGTACCTAGGTTTGAAGACCAGTTAGCCACTGCAGCGGTTAGGCCTTCTTCAGCGATGATTTTTACTTCACCTGATGCCACTTCTTCGTCAGTCACCCACGCACGCACACCAGAGATGTGGTCGATGTGGTTGTGAGAATAAATGATTGCTTTAACCGGCTTGTCGGTGATTTGACGGAATTGCTCTTTAACCGATTGAGCCATTTCTACCGACTCGCCTGGATCAACAATGATGATGCCGTCCGTACCTTCAATCATGACGGGTGTATCTAGACCGAAACCGTAACCAAGATATACGTTGTCATCTACTTTGATGATTGCTTGGTCCATTTTACGACCATGCTTGGTGAGGATTGGGTGAACATGGTCAGACTCAGCAGTGTAAGCTAGAGAATCGCCTGTTTTAGAAACAACTTGAATACGTTCGCCTTTTCCCCAGAACATGTTTGATTTGTGTTCGAATAGAACCTCGCTCTTGTAGCGAGCATCAAGATCAATGTTTTGGTATTGCGCAGCATTTGCCGTCTGAAGTTCTTGGCCGACTTTCGATGTCGCTTCTACAGTTGGCGTTGCAGATGCAAAACCAGAAGCAAGTAGAGTGCTCGCAATAGCAACAGGAAGCGCCATTTTTTTGAATGTATTAGTCATGGTAGTGACCTTATATTTGGATACAGGAATTGGATTTCTTGAGCCAAATGATAGAGGTGGGGGAGGTCGCTATCTACGCGGTAATAATATTTCAATCTATCGTTTTTTCGATGATTTGTTTGATAAACGATTGTATTGGCGATTAATTTTGATCTAAATCAATTAGTAAATGAGCTTGCAACAGATACAAAAATGCCCTGAAATTCAGGGCATTTGTTTTACAATTAGTCGCTAGTTCATGAGTGGCTGTGATACGAGTGAATAACAGCCAAATCATTGAATACTTAATTGCTTATCAAGAGCTAATCGTTTACCAAGAGCTTAATCGTTTACCAAGCACCTAGGTATGACTTGTAAGATTGTAGGCGAACTGTTGCTGCGCCGATTACATCAATGAAGCCCCAGAACGGATGTGGTTTCTCTGCCGAGATCCAAGCCGCGCCAGTTGAACCAATAGGGATGTTGTAACCTTCTGGTTCAATGATCTCAAGTACGATAGTACGACCTAAACCATTGCCGTTTCTTACCACGTGTTGACCGACGCTTTGTGGCCCCTGAAGTGGAGAAATACTCGACTCACCGGTACCGGCATTAAAGCTGTGTACTTTTGCTCGGAACACGTGGCCTGGGTATGCATCAACGAAGAACTCAGCGAAGTCTCCTACTTGAACATAGCCATAAGTTTGGTCTGAAATACGCATCTCAAGAAACTTTTTGCTGGTGTTGTAGAGGTGCATGTTACCCATGACAGAACCTTCAGCAATATTCACTATCGATACCTGACCATCAAACTCAGCTCTAATGGTCTTTTTCTCTTGCGCCCAATTTACTTTTTGTAAATCGGCTTTTAACGACACCAGTTCAGCATGCAGCACTCGAAGATCAGAGTCGTACTTTTCTACGTCACGCATATTGAAGATTTCAGGTGACGTTTCAGCACGCTCTAAATCGCGATCCATCTGCTTGATTTGTTCTTCTTTCTGAACAATTGAAGATTCGATCTTGGCTTTATCTGCGGCAGAATTGATGTCGACGAGAGTGTAGATTATGTCGCCTTCTTTAACCATTTGGTTGTGCTCAACAAGCACTTGGTCGATCTGCTGACCAAAGATAGGTGACATCACCGCGTGTGGTGCTTTGACTGTGGTTGAGTTGGTTAAATCAACGGGTGCCCACAAGCGAGAGATTACTGCTAATACTGCAAGAATCGT
The DNA here is from genome assembly GCF_041467535.1 of Vibrio sp. 10N.247.311.47. Taxonomy (NCBI): domain Bacteria; kingdom Pseudomonadati; phylum Pseudomonadota; class Gammaproteobacteria; order Vibrionales; family Vibrionaceae; genus Vibrio; species Vibrio sp. 10N.247.311.47. The sequence goes on from NZ_JBFSUR010000001.1 coordinate 173,496, forward strand.
TACGCCGCCAATGGCAGCCCATGTGTAGTTCTTGAAGTTCTTCTTAAGTGCGCCTGTCGCAAACAGTGACCATACAATTAGGATGTATGGAATCATCATCTCTTTCATTATGCGACCTCTTTTTCTGTAGCGGATGGTGTTGTTGGAGTCTTTTCTTTTGAAGGCTGAGCTTCTGGAGACTGTTCTACTGGAGATTGTTTGGTTTGAGACGGCTCCGTTACTGGTTCTTCAGGTGATACGTGGACTACGGAGGCCTCTGTATTAGTCGCGTCTCGTTTAGGTTGTACACCACGGCGAATCACATCACTCAGTGATTGACCAATATGTTTCCAGTTCGCCAATGCGATGACCAAGGCGATAACCCAGAATGTTTTGCTGATGAACAGTCCACAAAGTGACAGTGCAAACACGATCTGTACGTGAGCGCTTTTGTGCTCTTTTGCTTTATGCACTCCCAGTTCATGCAATTGCCACATGCCGTAAATACCGGCTAATACGACAGCAATGGTCACTGAGAACAAGTAACCAGAGAAGTACTCCATCTGGAAGAAGTTCATCATCATTTCATTGGGATGATTGTTGAATTGAGACATGTCGATGTCTTTAGAATGGATTGTGCCTAACGGTGCAAGAGCCCATGCACCAGCAAACATTACCGCCATAAACAGGCAGAATTTAATCAAGACCATCACAACGGCCCAGATTTTCTGGAAAACGATTTTTATAAAGTTCATATCTCAACCTAAATAAGGAGAGAGAAAGTGCAGCCTTGGTACAAGACTTTTAGAAGACATCTGAAAGAGGTGTTGAACTCACGTAACCGTATAGACCTACTGAGTCAAAAGTACTAGATGACAATTAAAAATCGCTTTGACCACGTAGACAACGCATTCTCGCGAATAGAGTGTTAAAAACACCTGGCGAAATCATTCTTAAGTAACGTCTACCATTGATAGGTTCGTTTGCTGCATTGGGTTTTAAGGCCGTCTTCCGTGATGTGTGCAACACCATCATCTACACATTTTTAGGTTTTCTGTTTAGGTTAAGAATTGATTTGTTGGCGAAATAATAGGAAGTGTAACTGGTGCTATCTACGCATTATTGCGATATTGAATTATCGTAATTACGATGAATTGAGTGGTTGCTTAAACGTGAGGTGGGTTTATTTGAACAGGCTCAAACTCGGCTTATAAAATATGTCTATTTAATTAGCCTGGATCATAGAAGTGGCTATAAAAGTATCAATAAGGCAGGACGGAAATATTGAATACTCCGACCAGTCTAGGGTGAGTTTGGGTGGATTAAGCGTTACTGGCACAGCGAAGAGATTTAGATTCCAATCTGGCGAATGTGGCAGCTATTCGAAAGAGTGAGTTGTTCTGACATTTTTGCTCTTTACCATATGATGCTTCCTTCTCAGTTTTGTTTTCTCAATGAGCATCCGTTGTTTCATTCTATCGTTTTTACGATAAGATAATTAAATCTATCGCCAAATGAGCACTGAATCATGAGTAATGACATTCCGAATTTTAACTTATTGGCTGTGTTTTCAGCGGTGATGGAGCAGGGCAGTTTGAGTAAGGCTGCCGATCATTTGAATACCAATCAATCGACGATCAGCACTGCGCTCGGCCGACTGAAAAATGAAATTGGCCAAGAGTTGTTTGTGCGCAGTGGGCGAGGGGTTGTGCCTACTGCTTACTCGCAAAGCTTGTATGAGCAAATCAAAGCGCCAATACACGAGCTCAACGGCGTGTTTCAAGGTATGGCTGGGTTTGATGAAGCGAGTACAGAGCGCAGGTTTGTGGCTTCGGTTCCCGAACATTTAAAGTGGATGTTGCTCGATCGATTTTCTCAGTTATCTAACCAAGGCTTATCTCTTGAGGTGTATGACCAACCAGATAGTGATGATCAAGTCCATGAGGATCTATTAACTCAGAAGTTTGATTTGATGATCGACATTGTGTTGCCTGAGCATTCAAGCATGATGAGCGAAAAGCTCTACGATAGTGAGTTTGTGATTGTTTGCCGAAATGGGCACCCTAGGATCAAAGGTGAGATCACCGAGGCGCAATATCTCAGTGAGCAACATGCGGTTTTAGCCAGAACACGTCGCCAAGTAAGAAGTTTGACTCACTACACTTCGTTAGACTTATCCTCGCGTAAAATTGTAATTCACGGCAGCTCTATGGCCAGTAACCTAATGCTGTGTAGCCAGACTGATTACATCACTGTTGTGCCGCTTTCTATGGCGAACCAGTATCAGGAACGTCTTGGGTTACAGTTGTTCAAACCGCCTTTCGATTATCAGCCTATCTCTCATTACCTCATTTGGTTGAAAAAACAGAACACCGATCCGGCACATAAGTGGTTGAGAGAGCAGATCATCAATACGACTAATGACATGTCTAAATCACTAAACAGTTGGCGCTCCGCTTTCTGATCGTCGCCCTATCTTTTGTTTGCCAAATATCTTCTTAACAAATCACTTGTATTAAGTGAGTTATAATAAAAAATTATCACAATGAGAATTTATGATAATTTCATTTATTTGCTGTCAGCTCGTATATTAACCCTAACAAAGAAGTGGGTAACCTCCACTCACGATTATATCGGCTCAGGTTGCTGGGCTAAAAAGGGCGAAATATGAAATTCCTACACACAATGATCCGAGTTACTGATTTAGACAAGTCTATCGAGTTCTACACCAAGGTATTGGGAATGAAGGAACTTGAACGCCACGAAAACAAAGAGTACCGCTACACATTGGTTTTTGTTGGCTATGAGCAAGGCGGCACGACTATCGAGCTAACGTACAACTGGGATACGAATGAGTACGAGATGGGCAGCGCGTTTGGTCATCTGGCATTGGGTGTAGAAGATATTTACGCAGCATGTGACAAAATCAAATCGCTAGGTGGCAACGTCACTCGCGAAGCGGGTCCAGTGAAAGGCGGCTCAACTCATATCGCTTTTATTACTGACCCAGACGGCTACCAAATCGAACTGATTCAACTAGGTTAATCGAGGATATAACAATGACAAACGCACTATTTCAACCAATTCAACTTGGTAATATCGAGCTTAAAAACCGTATTGTTATGCCACCGATGACGCGTTCTCGCGCAACGCAACCTGGTAATTCAGCAAACGATATGATGGCGGCTTACTACGCTCAGCGTGCTTCTGCAGGTTTGATTATTGCTGAAGGCACACAAATTTCACCTATGGGTCAAGGCTATGCTTGGACTCCGGGTATCTATTCTGATGAGCAGATCGCTGGTTGGAAAAAAGTGACTGATGCCGTACATGAAAAAGAGGGCGTTATCTTCGCTCAACTTTGGCATGTAGGCCGTGTAACACACCCAGACAACATTGGTGGTGAACAGCCAATCTCGTCTTCTGCACTTAAAGCACAAAACGTAAAGGTATTCATCGATAACGGTACTGATGAACCGGGCTTTGTTGATGTGGTTGAACCTCGTGAAATGACGAAACAAGACATCAAAGAGGTGGTTGAACAGTATCGCCAAGCGGCTTTGAATGCGGTTGAAGCAGGCTTTGATGGTATCGAACTTCACGCAGCGAATGGTTACTTAATCAACCAATTCATCGATTCTGAAGCAAACAACCGCACTGACGAATACGGTGGTTCAATTGAAAACCGTTTACGTTTCCTAGGCGAAGTGGTTGAAGCTATGGTTGAAGCGATTGGTGCTGACCGTGTTGGTGTACGCCTTGCTCCGTTCACATCGTTGAATGGTACGGTTGACGCTACACCAGTAGAGACTTACACAGCGGCGGCAGCACTACTTAACCTATACAAAATTGTTTACCTACACATTGCAGAAGTTGATTGGGACGATGCACCTGAAACGCCAAAAGCATTTAAAGCAGCAGTTCGTGAAGCCTACGAGGGTGTCCTTATTTATGCGGGTAAATACGATAGCGAGCGTGGCGAAAAAGCCGTTGCTGAAGGCGTAACTGACATGGTTGGTTTTGGTCGTCCATTCGTTGCGAACCCAGATTTACCAGCTCGTATTCAAAATGGTTACCCACTTGCAGCGCACGATCCAAACACATTGTTCGGTGGTGCTGAAAAAGGTTTAACGGATTACCCAGAATACGCAGGCTAAAAACAGCTGCCTGAAGCAGAGTATTGAGATAGTATCTCGATCCTGTTGAATGTTTATAAAAAGCAACCTTGCAGAGTCGGGTTGCTTTTTTTGTTATTGGACTAAGTAAAATGATGAACGTGAAAGCGATGCGCGGAGAGCTTTACCTTCTATTTGCCACCCTGCTAGCTGGGGTGGGATGGATTGCATCTAAGCTGGTGGTATTAGAAATGCCTGGGCCAGTGTTCATTGGTGTGCGATTCCTCGTCGCGAGTCTTATTCTTCTGCCATTTTGTATTCACCATATTCGTAAGCTTTCGTTTAAGCAGATTCTGTCTCTTTGCGGCGTGGGTTTGTTGTTGTCTGCCTCATTGCAGGTATGGGTGTTTGCAGTTTCGGTGACTGAAAGCTTGTCGGAAGGGGCATTCATCATGAGCTTAGCCATGATCATTGCACCGTTTGTGTCTTGGATTTTGTTTCGAGTTAAGCCTAATCGCGCGTTTTGGATGTCTTTCCCGATCGCGATTATTGGCATGCTGTTGCTGACTTTGGGTAACGGCTGGCATGTTGAGCAGAGTCAGATTTATTTCTTACTAGCATCGATTTTGTTGTCTGTTCACTTTGTGATGAACAAGCGTGTGATTACCAATATCAAGCCTATCGCATCAATCTGTGTGCAACTGTTTGTGGTGGGTGTGAGTGGTTTAGCCTTTGCTTCTATGACAGCTCAGCCGGAGTTCGAAATCACCAAAACCTTAGTCTTCTGGTTTATTGTCTCTGCGGTGATCGCAACGTCTATTCGTTACTTGCTACAAACGGTCGGTCAGCACTCCGTGAACATGGAAGTGGCGGCATTGATCATGATTCTTGAGCCTGTGTGGACGCTGCTGTTAAGTGTGAGTGTGCTTGGCGAAAGTGTAGAGATGCAGAAGCTGCTCGGTGGGGCGGTGATCATTGCTTCACTATTTTGCTATATCAAATGGTCGAGACGAAAATAAAACACTCGGCGCAAGGCCGAGTGTGGGTTGTTCTTCAAGTGCTTTTCTGAGCCTTATCAGGCGAGTGTTGAACAAGACTTGTCGAGTGCAGAGCAAGGGTTAAATTCTGCGAATAAGACGTGCAAAGGGTGTCACCGTACTTATCGTTCTCGCTGGTAACTATTCTAACAACGAGCTTTGAATACAGGTGGTAAAGTCGAACCCTTACCACCATAGTCCTATCGCACAGCCTTCTTTTCTTTATGCCATCAATTCGAATGCACTAGGGGCGGGAAAGGACGTGAATGAATTAGTCGCGAATAGTGACTTTTGTAATCACAATATCTTCGCAAGGCACATCTTCGTGTCCCCAGCGAATGGTTGTTGGTGCTTTCGCAATTTTGTTTACCACATCCATACCTGCTGAAACCTTACCGAATACCGCGTAACCCCAGCCAGCATTGGTTGTTGAGGTGTGATCTAGGAAATCGTTGTCATCAAGGTTGATGAAGAACTGCGCCGTTGCAGAATGTGGTGCATCAGTCCGAGCCATTGCCACAGAACCAATCACATTCTTCAAACCACGGTTTGCTTCGTTGACGATTGGGGCGCGAGTTGGTTTTTCTGTCATGTCGATAGTGTGACCACCACCTTGAATCATGAAACCTTCAATAACACGGTGAAATGTCGTGCCTTCGTAGAAACCGTCTTGGCAGTATTTAAGGAAGTTTTTCGACGTTACTGGCGCTTTTTCAAGGTTCAGTTCAATCTCGATATCGCCAAAGTTGGTGGTGAAAGTAATCATAGGGTTACCTAAAGTTGAAGTTTTACTGAGTCGTAATGACGAAAGTGGGTTGCAGTATAGGGAAAATAACAGCGGATACCAGTGATGGTTTTATTGTGGTTGAATTCTCATCAACCACCAAAATCACGCCTGATATTGTTTAAGGAACATCTCGACACTTGAAGTAATGATCACTTGTTTGTGCGCAGCATCCGGTGACGGCACATGACCAATGATTTGCGGCCAAAACGCAAAAGACTTAAGCAGACCAATGAACTGCGTGGAGGCGAATTGTGGGTCTAGTTCTACTAAACGACCGTCTGCCAACGCGGCTTTAATCCAGGTTGTAAGTCCACTTTCTGCTTGGGAATATTTTTCCATCGCTTGATGCGCCAGTTCGGCGTTATGGAAATACTCTGAGAACAACACGCGTGACAGGTCGATGAAGCCTTCAGACTCAAGTAACTCAAGTTCTTGATTGGCTATCGACGAAAGCTGTTCTTCAAGTGGCAGTTCTGCTTGATAAGGGAAATGCGTTGCGGCCAGAGTTTTGCTCCAAATGCTGTCTAGAATCTCATCTAAAAGCAGTTCTTTGCTGGCAAAGTGATTGTATACGGTGCGCTTTGATACTTCTGCGCGACTCGATATTTTATCCATGCTGGTGGCCTTGTAGCCATGCTCAGTAAACTCTGCGATAGCAGCGGCAACGATCGATTCACGTTTTCTTTGGCTCAGCGTTTTTTTTACAGTCATCGGGATACTACTCAATATGTCGCGGTTAGCATTACATACGCTAATTTTACACCAGTAAGTTTACTTTTAGAACACCAATCCGCGTATTGGTAATTCGGTCGAGAGCAACTGAATCGCTTTGCAATGCACGGTGGGTATCATAGAATCGAAAGTGTATTCGAATTTTATTGATATCAACGGAAGAGAATAAACAATCAATGAGTAGTATTTTAGAGTGTATTCGTACAGTTGGACGAGGAGAAAGAGGGCGTAAGCCTTTATCGTTCGAACAAGCCTACCGCATCATGGATGAGTATTTAAGCGGAGAAGTCGGTGACGACCAAATGGCTATGCTACTGATGTTGATTCGTGTGCAGAATGAAACCAATGAAGAGATCGCTGGCTTTGTAAAAGCGTTTCAATCTCGAGTGCCAGATTTAGGCGCTGATATTGATTGGCCGTGTTATGCAGGTAAGCGTAACGATAACGCCAGTGGCAAGCCTTGGAACTTGTTGGCGGCAAAAATCTTAGCTGACAATGGCTATAAAGTGTTAATGCATGGCTATATGGATAAGCCGAGCGGTAGGACGCACGTTGAAAGCCATTTGCAAGATGTCGGTGTGCAAAGTGCTGAGAGCCCTGAACATGCTAAGTCGATTCTTGAACAAGACGGCATTGCTTATTTACCGCTAGCTAACTTTGCGCCCGAAGCACAAACCATGATTGGTTGGAAACACCGCTACGGTTTGAGAACACCAATTAACACGGTAGTTCGAGCATTGAATCCTGGTGGTGGCCGTTTAGGTCTGCGTGGCAGTTTCCATCCTGGCTTTCCACAACTTCATGCGGAAGTTGAGCATGTTATCGGAAATAAATCCCACTCGGTGATTTCATTCAAAGGGATGAACGGTGAGTCGGAATATAATCCTAAAGTTAGCCAAACGGTATGGATGAGCTCTCCTGACAAAGTCGAATCGTTCTACTGGGAAGAGATGATGAACCTAGAGCTGCCACTTCCTAGTCAATGTGTACTTGGCACATCGGCTGAAGATATGGCGCTAATGGCGAATACCGTTGTCGACAGCATGACAGCCATTCTCTTTGCAGAAACGCACGATAAAACTGAGGCATACCAGAAAGCGGTGCGCCTGTGGCATGAGTATTGTGCGCGTTAGATGGTGGTTTGTAATCAATGAGAGAAGGTCAGCGAGCGCTGGCCTTTTTATACTTGATTTCTAGCAAGGGCTTTTCGTGAACGCCCAAACAATAAAGCTACTTCACTCGCATCAAGCGATGCATTTTGTCTTCGAACTGAATCTCAATCACCTGTGAGATTTTCATCTTATCAACACGATCAAGCATTCTCGCTTGGTAATCACGTTTTTTCATCCACTCTAGCGGTTCTTTAAAGCCATCTTCATTAATCACAAACGACTGATCGGTAATAGAGTCTTCAAAGATATGAACCACCCAAATGCGTGATTGGAAATCCAATAACTCACTAAAGTAGCTTTTTAACTTAGATAAGGAATTCGTTAGATACGTTTTAGGTGGGGTTTGGGAAGACATAGTAAACCGTATTTGGACAATGAAAATCGGCAAGGGCGCCGTCTGATCATTATAGCCTTTACCCGTTAGGCTTGTCAGGTCGAATTCGGCAGCCATTCACGGCTATTGCGCTTGCTAATGCTACTATGGCTGCCAGTTAGAGATTAACCAAATCAGTGTCGGATTCACTATTTAACGAATAGGCCGAAGTCGATCTCTTGTTCTCTTTGATATTTCACCAGCTTCACTTTTAGGTCGTGTTTTGCTGCTAAATCAATGGCTAAGCATGACATGCGTTTTATCTCATCAACGCAGCTTGATATCAGCGGTTTTTCTTGATTATCGATAGTGGCGATGAGTGTGTTTTCTGTGCCGTCGTTACCTGCGTAAATATACGCGTACATGTTGTTGTCGTGTTGCATGAACTTCCTAAAACGGGATTTCTAATTATTAGTGAGGTGAAGATTACAGGGTTTATTTACGCAGGCTAGCTCGGCTAAGTAAGGTTAAGCAAGGGAAAGTAAGGCTTTGTAAGGGCTCTTTTTTTTCTTTTTTCTGGCGTTCGAAAACGTGCTCAACCCTTTGTTTGTCTCACTTTTTTGTCTTGTTAGGTTTTGCCTATCAATAAAATTGTTGAAATCCATTTAGTAAAATCAAGATTTTAGACAACAATTAACTTAACAAGATAGAAAATATATGACGCAAAGTATTTAGGGAGAACGCAATGCATTCTATTAAAGTGAAAGATTACATGACGCAGCAGGTTGTGACATTTACTCCTGATATGCCGTTAAGTCTAGCGTTAGACAAAGTGATGCGTAGCCACCATATGGGTGGGCCCGTAATCGATGATAACGAACAAGTGATTGGCTTCCTTTCAGAGCAGGATTTACTCGAGAAACTTGTGAAGGTCAGTTACTTCTGCCAAGACACACACCTTGTGGGTGACTGTATGTACCAAGAAGTGCTGTCGGTGTCACCTGACTTATCCATTATTGAATTGGCGGACATGATGCAGGTTGGAAAACCTAAAGCATACCCTGTGATCGATAATCGAAAACTGGTGGGTATTATCACCAGAACTGATGTTTTGAGAGCAATTGGCAAGAACTTGGAAGAATGCTTCAAACATCAGGTATAGTAGCGTGTTAAGAACGATTATTTTTCTCAATACTCTCAATTGAAAAAAGGCGCACTAGCGCCTTTTTTCTGTATAGCGCTTTTCTTGGTCGATCCTTTCTTTTTGGATCCCTAGCCAGTTGAACAGTTGATTAGGCTTTAGCTCTTGGGTATTCCAACTTTTGGAGGTTTCATGTCAAATCAAACGGCAAAGTTTGTTGAAGGTTCAACGATGCGCCACATATTGGTGATGTCGGGGGCTGGCTCTGTCGGTTTGATGGCGTTATTTGTGGTCGATCTGCTCGACATGCTGTTTATCAGTATGCTCGGACAGGTTGAATTGGCTGCTGCGGTAGGCTTTGCAGGTACGCTGACTTTCTTTTCTACCTCCGTTTCTATCGGTACTTCCATTGCCATGGGCGCATTAGTGTCCAAAGCCATCGGCTCCAAGAATCAAGAGCACGCTCGAAACCTAAGCACCAGTATCATGCTGACTGCGTTTGTTATCAGTTCAACCATAACTGCAATCATGTTCGCTTATATTCCAGAGCTGCTAGCCGCGATAGGCGCCAAAGGCATTGCAGCCGAACGCGCTCAAGCTTACCTACAGATTTTGCTACCTAGTGGTCCATTTTTGGCGTTAGCGATGGCAGCGGGTGCGGGCTTAAGAGCGGCAGGTGATGCTAAGCGTTCGATGTGGGCAACTTTGTCTGGCGGCATTGTTAACGCGATTCTCGATCCTCTGTTTATTTTTGGTTTTGGTTGGAACATCGAAGGGGCGGCTATCGCTTCGGTTGTCGCTCGTTTCTCGGTGCTATTCTTTTCGCTTTATCCTCTTATTCGCAGCCATCAGCTGGTAGCTCCGCCTTCTTTTGTGCAATGGCGCATTAATATTCGACCAATATTGGCGATTGCGCTGCCTGCGATTATCACTAATACTGCAACGCCTATCGGTAATGCGATTGTGACAACGGGTATCGCACAATATGGTGAGGACTTTGTCGCGGGCTTTGCCGTGATAGGTCGTCTGACGCCAGTTTGTTTTGCGGTTATCTTTGCCTTGTCTGGCGCTGTGGGGCCAATCATTGGTCAGAACTTTGGTGCTGAACGCATGGACCGAGTGAAGGAAACACTCAATAACTCATTGCTGGTTACTACGGCATACACTATCGCTGTTTGTATTCTGTTGTACTTCGTTCAAGGTTATGTCATTCAAGGTTTTAGTCTACAAGGTGATGCAGCAATCATTGTGGCAGCTTTCTGTACCTATGTGGCGTTAACCTTCACCTTTAACGGTGCGCTATTTGTTGCCAACACCTCTTTTAATAACTTAGGCAAACCGCTTTATTCGACAGCATTGAATTTGGGCAAAGCCACGTTAGGTACTCTGCCGTTCGTCTATCTAGGTTCGGAGTGGTATGGCGCTTTGGGTGTTCTTTATGGTCAAGCTTTGGGTAATGTTCTGTTCGGAATTTTAGGTATCTTGGTGCTTCGACATCATATCGCTGAACTGATGCAAGGATCTCAAGTTGATCCAGTGGAAGACGATGTGTCGATTGTCAGCCTAAACACACAGCCATTCTGTTCACACGATGCGGTGCTTATTGATGATGTATCGGCGAACCGTGAAGAGTGTGCGGAGCTTAAATCTCAGTAAGCCATCGGCGCTGGCATAATATTTTTGTTTTCTTGAAACTTCTTCTTGACCTTGGAGTAGCCTCCAAGGTTTATACTTTTGATGAACTTAAGGTTCTGTTGCTCGTGAGTTAGCAACAACCTCAAGGCTTTTGAGTATTAAGGAGATACATTATGTGCGCAAAACATGCAGCGTGCCGCTCAGCAAAAGTGGACGTTCAACCTCAAGCGGCAGGAGCAAGTTGCTCTAGCCCTAAAATTTCAAGCATCACAGCAGCAGGTACTTCATCTGGTTGTTGTAGCTCTTCTGCTACTTCGTCATCGTCTGGAGATGATTGTTGTAGTTCGTCGGACAGTGGAGAAGAAGACAGTCAGTCCTCAACTTTATCTCTCGACGCCAAATTTTCGAAAAGTTGGCTGGTTGCCGGAATGGACTGCCCAGCTTGTGCAAGAAAAATAGAAAACGCGATCAGCAATATTGACGGTGTTATTCAAGCGAAGGTTCTCTTTGCTACCGAAAAGCTGGTTGTGAAATTCGATAATCAAAGCCTTGCTGACACCATTGAACAGGTCTCTATCAAAACGGGTTTCCCTCTTACGGAAGTCGGTTCAAAGAAAGAAAAACAACAACCTGAGACTTTTTGGCAAGCTTATATCCAACCTAATTTACAGATTATCGCGATTGCAGCGGCAATGCTGTTTGCGGCGCTTGTAAAAATCACCTCACCTCAATTAAGTGAAGGCTTGTTTACGGTAACTTGTCTGCTTGGTTTATATCCGGTGGCGAAGAAAGCGGTTCAGCTGGCGCGTTCAGGTACACCGTTTGCTATTGAAACCTTAATGAGTGTTGCCGCGCTGGGTGCTTTGTACCTTGGCGAAACTGCGGAAGCAGCGATGGTTCTATTGTTGTTCTTGATTGGTGAGCGCTTAGAAGCGTTTGCTTCATCAAGAGCAAGAAGTGGCGTTCAAGCGCTAATGGCATTGGTACCAGAAAACTCGACTAAGATCATCAACGGCGAGCGTGTAGAAGTAGCAGTCAGTGAACTGGTTCCAGGTGATGTGATTGAAGTGGCCGCGGGCTCTCGTTTACCTGCTGACGGCCAATTGATTACAGACGCGGCAAGCTTTGATGAAAGTGCGTTAACCGGTGAATCTGTTCCTGTTGAACACATCGAAGGCAATAGCATCATGGCTGGCGCTGTGGTGGTCGATAAAGTGGTTCGTATCACCATCACTTCAAAACAGGGTGAGAACGCGATCGATCGCATTCTTCATCTGATTGAAGAAGCAGAGTCTCGTAAAGCACCACTAGAGCGATTCCTCGATAAGTTCAGCCGTTGGTACACACCGTTAATGATGGTAGTGGCTCTGTTGGTCATCATCACACCACCATTGTTGTTTGCGCAGCCATGGGAAACATGGGTTTACCGTGGCCTAGCGCTATTGTTGATTGCTTGTCCGTGTGCCTTGGTTATCTCGACTCCTGCAGCGATTACCTCTGGCTTAGCAGCAGCAGCGAAACGTGGCGCGCTCATTAAAGGCGGCGCAGCGCTAGAGCAGCTTGGTAAAATCCAAACCATCGCCTTCGATAAGACAGGCACACTGACCGAAGGTAAGCCTCAGGTTACGGATATTCAACCTCTATCGGGGTGGCAACAAGACGCGATGCTGCGTGTGGTTGGGGCGATTGAAGTTGGCTCTACTCACCCGTTGGCGCAGTCACTTGTCGCTAAAGTAAAAGACCTGAATATTGAGATTCCTGAATCACACAACAAGAAAGCGTTGATTGGTAGTGGTGTTGAAGGGGATGTTGATGGTGTTAAGTATCAGGTTCTGTCACCGTCTAAAGTCACGTTCGAACTTGGTGCCGATGTGGTTTCTCAGGTAGAAGCATTAGAAGGTGAGGGCAAGACGGTTGTGGTTGCTCTTGAGGTTAAAGATCAAGAAGAATCAACAGAGCAAGCTACGACGGTGATTGGTCTGATTGCTTGGCAAGATACGTTACGCAGTGACGCTAAGCTTGCGATTGAACGACTTAATGAATTAGGTATTCAATCTATCATGTTGACCGGCGATAATCCGCGCAGTGCAGCAGCGATCAGTAGCAAGATTGGTATGCAGTACAAGGCAAGCCTATTGCCAAGCGACAAGGTATCTTACGTTGAGGAGTTATCTCAACAGTCGCACGTGGCGATGGTCGGTGATGGCATTAATGATGCACCAGCAATGAAAACGGCGAATGTCGGCATCGCAATGGGTGGTGGTACGGATGTCGCTTTGGAAACGGCGGATTCAGCACTGACTCATAACCGTTTAACTGAGCTGCCAGCGATGATTGAACTGTCGCAAGCGACCATGAACAACATCCGTCAAAACGTAGCCCTTGCGCTTGGTTTGAAGGTCGTATTCTTGGTGACAAGCTTGTTAGGTATTACCGGTTTGTGGGTGGCAGTTTTAGCGGATAGTGGTGCAACTGCATTGGTGACATTGAACGCATTGCGTCTGCTTCGATTTAAATCTAAAGCGGACTAAATCGAGCTCACCGACATAGAGCATTCTTAATATAAAAGCGCCTTTAGCGGTAATACGTTAAAGGCGCTTTTTGTCTCATTAGTATGCAACATAGGTGTGCGGATTGCTTATTTTTGTGATGCCAATCGGTTTTTTGTGAAACTTGAATTATTGTTGCGATCATTCATGTGACATGTGTCACTTCATTTTGTAATGAGCTTGGTTAGAGTGTGTTCGTACCCCACGAATTTACTATGAGCTTAAATAAGGGTAAAAAGCCCAATAAGCCAAAAGGAGCGAACTATGTCTCAAGCTGTTTTCCACTTAGGTGTTACTGAAGCAGATCTTAACGGTGCTACTCTTGCGATCATCCCTGGTGATCCTGCTCGTGTGCAAAAAATTGCAGAAGAGATGGAGAACCCAGTATTCCTTGCTAGTCACCGTGAATACACGCTTTACCGCGCAGAGCTAGACGGCAAACCAGTTGTTGTATGTTCAACAGGTATTGGTGGTCCATCGACTTCTATCGCAGTTGAAGAGCTTGCTCAACTTGGTGTTCGCACTTTCCTACGTGTTGGTACGACTGGTGCTATCCAACCTCACGTAAACGTGGGTGACATGATTGTTTCTACAGGTTCTGTTCGTCTAGACGGCGCTAGCCTACACTTTGCTCCTATGGAGTTCCCAGCAGTGGCTGACTTTGAAGTTGCAACAGCAATGAAAGCGGCAGTTGATGAATCAGGTGCAACAGTTCACATGGGCGTAACGGCATCAAGCGATACGTTCTACCCAGGTCAAGAGCGTTACGACACGTTCTCTGGTCGCGTTGTTAAGCGCTTCCAAGGCTCTATGCAAGAATGGCAAGACATGGGCGTTCTAAACTTCGAGATGGAATCTGCAACACTGCTAACTATGTGTGCAAGTTCTGGTCTGAAAGCAGGTTGTGTTGCTGGTGTAATCATCAACCGTACTCAAAAAGAGACGCCTGATCACGACACTCTAAAAGTAACAGAAGCACGTTCAATCAAAGTGGTTGTAGAAGCCGTTCGTAAAATGCTTTAAGTCTTAAAGTGCTCTGAGTTTTAGAGAGCATTAAGTCTTCAAGTGACATTAAATTTTGAAAATGGCCGCATCGTATGATGCGGCCATTTTTTTGTGCCGTCTGAAAGTAATCAATAGAGAAAACAGACAACAAAAAAGGCGAGTGACTTAATCGTCATTCGCCTTTTTAACAATCTGCTTAAGAGCATTGAGCTCTCATGAGCTTATTGGTTTTTAGTACTCTAGATCTTCACTGCCACCCGCAGCTGTAAACCATGCCGTTAGGTGTGTTTTAAGATCTTTCAATTCGTCAGGGCCAATCAATGCAAGGCCAAGATCTTCAGCTCGTGTGATGTCGTTATGGCGAAGAGGGCGGAAGCTCACTAACATTGCACGTGCTTGTAGGCCACCTAGCAGGTCTCTAAGCGATTCCAGTTTGTACAAGGTGTCATCACCATCATCACGCATGCCTTTGGTCTTACATTCGATGATGTGCAGCTTATTGTTCACCACAGAGGCAACATCAAGCTCGTTACGAACCTCACGTTCACCCAGTTGACGGTATACCTGAACATTCAAAGAACGGTCTTGAATGGTCGGCATGTCATCTTGGATCTGCTTAACTGTGCTGTGAACCAAGGTTTCAAGCCATTCACCGTTTGAGAAGCGGCGCGCGTCTTCGTTGGCAAAGGTCAAAATACCATTGTCGTAAGTCGCAATTTTAGCTTCAACCAAATCGCTCAGCAGCATGTTGAGCTCGCGATAGCCTTGTTGCTTCTCAGATAGGCCTACATCAAGTTTTTGTTCTTTACGGCAGGTCGTTGCTAGGTAGTTCAATGTCGCAAGGCCAGGGCCTAGTTCGAGTGCGTTACTTGCCCAACGTTCACCCAGTTCATAAAGTTTCTGATCCAGTTGCGGAGACAGCTGAACATCGCTGAATTCACCGCGAGCACCGAACACAGTTAGGTAGTCGTCGATAGTGATGCGGTCTTGAACTTGTGCGTCTTCTTTACCATTAGGGTACAACCAGCAAAGCTTGTCGCTATTTGGTTCAACCACGAAGATTGGCCAGTGGTAAGTACGGAATACTTCGTACACAGAAAGTAGGCGGTGACGGAGGCCACAACTTGCGTTGAGCTTCACTTCTTGACCGCGTGCTTTGAGGTCTTCGGCAAGGGTTTGGATAGATTCTTTAATGACAGATGTATTTACGATGGTCGGAATTTCGAAAAACTCACTCGTAATGTCGCGCTTGTGCAAAACGCTGTCTAAACGTTTGTACATACTGACTTGATTTTTGTCACCGATAAACACGATGTGAGTGCTGACCGTTCGGTTATCAAGTAATGGGGTGAGCAAGCGAATGGGGTCTTGATCGATAATGCCAACATGAACAGCCATATAAATTCCTTAATAGCGGCTCGCTCATAAAGGTGAAAGAAAAAACGGGAAGCAGCAAGCCTTAATAATCATATAATGACAAAGCTCATAAAAAACAAGGGCAACCCTTGATAAAAGTTGCCCTAGCTCAATTAGTCACCACTATTGGGTAAGAAGTCTCAACAATCTCACTAAATATCTATCGATTCTTCATTTATCTATAGTTTGAATTGATGTACTAAATCACCTTGCTGATTCGCCAAAATTGTTAGGTTTTGGCTGGCTTCTGCAATTGAAGACATCGCTTGGTAACTCTTATCTGCGATATGGTTGATGTCTTCGATGTTGCGTGCAATATCACCAGACGTTTCACTCTGCTCAGCGGCTGCTTGAGAGATGTGTGTACTCATGTGGCTGATCTCTAGAATCAAGGCTTGGATCTCTTCCATCGCACTGTTTGCACTTGAAGCTTGTTGAACCGACATGTCCATATCGCTCATACAGCTTTCAATAACGTTGCTTGCTGTTTTCGAGCTTGATTGCAGGTTACTGATCATGGTCTCGATTTCAGAGGTCGATTGAGTGGTCTTTTGCGCTAGCACTCGTACTTCATCGGCAACGACTGCAAACCCACGGCCTTGTTCACCAGCACGCGCTGCTTCGATTGCCGCGTTAAGTGCAAGTAGGTTGGTTTGTTCTGCAATACCACGAATAACGTCAAGGATTGAACCAATCTGGCTACTCATCTGTTGCAGTTCGCCTACAGCGCCCACTGATTCAGTAAGGCGAACCTCAAGCTGATTAATGGTGCTGATGTTGGTGTTCATGATCTGACGACCAGATTCAGAAGCCGATTCTACTTGTTGAACCATGCTTAGTGAGCTTTGCGCGCTGTTCGCTACTTCTTGTACAGAATGAGACATCTCTGTCATTGCGGTCGCAACGGTAGCGGTTTGCTCACGTTGGCTGTTCAGTTGAGCCTGTGTTTCTGTAGAGGTTTTTTGGTTGACGCTTGCTGTCTTGGTTAGGTCATCTGAAGCGTCATTCAGCTTCACAAGGATGTTGTGTAGGTTGTCCGCCAAGGTATTGATGTGACGGCTCACACGGCTGAACTCGTTGTCGTAGCGAATATCGATACGCTGAGTCATATCACCTTCGGTTAGACCTTCTAATGTACCTAGGATGCGAGTTAATGGCTCTCTTACGCTATGTGCAATGTGGTAACCAATTGCAGCAGCGAACACGGTCACAACAATGCCAATGGCAATCGCGTTGAATAGGCCTTTGTCGTAGATGCTGCTTGCGTCTGCTAGTGATGAGTTGAGTTGCTCTTCAGCAGTCACGTTGAACGAGTCCAAAACAGCCATTGCTTGGTCAACTTCTACGGCTAGGTTGGCGATGTTCACGTACAGCGCTTGCTTGGCTTGTAGGTAGTTGTTGTGTTTGTCTAGTACGCCACCTTTCTGACCAACGTCTTTGGTGAACTTCTGAACTGACTCATCGAAGACATTCTTAAGTGCTGGTAGTTGTGTTGATAGGCCGCGATAAGCGTAGTTAAGATGAGTAACGGCCTTTTTGTTTTGGTTAACGGCTTTCTGAACGAAGGCAACATCAGAGCTCGCAAGTGCATCAGAGGTGATGACTTCTGCATCTTGCAGTTTAATGAAGTAGCTCTTTGCCATCACTTTTACAGAGATGCTTTTTTGGTCGGCGACGTACTCTTTCATGCCAACGGTTAATTCTGAATGTAAACGTTGGAAGTCACGAGAGGCTTTTTGCACTTGTTCTTGCGCTTCGAACATCGCAACGTAGTTGTTCATCGCTTCGTCAGCTTCGGCGAAGTAGCGTTCTTCCATTGCTCTTAATTGCGCGATACGTTCAATAAGTGAAGCATTGTTTTGGCTTGCCGCTTCTAAACTACCGAGAACTTCTGAAAACGAGTTTTGTGATGCAGCAAATTCTGTACGCATTGCAGACATGCGTTCAGCGTTTTGTGTGGTTAAGAAATCTTTGAATGACTTATCAGCAGAAAGCAATTGAACACTTGTTTGATTTGAAAGCGCAACAAGTGGCAATGAGGTTTCTGAGACACTCTCAAAATTGCTGTGTATCTGATTCATGCTGTTCATCATGATGGTTATCGTGACTGCGAACATGATGATGATCAGTGCGAAACCAGCGTACATACGCTTGATCACAGATCCCTTCATGGCTTTCTCCCTAAATAAAAATGCAGACCTAATGTCAGGTCAAAGTAAAACTAACAAAATTGTCAGCATTCTATTGAGCTCGGCTTACGCGTTTTATGACGCATACGTCAAAAATAACGCTCAGTTATAACCAACATGCCATTCTTGAGAGCTAAGGCTCGTTTTCTTTGATTTGAACGGTGTTTTTTATTATGCTTTAAAGCAGATTTATTGTGGTTTGATGCGGCATAGCGCATACTCAAAGCATTAAAAAATAAATGTTTTATCGGAGAGAAACATGGCTGAAGAAACCATTTTTACTAAGATCATCAACAAAGAAATCCCAGCAGATCTACTATACCAAGACGATTTAGTAACCGCATTCCGCGATATTAACCCTCGTGCGCCAAGCCATATCCTAATCATCCCAAACAAGCTGATTCCGACAACCAACGATGTTGAAGTCGAAGATGAAGCGATGATGGGGCGCATGTTTACTGTTGCTCGTAAGTTAGCAAAAGAAGAAGGCATCGCAGAAGATGGCTATCGTCTTATCGTGAACTGTAACTCTCACGGTGGCCAAGAGGTTTATCATATTCACATGCACTTGGTTGGTGGTCGTCCACTTGGCCCCCTATTAATGAGCTAATGAAAAGCTAACGAGTTAATGAAAGCTAATGAGCTAGTTTAAACGCGCTCATTAGTGGGTTAACACAAGTAGTTAGTTGGAAAATTTGTAGTTTGTATGCCAACTTTAAGTTCTATCTGTTGTCTGAATGTCGGCATCGCTTAGGCAGAGGCTATATCAGTAGGATTTCAACTGGCTTGAGATCCTTTTTACAACATGTTTCGTTTTGATAATGAGACCATTAAAGGTCAGCAGACCCTAATAAAGTAGGCATTTTAAACATGCACGGAGACGATAAGTGAAGCAACAGTTTAGATTCGCTTCCATTGCCCTGTTATCGGCGTTGACCGTAGGTTGTGCGAGTATGTCTGCAGGAAGCCTGTTCAGCCATTACAGCGCACAGAACAAAGCGATCTACCAAGCCGTTAAATCTGGAGATTATTCAGAGGCTCAGCAAGAGCTACCAGATTACGCGGCAGGCGACATCCTTGATAACTTTGAAAGAGGCAGAATTAATCTGCTGGATCAAAAATACCCTGAGAGTAAGGCTTCGTTTGAAGTGGCTGATCAGGCGGTTACTGAGCAGCAACGCAAAGCCGTGATCTCAATCTCAGACAGTGCAACCAGTGTGGGTGCGTTGGCTGTGAATGACAATATTACCGAGTATGTGCCAGCCGATTATGAGTTGGGCTTTCTTCATCTATATCTCGGTTTAAATTACCTTAAGAAAAACGACTTAGAAGGTGCGGTGATCGAAATGCGTCGCGCCAACCAAGTTCAAGAACAAGCGAAGAAGCAACGCGAAGCAGAATTAGACAAAGCAGCCAGCGATGCGAAGAAGCAAGGCTTGTCTGCCAATGTGGGTAGCATCCTTGCTAATTACCCTGATGCGGGTAAAAAGCTGCAGTCAGTACAGAATGCGTATCTGATGTTCTTGTCTGGTCTGCTTTATGAAGCGTCAAATGACTTAAACAGCGCCTACGTTGACTATCGTCGCGCTTTGGCTGTGATGCCAGAGAACCAAGAAATCATCGATAGAACCATGGCAACAGCCGCTCGTTTAGGGATGCGACAAGATTTAGCGACGTTAGAAAAACGCTATAAGCAATCTTCTAAACTTAGTGCAGGTGAAGGGCGAGTGATTGTTCTTCAAGAGCAGAGCGCTGTACAAGCTATGGACAGTTGGCGACTGGATTTACCTGTTTATGACAGTCGCGATCAGGGGGCAATATACTCTCTTGCGCTGCCATATTACCCAAGTCAAAACGTAGAGCGCTTTTCTGCCTTGCGAATCAGCGGACAGCCGCTACAAGAACATTTGATCACTGATGTAAACGCGATGGCGCAGAACGATCTATCTGAACGTATGACGAGCATTGTTATTCGCCAAGCGCTACGTGTAGTCGCGAAAGATCGCATTCGTAAAGAGGCAACCAAAGGCGATGATGTCGGTAATATTCTGTTCAACGTGTGGAACACACTGACAGAGCAACCAGACACTCGTAGTTGGCAATCATTACCTGCAGAGATTAAGAGCAGCACGTTTGTAGCAAACAGCGGTCAATATACGTTGGAAGCGGGCGCTAAAACGTACGACTTTGATATTCGAGGAGGGCAGACCACCTTGGTGTGGATTTCTCGACAAGGAAACAATGCAACAATGTGGCATAAACAGCTAGGGAGGCTGTAATGAAAAAGTGGTTAGTGAGCTTAGCAGCGGTTATGGCTCTGGCTGGTTGTGCTGATAATACAGCTGGCGTAAGGGTCGATAGTCTGACTCAGAACGTTTTCTTTGGTGACAAGGTATTGGGCAGCCATTTACAGGTTGAAGATATTCGCACCGATCTGGTCGACGGTCATACGCGAGGAATCGTTCGTTTAAACAGTAACTATAAAGGCGATCAACATATTCTTTATCGTTTTTACTGGTACGACGATGCCGGGCTTGAGGTCAACCTTAAACAAGGTCCTTGGAAGCAAGCGATTGTTCGTGGTTTTGAAAGTATTTCGTTGTCGGAAGTGTCGGTAAACCCGAAAGCGACTCAGTTCAGAGTCCAGTTCCGAGAGCAGTAAGTTAGATTAAACGGGTCTCATGATTCGTAAATACAAGAATTTAAGAGTGTGGGTAACCCCGCTCAGTGATAAGTTGAGGAAACAAAATGAAAAAGAGTGTCATTGCGCTACTAGGTTTAGCGGTTATTTTAGGCGGTTGTTCAAACAAGGTAAGCTACGGTGATGCACAAGCAGTAGAAACCACGACAATCGATTTCGGTTCAACTGACCTTCAAACGATTGCGGGTGAAATGGTCGATAGCATGATGGCGTCTGGTTCTGTGTCTTACATTACTCGTGAACAGCGTCCAATCGTGTTTGTAGAGCGAATCAAGAACAAAACAAGTGAGCACATCGATACTGAGTCAATCACTGACACTATCAGTACTAAGATGCTGAACTCTGGTAAGTTCCGTTTCGTTGATATGGACCGTGTAGAGTCTGTTCGTGACCAATTGAACTTCCAAAACAACGATGAGCTTGTAAACCAAAGTTCAGCGATTCAATTCGGTAAAATGGTTGGTGCTCAGTACATGCTGTACGGCAACCTATCAAGCATCGTTAAGAAAGCGGGTAGCGATGAAGACGTATACTACAAAATGACGATGCGTCTAATGGATCTTGAGTCTGGCTTGATTGAATGGGCTGACGAGACTGAAATCCGTAAGCAACAATCTAAGAGCCTACTAGGCCTTTAATTTCGCTTACTTGCCAACTATGCGCAGCCGGATTTGACAATGTCTAGTATTGGCAGCGCTTAATCTTGACAGCGTATAGCTTGGTCACACGCCAATGCAGTGCATGATGTGCTGTTTATGAAGAGACACTGGCTTTTGGTCAGTGTCTTTTTTGTAGGGAATGAAGACGTTTATAGGGAGTAAATATGGCAATTTTTTCTTGGTCTGAGGCTAAGCTTCTTGATACCAGTTTGAGTTCGCTTGACGGTTACTTTTCTGAGCCTCCAGTTAGAGCACAGACATTAACAGGCGGTTTGACCAATCGATGTTGGAAGTTGGTCGATGCCGATGGTACTGCGTATGTTTGGCGGCCAACCACACCTATCACCAAAGCGTTCTTCATTTCTCGCCATGAAGAGTACCAAGTGCTGTCTGCCATTGAGCGACTCGGTATCGGGCCAAGCCCAATGGTAGTGAATGAGCAGGGGTTACTGGTTGAGTGGATTGCGGGTGAGACACTTTACGAAGATCTAGAACTCGATGACCTGTTGAAAACGCTGATCTCTGTTCATCTGGTTAATACTGCGCGATTACCACTGCAACCATTCAGTTTCACGGCGCGAGTCGATCATTACTGGCTCCAACTTGATGCGATTCATAAGACTGAAACCTGCACCAAGATTTATCAAGAGTGGCGCGTGGCTCCAAGTATCCCAAATGTTGACCTGTCTTTGTGCCATTTTGATTTAGGTGGTTATAACTTAGTGAGAAATAGTGATGGGATTAAGATTATTGATTGGGAATATGCAGCATTAGCAGACCCTAGACTTGATCTTACGCTGACCATTGCTGTTGCAGTATTACCAGTTGCTGAAGCCGTTAATCAGTACTGTCAGCTGCGAGGCATCCATGATGCCCAACCTTGGCTTGATGGGGTAGAAGCATGGTTACCAAGAAGCCAAATGATGGCGATGCTGTGGTATTTACTTGCGCATCAGCTCTGGGGCGATGAAAGTTATCTGCGTGAAGCAGAGGCGCTGAGTCACACTTTATGTAGCTAGGATCACGTTTAGGAAGTGAAAAATATAATTTCGTTCGTGTTCCCTTTAAAACCTTATTTTTCATGTTAGATTAATTAAAACGTACCAATATTCAACAAGGAGGTACTAATGATTATTTATCTACATGGCTTCGACTCAACTAGCCCTGGCAATCACGAAAAAATACTGCAGTTGCAATTCATTGATGATGACGTTCGTTTCATTAACTACAGTACTTTGCATCCAAAACACGATATGCAACATTTGCTAAAAGAAGTGCATAAAGTGATAGAGCAATCCGATGACCCGCATCCGATTATTTGTGGTGTAGGCTTAGGTGGTTTTTGGTCTGAACGTATTGGTTTTTTATGTGGTATCAAGCAGGTGGTGTTCAACCCGAATCTGCACCCTGAGAACAACATGGTAGGTCGAATTGACCGTCCAGAAGAGTACGAAGACATCGCGACTAAGTGTGTTGCTCAATATCGTATGAAGAACAAAGGTCGCTGTTTAGTGGTGCTTTCTCGTGAAGATGAGATTCACGACAATACCAAAACAGCTGCCGCGTTAGAAGATTATTATGATGTCATCTGGGACGAAAAAGAGAGTCATAAGTTCAAAAAAATCTCTCAGCACTTGAAGACAATGAAAGCGTTTAAAAACGCTTAATTATTCCAGTTATTTTATAAAAGCAGCACTCAATTGAGTGCTGCTTTTTTTACATCTGAACCCAAGAGCCGAACATTAATCAAATGGTTGTAGTTATTTTTTGAAGAGTTTGAGCATTTAAAGATAAGTTTGCGCAAACGTTAACTAATTCGCCGCGAATCCTCATTGTGGGTAAGGATTTTTGTTGCGGTCATCTTTTTGCTATATATAATGTTCCCAAGCAAAATATTTTGATAAATATCAAGAAAAATTGAGAGCGAGTGATAAAACTTGCCCATTATTTGTGCTCTACCTCTCAGGTAGTCACCTTTTTTATCCAAGTGAGCAAAGCGGCAAGCCAATGTTTGTTGCTTGTAACCCCTCTAACTACTCGGTGAGCTGTCGTTATTCTTTTTCGCGGTAATCCAATTTGTAACAGCCTTCGCATTCAAGGCCGAGTAGATACATAGAATTTATCGGTTGGAGTAATCGAACCGAACCCCATTTATTCATTTTGTAGAGGATTGTCATTGTGACAAAAATTATCGTAGTAGGCGGTGGAGCTGGTGGTTTAGAACTAGCAACTAAGCTAGGCCGCACTTTAGGTCGTAAAAAGCGTGCCCAGATTACTCTGGTAGATCGTAAAGCAAGCCACCTATGGAAACCATTACTTCATGAAGTAGCAACGGGTTCATTGGACGAGGGTGTTGATGCGTTAAGCTACCGCGCACACGCAAAAAACCATTACTTCGATTTCCAAATGGGCAGCCTGAACGACATCGATCGTGAACGTAAAGTGATCGCCCTGAGCGAACTGAAAGATGACCACGGTGAACTGCTTATGCCAAGCCGTGAACTTGAATACGATATTCTTGTGATGGCGCTAGGCTCAACGTCAAACGACTTCAACACACCAGGCGTTCGCGACAACTGTATTTTCCTTGATAGTCCAGAGCAAGCGCACCGTTTCCGTACAGAAATGAACAACCAGTTCTTAAAGCTTCACGCTAAGAACGGCCAAGGCACAGTAGATATTGCTATTGTTGGTGCTGGCGCGACAGGTGTTGAGCTTTCTGCAGAACTGCACAACGCGGTTAAAGAGCTTCGTACTTATGGCTTTGGCGATCTAGATTCAAGCAAGCTGAACGTTAACCTTGTTGAAGCGGGTGAGCGTATTCTTCCAGCCTTACCTCCTCGTATTTCGAGTGCAGCACACTCTGAGCTTACGAAGCTTGGTGTAACTGTGCGTACGACTACAATGGTTACACAAGCTGATGCTGACGGCCTAACGACTAAAGATGGTGAGAAGATCCCAGCACAAATCATGGTTTGGGCTGCAGGCATTAAAGCGCCAGATTTCATGAAAGATATCGGTGGTCTTGAGACGAACCGTATCAACCAGTTGGTTGTGAAAAACACGCTACAAACTACGCTTGATGACAACATCTTTGCTATTGGTGACTTAGCGCAATGTACGCAAGCAGACGGTTCATTCGTTCCACCACGTGCACAGGCGGCTCACCAGATGGCAAGTTGTGCATTCAGCAACATCATTGCTAAGTTGAACGGTCGTGACCTGAAAGATTACATCTACAAAGACAAAGGCTCACTTGTTTCGCTAAGCCGATTTTCTACGGTAGGTAGCTTGATGGGTAACCTAACTAAAGGTTCGATGATGGTTGAGGGTCGTATTGCTCGTATCGTTTACATCTCTTTGTACCGTATGCATCAGATGGCGCTTCACGGACTAATTAAAACATCGCTGATGATGTTAGTTGGTCGTATTAACCGTGTACTTCGTCCAAACCTAAAGCTTCACTAATCAGGTAAGCCTTCTAAGGTCATTACGCTGATAATAAAAAAGAGCTCTTCGGAGTTCTTTTTTGATCGTGTCGACTGCGTGTTGTGACGGATTGTTACTCTATTAAGCTATTAAGCTATTAAGCTATTAAGCTATTAAGCTGTTAAGAGGTTGGAGGTAGCACGGAATAAACCACGCCATCTTTCGGCTTACCGTTAAAGATAAAGCGATTCTTAGCAATGGTTTCACGTTCAGCGCCACATTTCTCGATCAGCTTTTGGCTGGGTAGGTTCTCTGTATCGCAGACAACCTCCAAACGCGTTAATTTGAGCAGTGCGAAGCAAAATTCAAATAAGGCAATCATCGCTTCCTTGGCTATCCCTTTTCTTTGAAATTCATCACCTACCCAATAACCTAAACTTGCCATGTTAAAGGTGTGGTAAAGCTCATTAATGGCCACCATACCGACTAACTTATCGCTTTTTCGCTCGAAGATACCAAAGCCAAACGCTTCGGCTTTAACCCAGTTTAAGCGAGTCGCCAGAATGAATTTCTCGGCCTCGATGATAGAAAACTCGCTATGACACCAGTCGAGCCATGGCAATAAACTCGGGGAGGACTTAACCAGCTGCGAAAATTCTTGAGCGCCTGAGGCTTCAATAATTTTGAGGCTGAGATTTTGTGTATTGATCTGAAAGTCAGGGCTCATAGGACGTACCAAGTAACGTGTAGATAAGGATAGTAAGTACCGCGTAATAAAACGCCCTCACAATGGAGGGCGTATTGAATTATTTATATAATTATAGCCGAATCGGCAAGTAACTTACTGCGCCACACGTCGAACTTGAATCACCATACCAAGAAGCGGGTGATCAAGGTAGTGAGTCTCAGTACTGCGCATACGACGTTTTTGGTCCATGCGGTAGCTCTTAAGGAACTCTTCCACTTCAACCGTCGGAGAGATTTCAGTGAGGTTGCCCACTTGAACATTGCTTTCGGCGCCACTTACTGGTGAATCTAGCTCGATTTGTTGCTCTTGAAGAGTCACTTCACGAACGCTCGGCGCTTTTAAATCCAATGTTGTTTCAGCGTAGAGGTAATGCTGAACGTAGATTTGCAGCTTGCCGTCTAATTCGTAAAGTGGCTTATCAATGGTTTCTTCTTTGAAGCCATCAGTATTTGCTGCAGTTACTGCACCTTTCTCTGAACCGTCAGCGTTGAAGTCTTTAGAGAAATCTTTACCTGCTTGAATGTGGAATACAGGTGCCGAGCTCTTACCTTGGTCGCCCTGACGCCAAGCGGTATGCATTAGCACTTCAAAACCAGCGTGTTTACGTAGCTTGTCTTTCTGAGGCGTTAACTTGTATTCCGAGTAAGGCAGCATTTGAACGCCTTTCTTTGCTCGGTATTGGGTATCTTGAAATGAACCAACGCGATCAAGTGAAATCTTAGGCTGTGTGTTAGGCCAAGATTCATTCACTTTTTCTGCATCAACAGCACGCTTAAAAATGATCACTTCTATATCAAATTGTCTCTGCGCCAAACTTGGCAGTGAGACGAACAATAGTAGCAGTGGGATCAGTCTTTTCATTTTTACTCCGTCTTCCAGCCGATCTATCGGCTGGATAATTTATATGTGCAAGTGGATTGGGTCTTATGCTGAAGGCAGCAAGTTCTGTCTGAATTCGCCCAATAAATCACTAACAAATTGAATTCGTTTCCGTCTGTCGACCAATGGTATCGTAAACTTGAACTTTGTTGGTCCTTCCATTGAAAACTTTTGCGGTTGAGATTGCAACAGTTTAACAAGGTAGGCCGGGTTTATGTCAGCATCTGGGTAGAATTCTAAGAATCCACCTTTATCGTGAGCTTCAATTTTCTTCGCTTTGATTGACGCCGCGGCTAATTTTAGCTCGGAAACTGACAACAAGTTTTTGGTAGCATCAGGTAGAAGGCCGAAGCGATCAATCAGCTCGACTTTCAACTCGGCCAATTCGTCGGTGTCACTCACACTCGCAATACGCTTATAGGTAGACAAACGTGTATTGATGTCTGGGATGTAGTCATCAGGCAACAGTGCTGGCAGGCGCATCTCAATTTCAGTTTGTTCACGCAGTAGGTCATCAAGCGATGGCTCTCGTCCCTCTTTTAATGCCTCAACCGCTTGTTCAAGCATCTCCATGTAAAGCGTAAAGCCAACCGACTGGATTTGACCACTCTGTTCATCACCGAGTAGTTCACCTGCACCACGAATCTCTAAGTCATGGGTTGCTAGCGTAAAGCCTGCACCTAAGTCTTCAAGTGAAGCAATGGCGTCTAATCGCTTGACGGCATCTTTGGTCATTGCTTTCGGGGGAGGTGTTAGCAAGTAGGCATAAGCTTGGTGGTGAGATCGACCCACACGCCCACGTAATTGATGCAGTTGCGCTAAACCAAGGTTATCAGCTCTGTCCATTAAGATGGTATTTGCCGTTGGTACGTCGATACCCGTTTCTATGATGGTGGTACACACTAGCAAGTTAAAACGCTGGTGATAAAAGTCATTCATGATGCGTTCTAGCTCTCGCTCTCGCATCTGACCATGGGCAACGGTGACACGCGCTTCTGGAATCAGTTTTTGCAATGACTCTGCTGTTTTCTCAATCGTGTCGACTTGGTTGTGTAGGAAGTAAACCTGGCCACCACGCATGATTTCACGCAGCACCGCTTCTCTGACGATGGCATCATCACTCTCGCGAACGAAGGTTTTAATTGCCAAGCGTCGTGCGGGTGGTGTAGCGATGATCGAAAGGTCACGCATGCCACTCATTGCCATGTTCAGCGTTCGCGGGATCGGTGTCGCAGTAAGCGTTAGAATATCGACATCCGCACGCATCGCTTTCACTTTCTCTTTCTGACGTACACCAAATCTGTGTTCTTCATCGACAACCAGCAGGCCTAGGTCTTTAAACTTAATATCGCTCGAAAGCAGCTTGTGAGTCCCGACTAGGATATCCACTTTACCGTCGGCGACATCTTGCATGATTAGTTTTTGCTCTTTAGCTGATTTGAATCGGGATAGAACCTCAACACGAATCGGCAAGTTGGCGAAACGGTCACGGAAGTTTTCGAAGTGTTGCTGAGCAAGTAGAGTAGTAGGAACTAAAACCGCTACTTGTTTGCTGTTGTCGGTACAAACGAATGCTGCACGCATCGCGACTTCGGTTTTACCAAAGCCAACATCACCACACACCAAACGGTCCATGGCTTTGGCTTGGCACATATCAGACATAACAGCATTGATGGCCATCGCTTGGTCATCGGTTTCTTCAAACGGGAAGCCAGATTTGAAAGTCGCGTATTGGCCACGGTCGAGCACAAATTTGTAGCCAGGTTTTAGCTCTCGCTTGGCGTAAACATCAAGTAGCTCTGCTGCAACGTCACGGACTTTCTCCGCGGCGCGTTTACGAGCTTTTTGCCACGCTTCGCCACCGAGTTTATGTAGTGGTGCTGAATCTTCAGCGCCACCCGAGTAACGTCCGATTAAGTTCAGAGAAGCAACAGGTACGTAGAGCTTGGCATCGTTTTGATACTCAAGGGTTACGTATTCGGTTTTCATACCACCGGCTTCGAGAGTCTGTAGGCCGATGTAGCGACCTATACCATGGTCAATGTGTACAACAGGCTGACCTGGTTTAAGTTCGGCTAAGTGACGAATGACAGTGTCGCTGTTAACACTTTTTTTGTCTTTCTTACGGCGCTGAACAACGCGATCACCCAACAGGTCGCTTTCACAGATAAGGGCGATGTTTTGCTCTTCGTGGATAAAGCCATGTTCCGCTGACCCTAAGATCAGGCTGAACTTATCTATACCTTTAATCGCCGCATCGAGGTTTTCAACTTCGCTTGGACGAACTTTAATGCCTCGCAGTAATTCACTCAGAGCTTCACGACGACCTTCAGACTCAACTGAAAAGACCACTTTTCCTTCGAAGGCTTCAGTGAACTTTCTTAGGTTTGCGAGTGGCTCTTTATTCTGATGCTGAACACTGAGATCAGGAAGAGACACAACCGGAAGGTTGGTACGTCCAGCTTTCTCTTCAATTGAATCTAAGCTCAGATTGACTTGTGGCTTCTGTTTGAAGTGTGCGAACAGCTCGTCTTTCTTCAGCCACAGTTGTTCAGGCGTGAGAAGTGGCCGTAATGGGTCAACACCGCGCTGTTCGTATCGATGAGCAACGTCCGTTAGGAATGAGTCTACTGCAGTCTCGACATCACCTAGAATCAGCAGTTGCGCTTCATCGGCAACGTAATCAAACAAGGTTTCTGTGTGATCGAAGAACAGTGGTTGCCAATACTCAATACCAGCAGGCCATGTGCCTTTAGATACCTGCATATAAACCGATTCTGGTTCGCGGCGCGCATCAAACTGTTGGCGCCAACGAATACGGAAATCTTCAATCGCTGTTTCCGAGGTTGGGAATTCGTGAGCAGGCAGCAGGCGGATCTCAGAGATGTCTTCGATAGAACGCTGGTTTTCAGGATCGAAAGTACGAATAGTGTCGATTTCGTCATCGAAAAAATCGATTCGATACGGGTCTTTACTGCCCATTGGGAACAAGTCGAGAATTGAACCTCGACTCGCATACTCACCCGGGCCAAACACTTGGTCTACATAACGATAGCCAGACTTTTCAAGTTGAAGACGCAGCTTCTCTAACGAGTACAGATCACCCGTTTTCACCATTAACGTGTGTTGTAGCAAAAAGTCTCGCGGTGACTGGCGTTGCAATAACGTGCTGATCGGAACGATCGTGATGCCATCTTTTAGTGTTGGCAGTGCGTAAAGGCGTGCGATACGATCTGAGATGATCTCTTGGTGCGGCGAGAAGCTATCGTATGGCAGCGTTTCCCAGTCAGGGAATAATGCGACTTCATGTGCCGTAAACTGTTCAATTTCAGATTGAAGCTTAAGCGCCACTTGTGGGTCGGGTACAGCCAAGACGGTATGGCTGTTGTGTTGCTCTGCGAGTTTGGCAATGGCAAGAGCGAGAGAAGAACCGACTAGGTTACCGATGTGCTTTTTGTCACCGGCACCTTTAAGTTTAGGTAGTGTAAATATGGATTTTTTGGTCATGTTAATTTACTTGTTATCTCGGTCTAGAGAGCGTTGACGCAAGAGTTTCTGTTGTTGATAAAGTGCCGCTTTAATTAGCAGGTCTTGGTCGGTATCGCGAAGATGAGCGTATTTAAATTTGATTTCGAAACCTGAGTCTTTCGCCTCGCTAGCAAATACTTCTGCGTAGCAATAAATGGCTGCAGCTGGGTGCTCTAGAAAAAGTTTGGCTTTTACTAAGCGACCCGGTTCGATGTCTGCTTTTGAAAAGCAGGAAAACTGACTCGCACCAAATGAATAGGTGTGAGTGCGAAATTTCTCATCATCTTGCTGCGATAACATAAAGCTCAACAAGAGGTTTAATTTTGAGTTTTGTGCATCCAATAAACTGGTGACATTCTTCAAGTCGCTGTTTTTCAGTTCCGCTCGAGCGCTGTCAGCTAACAGATCCAATTGGCTAAATTCACTTGCCACCACAAATGGTGCTGGGATCTCAGATTCGAATTGAATTTGAGAAGGTAAAGTGAAGCCGCTGTCCATTGGTTCAATATTAGCGGTAAGGCTATGGTGAACGGTGAAAAACTCTTGTTCTGTCATGCGTTAGTTCCTTGAAGTGATCTATTGATTATCGCTATGTGGCCGCAGTAATCAAGGTCAGTTAATTGAAACTATCAAATAGTTGTTTGAAATTTGGTGTTTTGACAGGGTTCTGTTTTTCAGGCCTAACTAATTGAGTTAATTCACTCTATATTTTCAATTACCCCCTACACAGTAACAGCAATACCCGTTACATTAACCCGCATCCCTTTTTGATGGTTCAAAGTATGTTTCATCCTATTTCAATGTTTGTTGGCCTGCGTTATTTGAAAGGCCGTTCAGGTGATCGCTTTAGCCGTTTTGTTTCTTACATGTCGACGGCAGGTATCACCATTGGTGTGCTGTCTTTGATTACTGTTTTATCGGTAATGAATGGATTCGAAGCGCAATTAAAAGACCGAATTCTCGGCGTTCTTCCTCAAGCGGTGGTTTATGAACAAGGAGGCACGACCTCACTTTCTGAAAAAGCCCCAAGCTTCGCAGAACAAATTTCGCTTAATGGTCATGTTGAACCGATTGTTCGCAGTGAGGCAGTGATTCAGAGCCCTGCTCAGCTTTCTGCTGGCCTTTTGATTGGCATCCAACCCAATTCTGATGATCCACTTCAAGACCACTTAATCGCGGGTCGCTTGTCTTCACTTCAAGCTGGGCAATATCAGCTGTTTCTTGGTCATACTCTGGCGAGAAACCTAAAAGTATCGATGGGCGACAAAGTTCGTCTAATGGTGACCAGCGCGAGTCAATACACACCACTAGGGCGCATACCTAGTCAACGAAATTTTACCGTAGCTGGCATTTTTAACACGGGCTCGGATATCGATGCTCAATTGATGGTTACCGACATCAAAGACGCAGGGCGATTGATGCGTTATAAGTCTGATACGATTTCAGGCTGGCGACTGTTTTTTGATGACCCATTTGAAGTCGCAAATTTATCGAATACCCCGCTACCGGAAGGTTGGGTGTGGAGTGATTGGCGTGACCAACGTGGCGAGCTTTTCCAGGCCGTTCGAATGGAAAAAAATATGATGGGCTTAATGCTTGGGCTGATCATCGGTGTTGCTGCTTTCAATATTATTTCGGCACTTATCATGGTGGTGATGGAGAAGCAGTCTGAAGTGGCTATTCTTAAAACCCAAGGCATGACCGATGGTCAAGTTATGGGGATATTCATGGTTCAAGGCGCAAGTAGTGGCGTGATTGGTGCGCTCTCTGGTGGCGTGTTAGGCGTTGCCCTAGCGATGAACCTCAATACTATTTTAGAGGCGATGGGTGTTGCTCTGTTTTCATTTGGTGGACAGTTGCCAATTTTAATTAACCCAATTCAAATCGCCGTTGTTGTGGTTCTGGCTATTGCACTTAGCTTGATTGCCACTGTATTCCCATCTTATCGTGCATCGTCTGTGAAACCTGCTGAGGCCCTTCGTTATGAGTAATTTTCTTCAATGTAATGATATCCGTAAAACGTACCGTGAAGGCTCGTTAGATACTGAGGTTCTCAAGGGAGTCAGCTTTGAAATCGAAAAGGGTGAGCTAGTCGCTATCATTGGTACCTCTGGTTCCGGTAAAAGTACGTTATTGCATATTTTAGGGGCATTGGATGATGCGTCTGACGGCAGCGTGAGCTTTCTCGGACAAGACTTAGCATCTTTGAGCTCAAATAAGCAGGCGAAGCTTCGTAACCAGCATCTTGGCTTTGTTTATCAATTCCATCATCTTCTTTCGGACTTTTCAGCGTTAGAAAACGTGGCAATGCCGCTGCTGATTGGTGGTGAAAAGCCAGCTAAAGCAAAAGAAGAGGCGCAACGTCTGTTGGATAAAGTTGGATTGAGTCATCGTGTTGACCACCGACCTTCAGAGCTTTCTGGTGGTGAGAGGCAACGTGTGGCGATTGCTCGAGCTTTAGTCAATAAACCTGCTTTGGTGTTGGCGGATGAGCCTACCGGCAACCTTGATCACAACACCGCACTTTCTATTTACGACTTAATGCGTGAACTAAACCGCGAGTACGACACGGCCTTTTTGGTAGTAACTCATGATGGTGAACTTGCAGGTAAGATGGATCGCCAGCTTCACATGCAAGATGGTTTATTGGTCAACGTAGAAAAAGAGGAGAGCTAAGTGTTTTCTTCTTTATCTCTATTGATAGGTGGCCGATTTAGCCGAGCGAAACAACGAGACAAAATGGTGTCGTTCATCTCTTTGTCTTCGACGATTGGTATTGCCGTTGGTGTGGCGGTGATCATTATCGGTTTGTCTGCAATGAATGGCTTTGAGCGAGAGCTTGAGTCGCGTGTACTTTCCGTTATTCCACATGGTGAATTCGAGGGTGTAAATGAACCAGTGACTCGCTGGGAGCACGTGATTGAGCAGTCGGTGAAAAATGATAAAGTTGTAGCTGCAGCACCCTATGTAAAAATTACCGCGCTTGCTGAAAAGGGCAAAGAACTCAAAGCAATTGAAGTTCGCGGTGTTGATCCACAACTTGAACAACAGGTATCAAGCCTATCGAAATTTATTGATAAACAAGCTTGGAGTGAGTTTAAAGCAGGGCAACAACAAATCATCTTAGGTTCTGGTGTGGCTAACGTGTTGGGGGCGAAAGTGGGTGACTATCTGACCTTGATGATTCCAACGGTTAACGGTTCTGTGAAAGTTCAGGCGCCAAAACGAGTTCGAGTGAAAGTGGTTGGCTTGCTGACGCTTAATGGCCAAATAGACCACAGCTTGGCACTAATCCCGATTGGCGATGCTCAAGCTTATGCAAACCTAGGCGAGGCAGTAACCGGAGTTTCTTTAAAAGTGACCGATGTGCTGAACGCGAACTCTATTGTGCGTGAAGTGGGTAACCAGCTTGATGTGTATGTGTATCTACGAAGCTGGCAACAAAAGTTTGGCTTCTTGTATCGAGATATTCAGTTGGTTCGCACCATTATGTATCTGGTGATGGTACTGGTTATTGGTGTTGCTTGTTTCAATATTGTCTCGACCTTAATGATGGCAGTCAAAGACAGAGCATCGGAGATCGCGATTTTAAGAACCATGGGCGCATCAGACGGCCTTGTGAAGCGCATCTTTGTTTGGCAGGGCGTATTCTCAGGCGTGTTAGGCAGTTTAGTGGGCAGTGCAATAGGTGTGCTAGTCGCTCTTAATCTCACGACACTAATCAAAGGACTTGAAAAGTTGGTCGATCACCAGTTCTTGTCCGGTGATATCTATTTTGTCGACTTCTTGCCATCACAACTTGATATGACGGATGTTGTTGTGGTTTCCGGCACTGCGATTGTGCTGAGTTTACTGGCGACATGGTACCCAGCATCACGCGCGGCGAAGTTGAATCCAGCCTCAGTGCTGAGTTCTAAATAGCATTCGCCTAAATAACAGGCCGTCAGTTTTCAGTCGATACAAAAAAGGATCCCAGTGGGATCCTTTTTTATTGAATTCAATTCGTGTTCTTTACGACTTTCGTTACATGCCAATCTTGCAGAGGTAAGTAGCTCATCCGATTTTAACTTGTGTACGTTTTAAGTGAAGCGCATACAAGGTTAGATTGAATAACAAGAAATGGCGTTCAGTGCCTTGCTTGTCGCTTCTTCCAACTTCTTACTACTGAGTAGCGCCATAAACCGCGAATACCAAAGTAGCCAATCATTGCTGAAACCACGCCACAAATCAGACAACCCAATAAGAACGGAGGCCCTATAGTGCTCATTTGCGCCAAGATGAAGTCCCAAGACAATTCGAAATGGAAGGCTTGCGGTGGCACATGCATAACAAACGCCCCGACTTTATAAGCAAAGTAGAAGAGAACAGGCATGGTAACCGGGTTACTGATCCAAACAAGTGCGACAGCTAAAGGCAGGTTAACGCCACATGCGACAGCAAGGCCTGCAGACATAATCATTTGACTTGGTAGAGGGACAAACGCCATGAATAACCCAACAGCAAACGCGCCAGCCGCAGAGCGACGATTAAGGCACCATAAGTTGGGGTTGTACAAAACATTGCCAAAAACTTTCAATGCTTTCTGACGCTTGATTAGATCATGGTCAGGCATAAATCGTTTGATAAACTTTCTTGGCATAGGAGGAAGCTACTCTCTTGTTTAACACTTGGTTCTTGATTTCATTTGCTGCGACAGTTGTGTCTGCCAGCTTCTGGCCTGTGATGCCACATTGGGTTTGGGCACCATTGATGCTGTTGTTACTGCTAGCATCAACAAAGTATAGCGTTTTCCGGAGTGCAAGAGGTCCAGTAACAGCATTGATACTAGTTATCTGCCTAGGGAATGCGATTGAAATACAAACGAGTCGCTTATTCCAATCAGGGCAGAATACTACCATAAATGCGTCGGTTGTTAGCCTTTTTAGTGAAAATAGCCACGGTTTTGAAAGCGTAATAGTAGTCAGATCAATTGGCGGCGAAAAATTAATCTTTCCTCAATTGATAAAATTGCGTTTGTTTACTCCTTTCAAGCTAACGCTTGGAGATGATGTCTATTTATCGGCCTCAATAAAGCCGATATGGGGCAAACTCAACGAAGCCGGCTTTGACCGAGAAAAGTACTTGTTTAGTGCTGGCGTGGTTGCCAATGCAACTTACAGAGCAGATACCAAGTACCGAATTCATTCTAGCACCAACTTACGCGCCCAATGGTTTGAAGCCAGCCTTGAAAGGTTAAGTCTGCTGGCAAATCAAGATCTCATTATCGCTTTGAGTTTTGGATATCGAGACCTTATTCCGCCTCAGCGGTGGGATATGCTTAAAAGCAGTGGCCTGATTCACTTGATGGCTATTTCGGGGCTGCATATTGGGATTGCCTTTGGTATCGGCTATCAGATTGGCAAGATATTAAGGTTACTTTCCCCTTCATTTCTTTGGTTACCTACAATATTCGGGCTCGGCTTGGCGTATTTCTATAGTTGGTTTGCTGGGTTCACGCTGCCAACCTTGAGAGCTTTGGTGATGTGCGTTATCGCGAGTTATTTCTTGTGGCGTGGGCAAAATATCAGTTTGCTTCGGTATGTTACTTTAAGTGTGTGCGTGGTTCTGCTGATTTGGCCGTTTTCAGCTTTGTCGAGCAGTTTTTGGTTGTCCTTTGGTGCATTGGGCGCTGTTTTCTATATCGCCTGTAATACTCAGCGCTCAGCTTCAAGCTTTACATTTATCGACCACGCACTCCAACTTATTAAGCTTCAACTGATGCTGACATTCCTTATCGCGCCTTCCTCGATGTTGTTTTTCAAAGGAGTCAGTTTAGTCTCTGTTTTCTACAACTTGTTCCTTTTGCCTTGGGTATCGATGGTGACGATCCCGCTGTTGTTTCTGGCAATGTTTCTAAGCTTAATATCGGAGTCAGTGTCTGGCGTGGTTGGTATAACAGCGCTAGACAATGATTTGGTCAGTCAGCTGTGGAAGTTAGTCGACTTATCGCTTGAGCCTCTCGTATTTAGTCTTCCTTTCTCTGAGCGATTTTGGATCCAAGTCGATAATCAGACGATTGCATTATCAGTATTCCTTATCTTGTTTTTGAGCTTTGTTAGTCGGTATTTCAAGCGAACATTATCGATATTGGTAACTGCAGTGTTTGTGCTGTGGTGGGAGTTCAGCAAACCCCAGCAAGACAAACTAACTATTGATATCTTGGATGTTGGGCATGGGTTGTCTTTGGTCTTGGAAAAGAACAATCAGATTGTTGTTTATGATCTTGGCAATGCGTGGCCAGGAGGCTCGGTTGTTGAGTCTTTGTTGATTCCTACTTTGAATCAGCGGGGGATTTATGAATTAGAAGGCGTGATTGTGAGTCATTTCGATTCTGACCATGCTGGTGGTTATCCGGCATTACTTGAGAACTATACGCCAAAGTGGATAAGAACCAGTCAGAACATTATTCAAGAACGCCAATCTATCACTCAAGCCCCGTCTAATATTCAAACATGTACTATTGGAGAGGTTTGGAACTGGCAAGATGTTGTTTTTGAGGTGTTGTGGCCGCCTAAGCAAGTAAAGAGGGCGTATAACCCACATTCGTGTGTGGTCAAGATCTCAGATCATAGTGCTGATTTCTCAATGTTGCTCACTGGTGATATTGAACTGGTAAGTGAGTGGTTACTTGCTCGTGAAGGAGAACAGCTAAGGAGTGATGTTATGTTGGTTCCGCATCATGGCAGCGATTCGTCATCGATTAAGTCGTTTATTGAGGCGGTGTCTCCTCAGCTGGCGATAGCTTCTCTTGCCAAAGGCAACCAGTGGGGAATGCCGAGTGAGTTTGTTATTGAACGTTATCAGGAAGCGGGGAGTACTTGGCTAGATACTGGAGAAAGCGGACAAATAACCATCACTCTTAGCAAAGAAGGTTGGCAATATCATGCGATTAGAGAACAACAAGGCGGGCAGTGGTATAGGCAGATGCTCCGTAAGGGAGTAGAATAGATAGATTATTGTGAGAAAATTAAGCGATTCTATGTCAACACAAACAGATGAAACTACCTGGGTCACATTTAAAAGACTTTGGACTTATATTCGATTATATAAGGCCGGCCTAGGTGTTGCGGTAATTGCGCTTATTATAAATGCCGTTTCTGATACCTATATGATTTCCTTACTAAAGCCGTTACTTGATGAAGGCTTTGGTAATGCTGAATCTGACTTTTTACGTACACTTCCACTTATTATCTTTGCCATGATGTTCGTTCGTGGCGTCAGTGGCTTTGTTTCAACCTATTGCTTGAGTTGGGTCTCTGGCAATGTGGTGATGGAAATTCGTCGTAAGATTTTCAGCCATTTCATGCACATGCCTGTTTCTTTCTTCGATAAAGAACAGACAGGCGCATTGCTATCTCGAATTACTTACGATTCAGAGCAAGTGTCTGCAGCAACCAGTAAAGCGTTAGTCAGTATTGTCCGTGAAGGTGCAAGTATTATAGGCTTGTTGACGCTGATGTTCTGGAATAGTTGGCAGTTATCTTTGGTGTTATTTGCTGTAGCGCCTTTGGTTGCGTGGGCGATCAGTATCGTATCGAAGCGATTCAGAAAGATCTCTAAGAACATGCAAACTAGCATGGGTCACGTTGCTTCTTCAGCTGAACAAATGCTGAAAGGGCATAAAGTGGTTCTAACTTACGGTGGTCAAGATCTAGAAAAACACCGCTTTGATAAAGTTAGTAACCAAATGCGCCAACAAAGCATGAAGTTAATCACTGCTCAAGCGGCCGCTAACCCGATTATTCAAATGATCGCATCAGTTGCGATTGTTGTTGTTCTATTCCTTGCTAGTGTCGATTCTATTAAAGCCGAGCTTACTGCTGGTACGTTTACCGTTGTGTTCTCTGCAATGTTTGGTCTATTACGTCCGCTAAAGGCGTTAACTAACGTAACGTCTGAATTCCAACGTGGTATGGCTGCGAGTACGACTCTATTTGGCTTGATGGATCTAGATACCGAGCAAAACAAAGGGACGTTGAAACCTGAAACTGTAATGGGTGAAGTGGCTGTTAAAGATGTCACGTTTACTTATGACGGTGCAGAGAAACCAGCACTTGATAAGATCAGCTTCAATATACCGAAAGGTAAAACGGTTGCGCTTGTTGGGCGATCTGGCTCGGGTAAGAGTACCATTGCTAACCTATTCACTCGTTTTTATGACGTAGACTCTGGTTCAATTGAGCTTGATGGCCACGACATTCGTGATTACGAATTGAGAAATCTGCGTGAGCACTTTGCGCTCGTTTCTCAAAATGTACATCTGTTTAACGATACGGTGGCTAACAACATCGCTTACGCAGCAGAAGAACAGTATTCACGTGAACAGATCGAATACGCGGCTAAGCTTGCTCATGCAAGTGAGTTTATCGAAGGCATGGAAAATGGCATCGATACCGTTGTTGGTGAAAATGGCGCAAGCCTTTCTGGTGGTCAAAGACAACGTATTGCGATTGCACGTGCTTTATTAAGAGATGCGCCTGTGCTGATTCTTGATGAGGCGACGTCTGCACTGGATACTGAGTCAGAGAGAGCGATTCAATCTGCACTAGAAGAACTGCAGAAAGACAAAACAGTATTAGTTATCGCACACAGACTCTCTACCATCGAGCAAGCTGATGAGATTCTAGTGGTTGATGATGGTCATATTGTAGAAAGGGGCGCACATGCTGAGCTAATCGCGCATGATGGTGCTTATGCACAATTACACCGAATTCAGTTCAGCGGATAAATTAGGTTTTGTTGTGATCGAAAAGATTTGGTTTAACAATCACCCGTTGAAATATCTTCTCTGGCCGCTATTGTGGCCACTGAGTCTGCTGTTCAAATTGATTAGTGGTCAACGTCGTGATGCTTACCTCTCTGGGAAGAAAGAGACCTACCGCCCGCCTTTACCTGTTATTGTTGTGGGCAATATTACCGCTGGTGGAAATGGTAAAACCCCGGTTGTGATTTGGTTAGTAGAAATGCTTCAGGCTCACGGCTTTAAACCTGGAGTTGTGTCTCGTGGTTACGGTGCAAAAGCACCAAGCTATCCGTTAGTGTTGAATGAAAATACGCCAGCAGAGCATTCGGGTGATGAACCTCGCTTGATTCGTAAGCGAACTGGTGCGCCAGTCGCAGTCGACCCTGTGCGAGCTAACGCAGTGAAAGCATTGCTGAGCAAAGGTGTTGATGTGATTATCACTGACGATGGCCTTCAGCATTACGCGCTTGAACGCGACATTGAATTTGCAGTTATCGACGGCGCAAGACGCTTTGGTAGCGAATGCCTAATTCCTTTAGGCCCGTTAAGAGAGCCTGTATCTCGTTTAGATGAAGTCGACTTTTTGGTTAACAATGGCGGTAAAGCGCATGGGCGAGAGTTCTCGATGTCTTTGCTTCCAAGCCAAGCGGTTAACCTAAAGACTGGTCAGAAAAGGTCTGTGGCTGAATTACAGAAGCTGGTTGCTTTTGCCGGTATTGGCCACCCACCGCGCTTTTTTAAAACATTGGAAGATCTTGATGGTGATGTGGTATTCACACAGGGTTTCGCCGATCATCAAGATTTTGATAAAGATGAACTTCATGCCTTAGCTAAGAAAGGTATGAATCTGATTATGACAGAAAAAGACGCTGTAAAATGCGAAGAATATGCTCAAGATAACTGGTGGTATCTTCCAGTTTCTGCGCAGTTCGATGAAGATTCGCAACAGCAAATTTTAAAAAGAATAAAAGAGGTTATGGAATACTATGGATCACCGTCTACTTGAGATCGTTGCTTGCCCTGTATGTAAAGGTAAACTAACTTTTGACAAGGATAAGCAAGAGCTTGTTTGTAAAATTGATCGCCTTGCTTACCCAATTAAAGAGGGTATTCCTGTTCTTTTAGAACCTGAAGCTCGCACCGTTTCTATGGATGAGGGTAAGTAATGTCTTATACGGTTGTTATACCTGCAAGATACCAATCGAGCCGTTTACCAGGGAAGCCACTTGCTGACATTGGTGGAAAGCCGATGATTCAATGGGTATACGAACAGTCAATGAAAGCGGGTGCCGATAACGTTATTATCGCTACCGACGACGCTCGAGTTGAAAAAGCGGCTAAAGCATTTGGCGCGACCGTTTGTATGACATCACCGAATCACGAATCGGGCACTGAACGCCTAGCTGAGGTGATTGAAGTTATGAATATTCCTGATGATCATATTATCGTGAATGTTCAAGGTGATGAGCCACTTATCCCACCTTCGATCATTAATCAGGTTGCCAACAATCTTGCTAACAGTACAGCTCCGATGGCAACGTTAGGTGTGGAAATCACTCATGCTGATGAAGTGTTTAACCCTAATGCCGTTAAAGTTGTAACCGATAAAGACGGTTATGCCTTGTATTTTAGCCGAGCAACCATCCCTTGGGATCGCGATGCTTACGCGAACAACGGTACTGCAGCGGAATCTCCTTTGCTTCGTCATATTGGTATCTATGCTTACCGAGCGGGTTTTATCAATACCTACATTAACTGGGAACCAAGCACTCTTGAACGTATTGAGTGCCTAGAGCAATTACGAGTACTTTGGTACGGTGAAAAAATCCACGTAGACGTTGCGGCGGAAGCACCTGCGGCTGGTGTTGATACGCCTGAAGACCTAGAAGCGGTTCGAGCTATTATTGGTTAAGCTTCTTTGAGCGAATTCTTGTTTGCTCTACAAAATGAAAAATCATGAGCCTTGCCTATTGCGAGGCTTTTTTCTATCTACCGAAAAGTGCGCTATCGAAAAGCGCGTGTGTGTCTTATTGACCTAAGCAAACGGATATTGGGATAGTTGCATTGGTTTATGCATCATCAACACGGAATTATCTGAGATTTACCTCGCTCGAGTTCCAATTTTTCTCTATAATATGCCGCCTATAAAGTAGTGGCGAATCGCTAGTACAGAATAAAACTTACGACAAAACGTGGAGTAAAAGATGCCTTCTCAAAGCCCAGTGATTACGGTTGATGGACCAAGTGGTGCAGGTAAAGGTACCCTGTGTATGTTGCTAGCAGATAAGCTAGGCTTTCATCTTCTAGACTCAGGCGCGATCTATCGCGTATTGGCTTTAGCGGCAATTCACCATGGTGTGGATACTGAATCAGAGGATGCTTTAGTACCGCTTGCTACACACTTAGACGTGCAGTTTATTGCTGAAGGCGACTTAGTTAAGGTTATCCTAGAAGGTGAAGATGTGTCTAGTGAACTTCGTAAAGAAGAGACAGGCATGGCGGCTTCAAAAGTTGCTGCTTTACCTCGCGTTCGCGAAGCACTGCTTCGTCGTCAACGTGCATTCAGCGCTGCGCCTGGTTTGGTTGCAGATGGTCGTGACATGGGAACGGTTGTGTTTCCTGAAGCTGAAGCGAAAATATTTTTAGATGCAAGTGCTGAAGAGCGTGCGAGTCGCCGCCTTAAACAGTTGCAACAGAAGGGGTTAGATGTTAAATTTGACGACCTTTTGAGCGAGATCCAAGAGCGAGACGACCGAGATCGTAATCGCCCAGTGGCGCCACTTCGCCCTGCAGAGGATGCTCTAGTGCTTGATTCCACCTCAATGAATATTGAGCAGGTAGTAGAAAAAGCACTACACTATATTGAATCGAAACTGGCTGGGTAATTTCGCCGAGCTAGTACGAACGTTGGTCGCAAGGATGATGACCGGCGAATTTATCAACCCCATGCGGTAGGATACCCATGGACGTTTAATTATTGAAGATTAAATAATGACTGAATCTTTTGCTCAACTCTTTGAAGAGTTTCTATCTGAAACTGAATTCCAACAAGGCAGCATCGTTAAAGGTACTGTAGTAGCTATCGAGAACGGTTTCGTTCTTGTAGACGCTGGTCTTAAGTCTGAATCTGCTATCCCTGCTGAACAATTCAAGAACGCTGCTGGCGAACTTGAAGTTGAAGTTGGTGCTGAAGTAGACGTAGCTCTAGACGCTGTTGAAGATGGTTTCGGTGAAACTCAACTTTCTCGTGAGAAAGCTAAGCGTCACGAAGCTTGGATCGTACTTGAGAAAGCTTGCGAAGAAGCTGAAACTGTTGTTGGTATCATCAACGGTAAAGTTAAAGGCGGTTTCACTGTTGAACTTAACGGTATCCGTGCTTTCCTTCCTGGTTCTCTAGTAGACGTACGTCCTATCCGTGACACTGCTCACCTAGAAAACAAAGAGCTAGAGTTCAAAGTAATCAAGCTAGACCAGAAGCGTAACAACGTTGTTGTTTCTCGTCGTGCTGTTATCGAATCTGAAAACAGTGTTGAGCGTGACGAACTTCTTGAAACTCTACAAGAAGGTACTGAAGTTAAAGGTATCGTTAAGAACCTTACTGACTACGGTGCATTCGTTGACCTTGGCGGTGTTGACGGTCTTCTACATATCACAGATATGGCTTGGAAGCGCGTTAAGCACCCATCAGAGATCGTTAACGTTGGTGACGAAATCCTAGTTAAAGTTCTTAAGTTCGATCGTGAGCGCACTCGTGTTTCACTAGGTCTTAAGCAACTAGGCGAAGATCCATGGGTAGCAATCGCTAAGCGTTACCCAGAAGGTCACAAGCTTTCTGGTCGTGTTACAAACCTAACTGACTACGGCTGCTTCGTTGAAATCGAAGAAGGCGTTGAAGGTCTAGTACACGTTTCTGAAATGGATTGGACTAACAAGAACATCCACCCTTCTAAAGTTGTTAATGTTGGCGACGAAGTTGAGGTTATGGTTCTTGATATCGACGAAGAACGTCGTCGTATCTCTCTAGGTCTGAAACAGTGTAAAGCTAACCCATGGCAGTCATTTGCAGAAATGCAAGCTAAGGGCGACAAAGTTACTGGTAAGATCAAGTCTATCACTGACTTTGGTATCTTCATCGGTCTAGAAGGCGGTATCGACGGTCTTGTACACCTATCTGACATTTCTTGGAACGCTGCCGGCGAAGAAGCTGTACGTGAATACAAGAAAGGCGACGAAATCTCTGCTGTTGTTCTAGCAGTAGATGCAGAGCGTGAGCGTATTTCTCTTGGCGTTAAGCAAATGGAAAACGACCCGTTCAACGCATACGTTGCTGACAACAAGAAAGGTGTTCTTGTAAACGGTACTGTTACTGCAGTTGACGCGAAAGGCGCTACTATCGAGCTAATCGAAGGCGTTGAAGGTTACATCCGCGCTTCTGAAGTTTCTCGCGACCGTATCGAAGATGCATCTCTAATCCTAAGCGTTGGCGACAGCGTTGAAGCGAAGTTCACTGGTGTAGACCGTAAGAACCGCGTAATCAACCTATCTATCAAAGCTAAAGATGAAGCTGATGAGCAAGAAGCAATGGCTTCACTGAACAAGTCTGAAGAAGGCGCGTTCGGTAACGCAATGGCAGACGCATTCAAAGCTGCTAAAGGCGAATAATAGCTTCTCATTAAGAGAATTATAGCTATCTAGCCAAGAAAGGAGCCGTAAGGCTCCTTTTTTTTTGCTTATTTTTCCGATAGGTCTATAATTTCTAAAAAGAAAACCAACGAGGGTAACTATGACTAAGTCTGAATTGATTGAGAGACTGTGCGCTGAGCAAACGCATCTTTCTGCAAAAGAAATTGAAGACGCTGTAAAAGACATTTTAGAGCATATGGCTTCAACACTAGAAAGTGGTGATCGAATCGAAATTCGCGGTTTTGGCAGCTTTTCTCTGCATTATCGTGAGCCTCGTGTTGGACGTAACCCAAAGACTGGTGACAAGGTTGAGTTAGAAGGTAAATACGTTCCTCACTTCAAACCAGGTAAAGAGCTGCGTGAACGAGTAAACTCAGGAATGTAGCCTACTTATCGGAATTAAGAAAAGCGGCATACTATAATGTATGCCGCTTTTTTATGACCATAATATGGTGGTCTGATTAGTAATTTTCCTGCATAATCGTACAGCTAACCAACCAATGAGTGATGAACTATGAAAATTATAAAAATAGTCGCCGTTATCGCACTTTTCCTAATTGCACTGGCTTTAGGCTCTCAAAACCAAACAACTGTGAATTTCAACTATCTGCTAGCGCAAGGTGACTTCCACCTATCAAGTTTATTAGGTGTTGTATTCGTTTCAGGCTTCGCCCTTGCTTGGTTAGTCTTTGGTAATATGCACATGCGGTCTCAGCTAAAAATTCATCGCTTGAAGAAGCAACTCAATAAGCAATCAAAGCAGGTCCCTGCTGATACTAAAGCTTAAAGGCTATATTTGATGTTAGAGTTACTGTTCTTACTTTTGCCCATCGCAGCCGCTTATGGCTGGTATATGGGTAATCGTAACGCTCAGCAAGAAAAACAAAAGCAATCACACCAGATCTCCCGTCAATACGTGACG
Organism: Vibrio sp. 10N.247.311.47; assembly: GCF_041467535.1. Lineage (NCBI taxonomy): Bacteria > Pseudomonadati > Pseudomonadota > Gammaproteobacteria > Vibrionales > Vibrionaceae > Vibrio > Vibrio sp. 10N.247.311.47. Next base: position 217,897 of record NZ_JBFSUR010000001.1, read on the forward strand.
GGTTTGAACCTATTACTGTCAGATCAATCTGACAAAGCGGTTGATCACTTTATTGAACTGCTTCAAGTAGACAATGAAACCATCGATACTCACTTGGCTTTGGGCAACTTGTTCCGCTCAAGAGGCGAAGTCGACCGCGCTATTCGTATTCACCAAAATCTCATCTCTCGTTCGGGGCTTACCCTCGATCAGAAAAATCTCGCACTGCAACAATTAGCTAAAGACTACATGGTCTCTGGCTTCCTTGATCGCGCTGAAAAAATCTTTGAACAACTTGTAGAAGAACCTGACCATAAAGAGGGCGCTTTACAGCAGTTGGTGGCTATTTATCAGCAGACCCGTGAGTGGAACAAGGCTATCCATTACGGAAATATCTTAGTTAAGCTCGGCAAGAAAAAAATGAAGATGCGTGCCACAGTCGCGCATTTCTGGTGTGAGCTTGCAATGCAAGAACAAGCCGATGGTAATCGTTCTAAAGCGCTTCAGCATTTTAAGAAGGCGCTTTCTGAAGACCCTAAATGTGTTCGCGCAAGTATCGCACTAGGGAAGTTCCACTTAGCGAACGAAGATTACCAAAAGACAATTGATTGTCTTGAATCGGTACTTGAACAAGATATCGATTTTATCAGTGAGGTGTTGCCAACCCTTGCTGAGTGTTACCACAAGCTTGGACAAGAAGCTCAATTGGTCGAGTTCCTCAAAGCGTGTATTCAGAAGAAAGCCGGTGTATCTGCCGAACTGATGCTGGCGCAATTGGTTGCTCACCATGAAGATGTAGGCTCTGCTCAAGAGTTACTGACAAAGCAGCTTGTTAAAAATCCAACCATGAAAGGTTTTTATCGATTAATCGATTACCACCTAGCGGAAGCAGAAGAAGGCCGAGCAAAAGACAGCTTAACCACACTTCAATCTATGGTTGGTGAACAGCTTAAGGTTAAGCCTCATTACCGTTGTCGTCAGTGTGGTTTCTCGACACACTCTTTGTATTGGCACTGCCCTTCATGTAAAGGGTGGGGGACGATCAAGCCTATTCGTGGGCTTGATGGTGAATAGATTTGTGGTCACTTTAAGACCAAATTATTAATTGCAGCTTTCGGGCTGCATTTTTATGACTGTTATTTATCACCTGCTTAGGTGATTAGAAATTTTTAGAAAGTTAACTGCGTTAGGAGATGAAATGAACGACCAAAAAATCATTGTAGCCTTGGATTATGATAATCAAGCGGATGCGTTAGCCTTTGTCGATCGAATTGACCCAGCATCTTGCCGCCTAAAAGTGGGCAAAGAGATGTTTACCCTGTTTGGCCCTGAATTTGTTCGTGAATTACATAAGCGTGGTTTCTCAGTATTTTTAGACCTTAAATTCCACGACATCCCGAACACATGTTCAAAAGCAGTCCGTGCTGCCGCTGAACTGGGTGTTTGGATGGTGAACGTACACGCAAGTGGCGGTGAGCGTATGATGACGGCTTCTCGCGAAATCTTAGAACCTTATGGCAAAGATCGTCCACTGTTAATCGGTGTAACGGTACTCACCAGTATGGAGCAATCTGACTTAGCGGGTATCGGTCTGGATCTTGAACCACAACAACACGTGATGCGCTTGGCTTCTCTAACGAAAAACTCTGGCTTAGACGGTGTTGTATGTTCTGCACAAGAGGCTTCTTTGCTTAAAGGTGCACTTGGTCAAGAGTTCAAGCTAGTTACTCCAGGTATTCGTCCTGTCGGCGCAGATGTTGGTGACCAGAAGCGCATCATGACGCCTTCTAAAGCGATTGAATCAGGTTCAGACTACCTTGTTATTGGTCGTCCGATTACGCAAGCGATAGACCCTGCTGCTGTACTTGCAGAGATCAACGGTACGCTTGCTTAAGTCTATATTTGGATTGAGATATAAATAAAGAAGGCCAGCAAATTGCTGGCCTTAATTTTTTAGTCTGGATTAGTCTAAACTGGACTAAATGTTCTGTGTGGAGCCTAAACCGGAGCACCACTATGGAATTTGAAGTCGCTGTCTTCTGAAGTGATAAGATCAGCTTCTACTTGAGCAAAATGCGAAATACGCTCTGAAATATCTTTCCCTGCGATCTGTTCTGCTAGCTCAAGGTAATCTTGGTAGTGGCGAGCTTCTGAACGAAGTAGAGACACGTAAAACTTCTCCATGTCTTCTTCCAAGAAAGGAGCCAATTTAGCGAAGCGCTCACAAGAGCGAGCTTCAATAAACGCACCGATGATAAGCTTATCAACCAGAGCATCAGGCTCGTAAGTCTTAACTTGTTTGATCAAGCCCTTAGCGTAACGACCCGCCTCGATTGGCTGGTAAGTCACGCCTTTCTTCTCCATCAACTCCATGACTTGGTAGAAGTGATGCAGCTCTTCTTTGATCAGTAAAACCATCTTATCGATTAGGTCAGCACCGTAATTACAGCCTTCTTTCGCTGTTATTTGCTTGGATACGTTGCTTTTACCACGCAGAGACTCTAAGTCTCCGATACGACGGTAAGCAAATTGCTCGTATGGCAAAATCCATTCATTCAGTTGCTTCGCGCTTTCTTTATCGACGGCGTACTTGCGAATAAGGAATAAAGCACTCTGTGCCGCCTTAAGTTCACACAGCATGTGATCGCGTAGAATGATGTGAAGATTTTCTGGCTTTTTGGCTTCATCTATCCATGAATCTGGCGTTTCGGCTTTAAGAAAAGAGTGGATTGGAGCGAGTAATTCTTGATACATGGTCAGGGAAAGTTTGTTGATAATGCGGGGATTTTATCACAGCTCAAGAGATCTCCCTATACAGAGAAAGGAAATTCAACAGCTACAAAAAAGGCCGCCTATTTAATGTAAATAAGGCGGCCTTTAAGTGTTGAGTTAGACTGTTACCATTTCTTCTTCTGACCGAAGAGGGCATCCATATCGTCTTCTCGTTCTTTAGATTCCATCTGCTGCAAATCTTGAGCGTTTTTGTCTTGGCGTTTCTGGTCAAGCTCGTTAAGCATCTGTTGAAGCTTTTCTTTGGCTTGATTAGAGTACGAGTCGTTCTTAGTCGCCAAAGCATCAATACCTTTGCGTAATAGCTGAATCGCTGTTCCCGGTTGTCCGCGAGAAATCGAATCGTTTGCACGTTTGATAACATTTTCAATGTTAATACGGATTTGAATTGTTTCTAGGCGAGCATTTTCAACCACATAAGCTTGAGTCTCGAAACGGCCTTTATTGTGCTCGTTGCGCACCGTATCACGCAGGCGTTTAACTAACTTAAGCATCATGATCGCTTGCTTGTCACTACTTGGTACGCGGAAAGCGGTACTCTCGCCACCTTTGTAGTTCTCTTTTAGCTGAGTGATTTGTTGTTTTACGCTTTCAATGCGTTGGTCAAGCTGCTTATTTTTTGGATCGAGTTGATACATGTTTTCTAATGCATCAAGAATTCGATTGTTTAAGCATACAAGAAGATCTTGGCTAAACGGCATGTGATGAGCGTTGCCAATCAGTTCTTCTGTACCGTCAATAATGGTTAGATAACGAGAAGCTTCCTGTTTCTTCGCTGTTTCTACCTTAACTTTATATTGAAGCATGATGTTGTAGCCTAAAACTAACACCAAAAGAACGGCTACTAAGACGATTATTAAACCAATATTCATATATTTGAGTCTGCTTATTATTTTCTATAGCTAACTGGAGAGGATACACGATTCCATTGTGTATCGGCACTCGTAAATTGCAATTTCTGATTATCTCTTGTTGAGCGAAATCGGCAATCAAAACTTACCAACTAATGTATGAGAATGAGGGTTGGGTTGCAAAGCGTTAGTGATGTTTTTGTTTGTTAAGCTAGAAAAACTCAATTTTCCTGTCATTTTTGTGTTCGAAGCGTTATAACTATTAATTATATTACACGCGACTATAACGCTCTCTTTGCAAATAAGTTAGCACAGAAATGAGTAAAGGATTACGAGGTTAGATATGAAGTTACAGCAACTGAAGTACATTGTTGAGGTTGTAAACCATAACCTAAATGTTTCAGCTACAGCAGAGAGTTTGTACACATCTCAGCCTGGCATTAGTAAGCAAGTTAGATTACTTGAAGACGAACTAGGCATTCAGATTTTTGAGCGTAGCGGCAAGCATCTAACGCAGGTTACCCAAGCGGGTGAGGATATCATTCGTATCTCTCAAGAGATTTTGGCGCGCGTTGAAAGCATTAAAGCGGTAGCGGGTGAACACACACATCCAGAGATGGGTACATTGAATATTTCAACGACTCATACTCAAGCTCGTTATGCACTGCCTGATGTGATTAAAGGTTTCACGGCGCGCTATCCAAAAGTATCGCTTCACATGCACCAAGGTACGCCAAGCCAAATGTCAGAAGCCGTCGCTAAAGGTACAGCGAATTTTGCGATTGCAACGGAAGCGCTACACCTTTACCAAGATGCGATTATGCTGCCTTGTTACCACTGGAACCGTTCGATCGTCGTGACCAAAGATCATCCCCTGGCACAGAAGCGTAATATCACGATCGAAGATCTTGCGGCTTACTCTCTCGTGACTTATGTATTTGGTTTCACTGGCCGTTCTGAGCTTGATACCGCGTTTAACAAAGTAGGTTTAACACCGCGTGTTGTGTTTACTGCGACCGATGCAGACGTAATCAAAACCTACGTTCGTATGGGCATTGGTGTTGGTGTAATTGCAAGTATGGCTATTGACCACGAGCAAGATACTGATTTGGTTGCGATTGATGCGAGCCATCTATTTGGTGCGAGCACAACCAGCATTGGTTTTAGAAAAGGCACCTTCTTGCGTTCTTACATGTTTGATTTCATGGAGCGTTTTGCACCGCACTTAACTCGCCCTGTGGTTGAGCAAGCTATTTCTTTGAAATCGAATGAAGAGATCGAAGAGATGTTTAAAGATATCGAGCTGCCAGTTCGTTAATCTCGTCGTGTAAATCTAGATTCTTATTCGGCCTGTATTTGCAGGCCGTTTTTCTTTTGGGCTTTTAGTTTTCGTTTTCTTTATCGAGCCTTTCCATTTCGACCTCTTACCCCTACAATCCACGCATCATAGGGGGAAGCATGCATTCACGATTTAAAATACTCGATTCATTTTTGTTAGAGCACCAGATTTACTGGCGTTCAGAGCCTTTTCACCTATGCCAAACTCAACAGCAGCCGTGGAAAGAGGTCAATCGTCCACTCGTTGATTGGTTAGAAAGCTTAGATAATGAAAGCATTCAAACCTTAAAAGAGCAGCCTCAGCTTTTGATTGAGGAACTGACTCGTTTCCTACCTGAATTAGAAACTGCTACCCAAAACATCCAGTTCGATAACACTGCTTTGGTTGGTTTAGACCTCCCACGTGGTACTGCTGATGGTATTCCTGGCCGAAAGCTACATCAAATTGTCGCAATGGGCGAGGCTGCATTATGCCATCACCATGGCAAAGAGTGGCTCGAGTGGTGTTCTGGTAAAGGCTTTCTTGGTCGAATCCTATCTCAGCAATCGGATCAAAAAGTCACTAGCTTTGAATGGCAGCAATCGTTATGCGAAAGCGGACAAAAGATTGCGGATGACCAGAAGTTAGCGATGGATTTTGTTCAAGGAGATGCGTTTTCAGACAAGGCCGATGACGTGTTTAATTCGTACCAACATGCCGTGGCCCTTCATGCTTGTGGTGATCTTCATGTTGAGCTAGTTAAAAAGTCAGTGTCACATGGGCTACCAGCGGTCACTATTTCTCCTTGTTGTTATCATCTTATTCGAGACGAAAACTATCAAGCGATGTCTTCTATCGCGAAAAGCTCAGCATTAACGTTAAGTAAGAGCGACTTGAGAATCCCGCTTCAAGAAACCGTTACTGGTGGTGAAAGAGTAAAAAGACATCGTCAACTAGAGATGAGCTATCGTCTAGGCTTCAGCCAGTTGCTTAAGGCTGAACTTAACATTGACGAATACATTCCTGTACCGAGCATCAAAAAATCAGAGTTAGCTGAGGGTTTTGAATCTTTCTGCCGTTGGGCATCTGAAGTGAAAGAGCTATCGCTGGGCTCAGATATTGATTTTGACTCTTATTTGATTCAAGGCGAAGCGCTTTTCTGGGAAATGGAAAAGCTGAGTTTGGTTCAACAAGTCTTTAGACGACCATTAGAGATATGGCTGGCTTTAGATCGCGCTATCTATCTGAAAGAGCAAGGTTATGAAGCTACGATTGAAGAGTTCTGTGAACGCAGTATTACGCCAAGAAATCTATTGATTCATGGGGTTAAAATCGAGCGCTAGTGGTAAACCGTACTGTTACGTGTTTTTACGAACTAAATCCATTAATGCAAAAAAGCCAGCGCGACATAATGTCGTACTGGCTTTTTGTTTAATGTGTATGAGTTAACTGAACGCTTCAACGAGAAGATTATTGCGTTCAGTTAGTCATTACATCATTAGTTAAACATTGCGATTGCTTCTGCTGGGTCTACGTATTCAAGGTCAAAGCTTTCTGCAACTTCTTTACAAGTTACTTTACCGTGAATAACGTTTAGACCTTCTAGGAAGCCTTCATCAGATAGAAGTGCTTCGCGGTAGCCTTTGTTCGCTAGCTTAACAATGTAAGGAAGTGTTGCATTGTTTAGTGCGTAAGTTGAAGTACGAGCAACAGCGCCAGGCATGTTTGCAACACAGTAGTGAACTACGTCATCAACAATGTAAGTTGGGTCTGCGTGAGTGGTTGCGTGAGAAGTCTCGAAACAACCGCCTTGGTCGATTGCAACATCAACAACTGCTGAACCTGACTTCATCTTAGCGATGTGCTCTTTTGTAACCAATTTTGGAGCTGCTGCGCCAGGAATTAGTACTGCACCAATTACTAGGTCTGCTTCTAGAACATGCTTCTCAATGGCGTCTTCAGTAGAATAAACCACTTTTGCGCGACCTTGGAATTCTTCATCAAGTCGACGCAGTGTATCTACGTTACGGTCAAGAATTGTAACATCAGCGCGAAGGCCTACAGCCATACGTGCTGCGTTAGCACCTACAACACCGCCACCAACAACAACAACTTTTGCTGGTTCAACACCTGGAACGCCACCAAGAAGAAGACCACAACCACCGTTAGATTTCTCTAATGTTTGTGCACCTGCTTGAATAGACATACGACCAGCTACTTCAGACATTGGTGCTAATAGTGGCAAGCGACCCATATTATCTGTTACAGTCTCATAGGCTACGCAGACAGCTTTGCTCTTGATAAGCTCTTCAGTTTGTGGAAAATCTGGTGCAAGGTGTAAATAGGTAAATAATATTTGCCCTTCGCGAAGCATAGCTCGCTCGACAGCTTGAGGTTCTTTAACCTTTACAATCATCTCTGCTTTCGCGAAAACGTCAGCAGCAGTAGGAAGAATGGATGCGCCTACAGCGATGTAATCATCGTCTGAAAAACCGATACCAGTACCGGCATTGGTTTCTACAAAAACTTGGTGGCCGTGTGAGATTAGTTCTCTCACGCTAGCTGGGGTCATACCAACGCGGTATTCGTGGTTCTTGATTTCCTTAGGTACGCCAATGATCATCCTGACTCCTCATTTTATTTTGGTTGTTTTATCTATGTGTAGGGTAATTCTGTCGAATTAATATCTAGTATAGATAGGTTTAGATAAAATTTGATACTGAATATTAAAAAGTTGTAGTATATTTTTTTGCAAGGAAGTAATAAGGTGGAATAAAAAATGGCAGACAATTATAAGAAGCCGTCCAAGGAACTAGATCGTATTGACCGCAACATTCTTAATGAGTTGCAAAAAGACGGTCGTATCTCAAACGTTGAACTCTCAAAACGAGTAGGACTTTCTCCAACTCCATGTCTTGAACGTGTTCGTCGTTTAGAACGTCAAGGTTACATTACTGGGTACACAGCGTTGCTGAACCCACAGTACCTTGATGCTTCACTTTTAGTGTTTGTTGAAATTACATTGAACCGTGGTGCGCCAGATGTGTTCGAACAATTCAACACCGCTGTGCAGAAACTGGATGACATCCAAGAGTGTCATTTAGTGTCGGGTGATTTTGACTATCTTCTAAAAACACGTGTATCTGATATGGGTGCTTACCGTAAGCTACTGGGTGATACGTTACTTCGTCTACCGGGCGTAAACGACACTCGAACTTACGTAGTAATGGAAGAAGTGAAACAAACCAATCAACTTGTGATTAAAACTCGTTAGTCACAATTGGTGAAATGAAAGAAAGCGGACATTTGTTCCGCTTTCTTGCTTTCTGGAATTGGGTTTTTCTGTTTGATATGGTTAAATCAACAGTAGTTTCATTGAAACGAGCGGCTTTGGCCGCTCGAGATGTTTTTATCCCGTTTAATTATTAAGTTGGTTTATGTTCAAGCAGAGCAGTAATAAAGTAGAAACAATCATTAAAACGAGTGAAGAGCCTCAGTCTCCTCGTTTGAGTGGTTCTCAACGTCTCAAAGAGTGCAGTCTGATTCTCGGTGTTCTCTTCTCTATTCTACTTGCCGTTGCGTTATTAACTTTTAGTCCTGCAGACCCATCATGGTCGCAAACGGCGTGGGGTGGTGACATTCAAAATGCGGGTGGCTACCTAGGTGCTTGGTTGGCGGATACGCTTTTCTTCGTATTTGGCTCTTTGGCTTACCCTCTGCCTATCTTAGTGACGGTTGCTGCGTGGGTTTTATTCCGCAAACGTAATGAAGACGAGCAGATCGACTTCATGCTGTGGGGCACTCGCTTACTTGGCCTGACTATCCTAATTCTTACGAGTTGTGGTTTAGCGGATATCAACTTTGACGACATCTGGTACTTTTCATCCGGTGGCGTGGTAGGTGACGTTTTAACAAGCCTTGCACTTCCAACGTTGAATGTTCTTGGTAGTACGCTGGTTCTTCTTTTCTTATGGGGTGCTGGTTTCACTCTATTAACCGGTATCTCTTGGCTAAGCATTGTGGAATGGTTGGGTGAATGTGCCATCAAATTCTTCACGTCTACTGTTAATAAGGCTCGTGGCCAAGACCAAGAGCTGCTTGAGCCTCAATTAAGAGAATCAGCAGACCGCGATTTAATCGAAGAACGTCATCAGCAGCATCAAGCGCCAACTTACCGCGATGTTCCTGCTATAGAAGGCAACAAAGAATCAACAGAGCATGATCCGCTAGATCCTGCGATGAGTTTTTCTGCGACCAATGAGTCGGCAGACGTGGCGATAAATGCGCGAGACAATGCTGCATCGCCGAAGCGTCATTACAATATTCATATGCCTGTCGATGCTCCTGCGAAACAAGAAGCTCCTGTTCATGAAGAACCTCAGGTTCAGCCTCAAGCGGTAATTGAGTCAGAGCAAACGATCCCTGCAGCAGCTGTTTACCAAGCGCCAGAAGAACCGCTAGAAGAAGGTATTGAGCGCTCTAAACAGTTGAATGCAACGATAGAGCAGCTAGAAAATGCGGCCATGTATGAAGATGACCTAGCAGAACAAGATCAGGTTGACGCGCATGATTCTCAGGTTGCTTACCAACAATACATGCAGAACGAACAACCAGAAGTTGGCCCTGCTCATGCTGACCTTAGAAGTGCTGAACCAGAATTAGATAGCTCACCACAAGTAAATGGCGAATTTGGTTCTGAAGATGTTCAACCTGAATCTTTATACGCTTCACCTATGGGCGAGCCAGAAGCAACCGTGGAAGACGATTTCTCTGCACAACCTTCACCGTTTGATGTTACGGAAGAGCAAAGCTACCAACAGGGCTCAGAGCTTGAATCAGAACAGGCTGAAGCTGAATTAGCTGACGCAGCATTAATCGAAGAACAGTTTGAACCTTTCCCTTATCAAGAAGAACATTCAGAACCTGAACAGCCAACAGCACAAAACCTAGAGCCAACTGTTGATCTTCCTTGGGAAGAAGTAACGGAAGAAGAACCTGCGCATCAAGATCAAGATCAAGATGTCGCCGCATTCCAAAGCATTGTTTCTGAAGCCCAAGCGAATATGGCAGCGGCGCAGAATCCGTTCTTGGTTCAACAAGATGTTAATTTACCTAAGCCTGCTGAGCCATTACCCACGCTTGAATTGTTATTCCACCCTGAAAAGCGTGAAACCTTTATTGACCGTGATGCGCTAGAGGCAATTGCTCGTCTTGTTGAATCTAAGCTAGCGGACTACAAGATCAAAGCAGACGTTGTCGACATTTTCCCAGGTCCAGTAATCACTCGATTCGAACTTGATCTGGCTCCAGGTGTGAAAGTAAGCCGTATTTCTGGCCTTTCTATGGACTTAGCGCGTTCGCTCTCTGCATTGGCAGTACGTGTCGTAGAAGTGATTCCGGGTAAACCTTATGTTGGCTTAGAACTGCCGAATATGAGTCGCCAAACGGTATTCTTCTCAGACGTGGTTGCTAGCCCTCAGTTCCAAGAAGCGAAATCGCCAACGACAGTGGTTCTAGGACAAGACATCGCTGGTGAAGCCGTTATTGCTGATCTATCGAAAATGCCTCACGTTCTGGTTGCAGGTACAACCGGTTCTGGTAAGTCGGTAGGTGTGAACGTAATGATTCTGAGTATGCTTTACAAAGCATCACCGGAAGATGTTCGCTTCATCATGATCGACCCGAAAATGCTTGAGCTATCGGTTTATGAGGGTATTCCTCATCTATTGTCTGAAGTGGTAACCGACATGAAAGATGCGTCGAACGCCCTTCGTTGGTGTGTTGGCGAGATGGAACGACGTTATAAGCTGATGTCAGCATTAGGCGTTCGTAACATTAAAGGTTACAACGATAAGCTTAAGATGGCAGCGGAAGCGGGTCACCCAATTCACGATCCACTGTGGAAGCCGGGCGACAGCATGGACCCAGAAGCGCCATTGCTTGAGAAACTGCCTTACATTGTGGTTATCGTTGATGAATTTGCCGACCTAATCATGGTGGTTGGTAAGAAGGTTGAAGAACTGATTGCACGTTTGGCACAAAAAGCACGTGCGGCGGGTGTTCACTTGATCCTAGCGACGCAACGTCCATCAGTGGATGTTATTACTGGTCTTATTAAAGCGAACATTCCAACCCGTGTGGCCTTTACGGTATCAACTAAAACGGATTCACGAACTATCCTTGACCAAGGTGGTGCGGAATCACTATTGGGCATGGGTGATATGCTTTACTTGCCTCCTGGTTCTAGCCATACAACTCGTGTTCACGGTGCCTTTGCATCTGATGACGATGTACACGCAGTCGTGAATAACTGGAAAGCGCGTGGTAAGCCAAACTATATTGATGAAATCACCAACGGCGAACAAACTCCAGAAACCTTGCTTCCGGGTGAGAAGATGGAAGGTGATGAAGAGGTCGATCCTCTGTTTGATCAGGTGGTAGAACACGTTGTTCATTCACGTCGTGGCTCAGTTTCAGGTGTACAGCGTCGATTCAAGATTGGCTACAACCGTGCTGCACGTATTGTCGAGCAACTTGAAGCTCAAGGTATCGTAAGTGCTCCAGGTCATAACGGTAACCGAGAAGTCTTAGCACCAGCGCCACCAAAAGATTAGTTCTACTAGGGCGTGTAGATCTCTCGAGCTGATTTTTGCAGCGAGTTGCTGGGTATTTATACAAGGCAGAGGCTTTGATGTGTAGCTAGCCTACATGAGAAGCCGATAGCGTAGTAGAAATGACCAGCAAACGCTGCCCGAAGGGTTCGGCTAAAAGCGTTTTACTCTTTGTTGAGGGAGATTTGCTTAGAATGACTAGGCTACTTCCCCCTCGCCGCGATTAAAACGCTTTTATCTCGAACAAAATTCAACCACGAAAGGTCAACACGCCCTATGAACTTATACCCATTAAGTCGGTCAAATCGAAAATATGACCGACTTATGTTCTAACAGGATTATTGATGAAAAAAGTATTCGCACTTTTATTTATGAGCTTCTCAGTGTTTGCTTCTCCGAAAGAAGAGTTGAGTAGCCGCTTGGCATTAAACGCAGGCTTCAGCGCTGACTTTAAACAAGTCGTGACCAGCCCTGATGGTGATGTTGTTATGGAAGGTGAGGGCACGGTAGAGATTGCACGCCCAAGCCTGTTCCGCTGGGAGACCACGTTCCCTGATGAAAACTTGTTGGTATCTGATGGCCAAAGCTTGTGGTACTACAGCCCGTTCATTGAGCAAGTGAGCATTTATTGGCAAGAGCAAGCGACATCACAGACACCTTTTGTCCTGCTTACACGTAACCAAGAAAGTGATTGGGATAACTATAATGTGGCGCAAACGGGTAACCAATTCACGCTAACGCCAACTGCTGTCGATTCTAATCAGGGCGACTTCCAGATTAATATCACCGAAAAGGGCATTGTTCAGGGCTTTAATGTGATTGAACAAGACGGTCAAAAAGGTGAGTTTACCTTTAGCAATGTTGATTTGGGTAAACCTGCAGCAGACCGCTTTACTTTTGTGGCACCGGAAGGTGTCGAGGTCGACGACCAAAGAAACTGATCTAAACAAGCAGATCGTTTGGTAGTACGTCGATAGGCATTAATGCCATCAACGAATCAAGAGATTGCAATTGAGTAATTACAGCTTAGATTTTGCGGGGGACGAAGATTTTCGTCCCCTTGCTGCTCGTATGAGACCGGAAACTGTCGAACAGTACATCGGTCAGCAGCATATATTAGGCCCAGGTAAACCACTTCGCAGAGCGTTGGAAGCGGGCCATATCCACTCGATGATTTTGTGGGGGCCTCCGGGCACCGGTAAAACGACGTTAGCCGAAGTTGCAGCAAACTATGCGAATGCTGAAGTGGAACGCGTATCGGCGGTAACCTCGGGCGTAAAAGACATTCGTATTGCAATTGAAAAAGCGCGCGAGAACAAGCAAGCAGGGCGCAGAACCATCCTGTTTGTGGACGAAGTCCATCGCTTTAACAAAAGTCAGCAAGATGCTTTTCTGCCTCATATCGAAGATGGCACCGTGACCTTTATTGGTGCGACGACAGAAAACCCATCTTTTGAACTGAACAACGCTTTGTTGTCACGTGCGCGTGTCTACAAACTGACGTCCCTGAACACAGATGATATTTCTCTTGTCATTCGCCAAGCGATTGAAGATAAGCAACGTGGGTTAGGTGATGTGCCTGTTGATTTTGCTGATAATGTTTTAGATCGCCTTGCAGAACTGGTTAACGGCGACGCGCGTATGTCGCTTAACTACCTTGAACTGCTGTATGACATGGCAGAAGACAACGATAAAGGCGAGAAAGCGATAACCTTGCAGTTGTTGGCTGAAGTGGCTGGTGAGAAAGTCGCTCGTTTCGATAACAAGGGTGATATTTGGTACGACCTAATCTCCGCGGTTCATAAGTCAATTCGTGGCTCAAACCCTGATGCGGCCTTGTATTGGTCAGCACGAATGATTGCTGCGGGTTGTGATCCTTTGTATATTGTTAGACGCTTGCTGGCGATTGCTTCTGAAGATATCGGTAACGCTGATCCTCGCGCCATGCAGGTAGCGATGTCGGCTTGGGATTGCTTCACGCGCATTGGCCCTGCTGAAGGGGAGCGTGCGATTGCGCAGGCGGTTGTTTATCTCGCATGTGCACCAAAGAGTAACGCCGTTTACACCGCGTGGAAGCAAGCGTTAACAGATGCTCACAATCTTCCTGAATATGAAGTGCCGCATCATTTGCGAAATGCACCGACAACTTTGATGAAGGACATGGGCTACGGGCAAGAATACCGTTATGCTCATGACGAACCAGGAGCCTACGCCGCTGGTGAAAAGTATCTGCCTCCTGAAATGGGAGAGAAGCAATACTATTTCCCAACAAAACGAGGCTTAGAGACCAAAATTGGCGAGAAGCTAGATTATCTGGCGGATTTGGACGCAAAAAGCCCACAAAAACGCTATGAAAAGTAGTCTTTTTTGGATATCGTTACCTAGTCATAAAATTTCAATTAAATCGTTATAAATTGGTCGAAATAACACCAGTTTTAGGGGTTTAGCAGTGATTCAGTAGCAAGCTACTGAATATTCAAATAACTAAAGCATAGGATTAGCAATGCTGGATTCTAAATTACTTCGAGCTGAGCTGGATGAAACAGCGGCAAAATTAGCACGTCGAGGCTTCACCCTTGATGTAGAGACAATTCGTGAACTTGAAGAAAAACGTAAGTCCCTTCAGATGAAAACTGAAGAGCTACAAGCGTTACGTAACTCTCGATCGAAGTCCATTGGTCAAGCGAAAGCAAAAGGCGACCATGAAGAAGCTGAGCGTATCCTTGCAGAAGTAGGCAACTTAGGCGCAGAACTAGACCAAGCTAAAGTAGCATTGGCTGATCTTCAATCTGAGCTAGAAACGATCACAATGTCTATTCCTAACCTACCTGATGCAGAAGTGCCAGATGGTAAAGATGAAGACGATAACGTAGAAGTTTCTCGTTGGGGTCAACCTAAGACTTACGACTTTGAAGTGAAAGATCACGTCGATCTTGGCGAAATGTCTGGCGGTCTTGATTTTGCTAGCGCAGTTAAAATCTCGGGTTCTCGTTTCATCGTGATGAAAGGCAAATTTGCACGTCTACACCGTGCTATTGCTCAGTTCATGCTGGACCTTCACAGTGATGAGCACGGCTACACAGAAATGTACGTACCGTATCTAGTGAACCACGATAGCCTTTACGGTACTGGTCAACTTCCTAAGTTCGGCGAAGACTTGTTCCACACAAGCCCGCTAACTGAGCAAGTAAGTGACGTACCTCTTAAGACTCTATCGCTTATCCCTACTGCGGAAGTACCGGTAACGAACATGGTTCGTGACACGATCACTGATGAAGCTGAACTGCCACTTAAGATGACAGCTCACACGCCGTGTTTCCGTTCTGAAGCGGGTTCTTACGGTCGTGACACTCGTGGTCTTATCCGTATGCACCAATTCGACAAAGTTGAATTAGTACAAATCACTAAGCCAGAAGACTCAATGGCAGCGCTTGAAGAGCTAACTGGCCACGCTGAGAAAGTACTTCAACTTCTAGAGCTTCCTTACCGTAAAGTGATTCTATGTACAGGTGACATGGGCTTCGGTTCTGCGAAAACTTACGACTTAGAAGTATGGGTTCCAGCACAAGAGACTTACCGTGAGATTTCTTCTTGTTCAAACATGTGGGATTTCCAAGCGCGTCGTATGCAAGCTCGTTTCCGTCGTAAAGGCGAGAAAAAACCTGAACTTGTACACACACTAAACGGTTCTGGTCTTGCTGTTGGTCGTACTATGGTTGCTATCCTTGAGAACAACCAAGAAGCAGATGGCCGTATTGCTATCCCAGAAGTACTTCAACCATACATGGGCGGCGTAACGCACATCGGTTAATTAGATTGATTAAGCATTAGGTTACTTATAAAACCCAGCCAACAGGCTGGGTTTTTTATTGCCTATAGAATAGTGCAGGGGCGAGAAATAAATAATTTTTGTTACCTATGTGTAATAGTGTTTTATTGATTTTGATAATTATTACAATCCTTAAATGTGGCTATAATATGCTCTTACCGCGGTAGGTATAGATTTTCTCGTTCAAATACTGAGGAGGGCTTATGGCCGTAGGATGGGCTGGTGACGATAGTGTCAGCCAGCAAATACAAAATACCATTGATGATGAGATCTCTCGTGTAAGAGGAAACCTTCGAGGTGGTGAGGGTTTGCGTTATTGTGATGAGTGTGGTGATGAGATTCCGGAACAAAGACGACGCGCGATCAAAGGCGTTCGTTTGTGTATAGAATGTCAGTCAATATTAGAGCATGACGCACATCGACATTCATTGTTTAACCGTCGAGCAAGTAAAGATAGCCAATTACGTTAAACTGACGGTTACCTTCAAGCAGTTAAGGCCTTACTTTTATGTAAGGCCTTTTAGTTTAATTAAATGATTTATTAATGAAGATATATAGAAATAATCGTCGCTCTTGTTTAGAGCAATAAACGCCTTATTTAAAGCAATGAGTATTTTGTAATGCAGTGTCGATAGCAGCGACCAATTGCTCAATATGTTGTGGTTTGATAATAAACGGAGGCATCATATAAATTAGCTTACCAAACGGACGGATCCAAACGCCTTGCTCTACAAAGTGAGCTTGGATGGTTTCCATATCGACAGGTGTGTGGGTTTCAACGACGCCAATCGCGCCCAACCAGCGAACGTCTTTGACAAGATCATGCTCTCGCAATGGTGGTAGCAACTCAGAGAAAAGCTGTTCGATCTGTTGAGTTTGATTTTTCCAATGACCTTGCTCGATGATGGATAAACTTGCCGCACCGACTGCGCAAGCTAATGGGTTACCCATGAATGTTGGCCCGTGCATAAAGCAGCCCGCTTCACCGCCACATACCGTGTCAGCAACTTCCTTACTCGCCAGCGTCGCTGACAATGTCATATAACCACCAGTTAAAGCCTTGCCTACGCATAAGATGTCCGGTTGAACATCGGCATGCTCACAAGCGAATAGTTTCCCTGTACGGCCAAACCCGGTCGCAATCTCATCCAAGATCAGCAATACGTTGAATTCATCACACAGTAAGCGAACTTGTTTTAGGAACTCAGGGTGGTAGATGCGCATGCCACCAGCCCCTTGAACGATTGGCTCTAAGATCACCGCTGCGACTTCTTGATGGTGTGCTGCCAGCTTTTCTTTAAAACTATCGATGTCACTTGAGTTCCACTCATCCCAAAAGCCTGTTTTTGGTGAATCAGCGAAAATATGTTCCGGTAAAAAGCCTTTGTAGAGGCTGTGCATCGAGTTGTCAGGGTCGGTCACTGACATCGCCGCAAAGGTATCACCGTGGTAGCCATCTCTTAGTGTGAGGAACTTTGAACGAGGTTGTCCTTTAGCGTGCCAATATTGCAGTGCCATTTTTAGGCTAACTTCTACGGCAACTGAACCTGAATCGGCCAAAAATACATGCTCAAGATTACTTGGCGCGAGATTCAAAAGCTTCTTACATAGATCGATAGCGGGCTGGTGGGTGATGCCACCAAACATAACGTGTGAAACCTTATCGATTTGACTATGAGCTGCAGCGTTTAGCTCTGGATGATTGTAGCCGTGGATGGTTGACCACCAAGATGACATACCATCAATAATTCGTTTTCCGCCTTCTAATTCTAGGTGAACACCGTCTGCGTTGGTGACTGGATAGCAGGTCAGAGGTGTTAACGTTGATGTGTAGGGATGCCAGATATGCTGGCGATCAAAGGCGAGATCCATAGTAACTTCCATTCTTGGTGCGGTTAAAAAATAACCATATGTAAACTTTTGATATTATCAATGTGTTGACAGTCTAAAGCTTGTCGGTAGACTAGCCAAGCATAAATGCAATCTCTATTGATAGAGATGAAACATCAAATAATAAAAAAGGATCGACACGTGGAAGTTCGTCATGACTGGACAGTTGCTGAAGTAACAGCACTGCTTGAAAAACCGTTTATGGATTTAATGTTTGAAGCTCAAGTGGTTCATAGACAGTACCAAGAGCACAACCACGTGCAGGTGAGTACGCTTCTATCGATTAAGACTGGTGCTTGTCCTGAAGACTGTAAGTATTGTCCTCAAAGTGCTCACTACCGAACGGATGTCGACAAAGAACGCCTAATGGAAGTAGAGCGTGTTTTGGATGCGGCGCAAAAAGCCAAGAACGCGGGCTCGACTCGTTTCTGTATGGGCGCGGCGTGGAAAAACCCGAAAGAACGCGATATGCCTCACTTGACTGATATGATCAAAGGTGTGAAAGGTATGGGTCTAGAAACCTGTATGACACTAGGCATGTTAACCCCTGATCAAGCTGGCGAGTTAGCGGATGCAGGCTTGGATTACTACAACCATAACCTTGATACGTCTCCCGAGTTTTACGGCAGCATCATCACCACTCGTACTTACCAAGATCGTTTAGATACGCTATCTCACGTACGTGATGCCGGTATGAAGATCTGTTCTGGTGGCATTATTGGTATGGGCGAAAGTACCAATGACCGTGCAGGCCTGCTGGTAGAGCTAGCGAACCTTCCGGTACACCCTGAGAGTGTGCCAATCAACATGCTCGTGAAAGTGAAAGGCACACCGATGGAAAACGTCGATGATGTTGAATCTTTTGACTTCATTAAGTTGATTGCGATTGCTCGTATCATGATGCCAATGTCAGCGGTTCGTCTATCTGCAGGTCGCGAGAATATGAATGAACAGATGCAGGCGATGTGCTTCATGGCTGGCGCGAACTCTATCTTCTACGGTTGTAAGCTACTGACTACGCCAAACCCAGATGAAGACACGGACATGCAGCTGTTTAAGAAGTTAGGCATCAACAGCCAACAAGTGGCTCAGAAGCCTGATGAAATTCAAGAAAACGAACTGTTAGATCAAGTAGTGGAGCGCGTTGCTGCTCGTCCAACGAAAGATGACATGTTCTACGATGCCACTGTTTAAATCCCGTATCAAAGATGCCCTTGTTCAACGCCGTGAGCAGGGGCTAACTCGTCAACTTAAAGTGCTCGAAAACAGTAATGGTCCTTTGCTTAATTGCGAAGGTTCTCGCTTTATTAATTTTTCGAGTAATGATTACCTAGGCTTGGCGAACGACCCTGAATTGGTAGAGGCGTGGCAAGCGGGGCTTTCCCTTTATGGTGCTGGCAGTGCGGCATCGCCATTGGTCACGGGTTTTAGTCCTGCTCATAGAAATTTAGAAGCTCAGCTGTGTGAATGGTTGGGCTTTGAACGTGCGATTCTCTTTAGTTCTGGTTTCAGTGCGAACCAAGCCTTGTTGTTTTCTCTGCTCGAAAAAGACGACTCTCTGCTGCAAGACAAGCTTAATCACGCCTCTTTGATGGAAGCGGGGATGCTTTCTCATGCAACCATGAAACGCTTTAAACACAACGACACGCAGCATCTAGAGTCTCTATTAAGCCGATCTCTACAATCCTTGGTCGTCACTGAGGGCGTATTCAGCATGGACGGCGATCAAGCGCCTCTCAGCCAGATATCTAACCTGACTCATCAATACGACAGTTGGTTGGCGGTTGATGATGCCCACGGTATCGGCGTATTAGGTGATAAAGGAGCTGGGAGTTGCAGTGCAGCACAAATCTCCCCCGATATTTTGGTGGTGACCTTTGGCAAAGCATTTGGCGTTTCTGGTGCTGCGATTCTTTGTTCGTCAGAAGTGGGTGATTACTTAACTCAGTTTGCTCGTCATCATGTGTACTCGACGGCGATGCCACCTTCACAAGCGGTGGCTTTATCTCATGCCTGTAAGATGACTCAAACTCAAGAGTGGCGCCGAGAAAAGCTGACTGAGTTAGGGTCTCTCTATGCAGAGCAGGTGAGCGGCTTGAAAGGCTTTGTGGATACTCAGACTCCGATTAAGCCATTTGTGATAGGTGAAGCACAAGCGGCATTATCAATAGCTGAAGAGTTAAAGCAAAACCAAGTTTGGGTGACCGCAATAAGGCCGCCAGCCATACCTGCTGGAACTGCTCGATTACGAATCACGTTAACAGCTAACCATAGCCCAAAACAGATTCTCCAGTTAACCAGGTCGTTGCATCAAGCCATTGAACGAAACATCGACTTAAGCACTGAACCGGGTATCCATCCAAGCTTTGAATCAAATAAAGAGGCTCAGTAAATGTCACAAGAAGCAGTAGTGCATAATTACGTTGGCCAAGATAAGAGTGCGATTGCCGAAGCCTTTGGTAAAGCGGCAACAACCTATGACAAACACGCTGAATTTCAACGCGATGTTGGCCACCGATTACTGGATAAATTACCCAGCGATCTGTCAGGCTTTAAGGTGCTGGATCTAGGTTGTGGTACTGGCTATTTCTCCGAGCAACTTGTAAAACGAGGCGCCGAAGTGGTTTGCGCTGATCTTTCTGTTGGAATGCTAGCAACAGCAGAGAAGCGGTGTGGTGCATCTGTATCTTTATATCAACAAGCCGATGCCGAACAATTGCCGTTTGAAGATGGGTGCTTTGACATCGTTTTCTCTAGCCTTGCGTTGCAATGGTGTGACGATTTGTCGTCGCCTTTGAGAGAGATGAAGCGTGTTACAGCGGCTGGTGGGCGTGTTATTTTCTCAACTTTGCTTGATGGGTCGCTGTTTGAACTGAAAAAGTCGTGGTCCAAAATTGACGCACATCAACACGTTAACCATTTTATTACAATCAATAAGGTAAAAATTGCGTTAGCGCAATCTAGCTGTACCGTTCATCAACTAGACTTGCCCACCATCACCGTTTGGTACGACACTGCGTTTGAACTGATGCGCGACCTTAAAGGTATCGGCGCTAATCACGTAAGTGGTCGCTCACAAGGTTTAACAAGTCGTCGCATGTTGCAGCTTGTTGATCGGGAATATCGAGAGTTTAAGAACCATCAAGGTTTCTTACCAGCAACATATCAAGTTTGTTTAGGGGTTATTCAATTATGATTGATGCATTATTCATTGCAGGTACGGATACCGAAGTGGGAAAAACTGTGGTTTCAAAAGCGATTCTTCAAGCTTTGGCCGCACAAGATTTATCAACAATTGGTTACAAACCAGTTGCTGCAGGGAGTGAAAAATCCCCTGAAGGACTACGTAATAGTGATGCACTGCATCTTCAAGAAGCGGCGACGCAAGATATTGCTTACGAAGACGTCAATCCATACGCGTTGTTGCTACCATCATCGCCTCACATCGCTGCTAAGCATGATGGTGTTGTAATTGATGAGGCGGTATTATCAGCGAAGCTAGAAGAGCATAAGAAAAACTCTGACATCGTGTTAGTTGAAGGTGCTGGTGGTTGGCGAGTCCCGGTTTCAGACGATGAATATCTTTCTAGCTGGGTTAAAAAAGAGCAACTGCCAGTGGTACTGACTGTGGGTATTAAACTTGGTTGTTTGAGCCACGCTCTATTAACGGCAGAAGCGATTCGTGCTGATGGCCTAAACCTAGTAGGTTGGGTCGCAAACCGTATCAATCCAGGTACTGAGCACTACGCAGATATTATTGCGATGCTTGAAGATAAGTTAGGTGCACCTAAGTTAGGTGAAATCCCTTACGTCCCAAAAGCGAAGTCTAAAAACATTGGTAAGTACATTGATGTGCAGCCTTTGCTTGCGCTTTAATTACCACGTTATGTACTAAATAAGAAAAGGGCTGCGATTGCAGCCCTTTTGCTATTTTAAGCCTTTAGACCTTGAGTTGATAAACAACCGGTCTTTTAATAAACAAGCTTAGAACTAATGTTCTTTAGTCAGTCCCATTAAAGCTTGCTGAGTTTCTGTGATTTTTGTCTGTGCCGTTTGCGGTGTTAGGATTCCAACCTGCTTTTTCGCTTCTTCTTCAGTAATCCCTAGGTGACAGCACAGTAAATCGATAGCCATTTGAGTGTTAGTACCTTCAACCATGATCCTTTCCTTTTTGTACATGGACTAGACAATAAATCATCTGAAGTCACTGTAAACGGATTGTTATATCGACACCATACGACTTAGGTCTAATAGAGTGTATTTAATTCGGATGTGGTCTCGTAATCAAATGTTGCAATTTAATGCTTAACCTTGTTTTCTTAATCTAAGACTATATGTATAAGTAAGTATAAGTCTTCAAGGTTGGAATCTATTGCTGTCTGCCTTGTCTATAACAATAAGTTTTATAAAAACAGCTTTCATGCGGAGATAAGTAATGAAGCGAGTAATGTTGTTCCTTGCAACTAACCTAGCGGTTGTATTGGTACTAAGTGTTGTTCTTAATGTTGTATACGCAGTTACAGGTATGCAACCCGGTAGCCTCTCAGGTTTATTGGTGATGGCTGCGGTATTTGGTTTTGGCGGCTCATTCATTTCATTAATGATGTCGAAGAAAATGGCGCTACGCTCGGTAGGCGGCATGGTCATTGAAAGCCCACGTAACGAAACAGAACATTGGTTGATGGAGACGGTAAGCCGTCAATCTCAACAAGTTGGTATTGGTATGCCAACAGTGGCGATCTACGACTCGCCAGACATCAACGCATTCGCGACAGGTGCTAAGCGTGACGATTCATTGGTAGCAGTATCAACAGGCCTGCTGCACAACATGACGCGTGATGAAGCTGAAGCAGTATTAGCGCATGAAGTGAGCCACATCGCGAACGGTGATATGGTGACCATGACGTTAATGCAAGGTGTAGTGAACACGTTCGTTATCTTCCTATCTCGTTTCATCGCCAACATTGTTGCGTCGAATGACAACGAAGAAGAGGGTGGCAGCAACATGATGGTGTACTTCGGTGTGTCTATGGTGTTGGAATTGGTATTTGGTTTCTTAGCAAGCTTCATTACGATGTGGTACAGCCGTCATCGTGAATTCCATGCCGATGCAGGTGCAGCGAACCTAGTGGGTAAAGAGAAGATGATTGCAGCGCTAGAGCGTCTAAAGGTGAGCCATGAGCCACAACTAGAAGGTTCTATGATGGCATTTGGTATCAACGGTAAGAAGTCTCTAACAGAGCTTCTAATGAGCCACCCGCCGCTAGACAAGCGTATTGCTTCTCTACGTAACATGTAATCGCTACGTATTCTTCAGTCGCTAATCGACAAGATACATTTGAAAGGCTTCCTTCGGGAGGTCTTTTTTGATCTTGGCATCTAAGACAGTAAGTATTCGAGGAATAGGTGTCTGGCGATAGAGGGTTACTGGTGATGAAGCATTACGATATTGATTGGTTGATATCGCACGGATTGAGATGAGTAGGGTAATGATACTGGGTTGCTTTGTATTATTTTGCTGACGTCTCTTGTGCTCAATACACTTTGTTCCGCTCAACAAAAAGGCTTCCACATGGGAAGCCTTAGTCTATTCTGCGATTCGAAATTCGAATATTACAGCTTGTCAGTTAGCTCGATTGCTTGACCGATGTAGTTTGCTGGAGTCATCTCTTTCAGACGAACTTTCTCGTCTGCAGGAATCTCAAGACCATCGATGAATGCACGCATGCCTTCGCCATCTACACGTTTACCACGAGTTAGCTCTTTTAGCTTCTCGTATGGTTTTTCGATGCCGTAACGACGCATTACTGTTTGTACTGGTTCAGCCAATACTTCCCAGTTCTTGTCTAGTTCAGCAAGTAGCGCAGCGCGGTTAACTTCAAGCTTGCTAATACCTTTCAGAGTCGAAGTGTATGCAATGATTGCGTAGCCAACACCCACACCTAGGTTACGAAGAACCGTAGAGTCA
Organism: Vibrio sp. 10N.247.311.47; assembly: GCF_041467535.1. NCBI lineage: Bacteria > Pseudomonadati > Pseudomonadota > Gammaproteobacteria > Vibrionales > Vibrionaceae > Vibrio > Vibrio sp. 10N.247.311.47. Next base: position 241,133 of record NZ_JBFSUR010000001.1, read on the forward strand.
GTAAGGTCACGCTGCCAGCGAGAAACTGGAAGTTTTTGTGCAAGGTGGCTGAATACTGCGTTCGCTAGACCAAGGTTGCCTTCAGAGTTTTCGAAGTCAATTGGGTTAACTTTATGCGGCATTGTCGAAGAACCGATTTCGCCAGCAATAGTCTTCTGCTTGAAGTGACCAAGAGCGATGTAGCCCCAAACGTCACGGTCGAAGTCCAGAAGGATTGTGTTGAAACGAGCAACAGCATCAAACAGCTCAGCGATGTAATCGTGAGGTTCGATTTGAGTTGTGTACGGGTTCCAAGTTACGCCAAGAGATTCAGTGATGAACTCTTCGCTGAACTGGTGCCATTCAACTTCTGGGTATGCAGAAAGGTGTGCGTTGTAGTTACCTACAGCACCGTTGATTTTCGCTAGGATCTCAACGTTTTCGATTTGCTTGTATTGACGTTCCATACGGTACGCAACGTTAGCCATCTCTTTACCCATAGTAGAAGGAGAAGCTGGCTGACCGTGTGTACGAGACAGTAATGGAATATCACGGTACTCGTTCGCAAGTGCTTTGATAGCATCAATTACGTTACGGATTTCTGGAAGAATCACTGTGTCACGAGCTTCTTTAAGCATAAGCGCGTGAGAGGTGTTGTTGATGTCTTCAGAAGTACATGCAAAGTGAATAAATTCGTTTACAGCGTGAAGTTCAGGAACGCCAGCAACTTTCTCTTTCAAGAAGTACTCAACCGCTTTAACGTCGTGGTTAGTCGTGCGCTCGATCTCTTTGATACGTAGAGCATCTTCTTCGCTGAAGTTAGCGGCTAGTTCATCAAGAAACTGGTTAGCTTCTGCACTGAACGCTGGTACTTCTTTGATTGCATCAGTTGCTGCAAGCTTTTGTAACCAACGAATTTCAACGATAGAGCGGTACTTTAGTAGTCCAAACTCACTAAAGATGCTGCGTAATGCAATAGTCTTACTTCCGTAACGGCCGTCTACTGGTGAAACAGCAGTCAATGCTGACAGTTCCATGGTGTTCTCCTGAATTGAGTTTTCTAAATTTTGAGAGGTTTATACCAGTAACAATCTCAATTGTCACGCACATTGCGCAATCGTTTGCGTGAGAGTTGTGTTGATACAAAAAACAAGCTCGCGACGAGGCGCGAGCTAATAAACTACATTCGAGCTAGTAGGATTTGAGCCTGCTCGATCATCTTCTTACGACCGAAGATAAGGTGGCGACGTTTACCGCCAACTTGACGCCATAACACAGCGCTTCGAATCCCTGATAGAAGCAGTGCGCGAACCTTATGTTGGCTCGATGTCTGCTGAAGTACAGACGGAGTACCAGAAACCTGAATGCGAGGGCCGATAGGGCTGACGACATCAAGGTAGATACTTGCAAGGTTGCTGATCATTTGCTCGTCAAACAGATCAAAGTGTTCAGTTTGGCGCTCTGCAGTTTGAATGCGGTCACCAAGCTGAGACATAGAGTCGTTGCGAGAAGACAGCTTACGCTCAAGCGCCATCAAGCTGATGATGTAACGCGTGATATCGCTACCTGCTGGAGTACTATCGATACCTTTTACTAAGCACTCAAGGCCAAGCTTTAGGTTCGCTTCACGTCCAAATACGCCCACGGTATTCGATGGGTTGGTATTTAAAATGGCACTGAGTGAAGCTTCAAAGGCATCTTTATCACAATGGCCGTCTTTCGCTACTTGTTGAACCAAAGCCACAGCTTGGCAAATTCCGGCGAAAGCAATAGTACGGTCATAAAGTGTATTAGCCACGTAGTAACTCCTAGTTGTCTTCTATCGTTTGTCGTTTGATTGATTAGATGCGCTTTTCGATGATACCACCACCAAGACATACTTCGCCTTGGTAGAACACTGCAGATTGACCTGGGGTCACTGCGATTTGTGGCTCATCAAAAATAACCTTAATGTTCTCATCATCAATTGGGATGATTGTACAAGGAATATCTGTTTGACGGTAACGTGTTTTTACCGTGCATGTCATAACTTCAGTAATTGGTGTGCGATTTACCCAATGAAGTTGAGATGCGATCAAGCCTTCTGATTTCAGAAGAGGGTGGTCTTTACCTTGTACTGCGATAAGTACATTACGCTTAAGGTCTTTTTCACCAACAAACCATGGTTCTTCGTTACCGCCACCACCTTTAGTGCCGCCAATATGAAGGCCTTTACGCTGACCTAGCGTGTGGTACATCAAACCTTGGTGTTGACCAATCACTTGGCCTTCAGGTGTTTCGATGTTACCCGGTTGTGCTGGTAGGTATTTGCCTAGGAACTCAGTGAACTTGCGCTCACCGATAAAGCAGATGCCTGTTGAATCTTTCTTCTTAGCTGTGATCAAGTCTTGCTCTTCAGCAATACGTCGCACTTCTGGCTTCTCTAATTCACCGACAGGGAATAGGCTGCGTGCCACTTGATCTGAGCTTAGCGTGTATAGGAAATAGCTTTGGTCTTTGTTGCTGTCTAGACCGCGTAGCATTTCTGGTTTTACGCCGCCATCAAGCTCTTCTTGAGTTGGGAAAGTACGACGAACGTAGTGACCCATCGCAATGTAGTCTGCGTCTAGCACTTCATCCGCAAACTCTAAGAATGCTTTAAATTTGATTTCTTTGTTACAAAGAATATCTGGGTTAGGTGTACGACCTGCTTTGTACTCTTCAAGGAAGTATTCGAATACGTTGTCCCAGTATTCTGCAGCAAAGTTGATAGTGTGAAGGTGGATACCTAGTTTGTCACATACCGCTTGAGCATCAGCAAGATCTTCAGCTGCCGTGCAGTATTCTTCGTTATCGTCTTCTTCCCAGTTTTTCATGAAAAGGCCTTCTACCTGATAGCCTTGTTGCTGAAGAAGATACGCCGAGACTGACGAATCTACACCGCCGGACATACCGACAATTACTTTCTTTTCGCTGTTTCCAGAGCTGATATCTGACATGTCTAAACACCGTTACTATTACTTGGTCGCAGATTCTAACAGAAAGAGAAACGCCGTGACAGATCCGAGACCGGAATCACAGTTTCATTTGCACAAATAGTGCGCTGACTTTGTTAGAGAATCGCATGAGAGCGAGGTGAGTCGCTATGATGTCAGAAGTATATGTGGCATAGTCGCTCGAAATCCAAGACCTGAGATAAAAAAATGTCTGAACAAAATGAATTTATGCAAGAAGAAGAGCTGATTGAGATCATCGAGAACCAGCTTGAAGATGGCGAACCAGTGAAAGTGAAAGAGACGTTGATGCGTTTAATGATGACAGGCACTCCACGTGAAGAAGCAATTGCGGCTATGGCATGTGCACTGGCAATTGAAGTATTTGACGTTATGAAAAACGGCGCGGAGTTTAATCAAAAACGTTACGCAGAGCATTTGGGTATGCTGCCTGATTTAAGCTTTATGGAAGCCGAATAAAAAAAACCTTCAGCAAACGTTTGCTATAGTTTGAAAGATTGCCGCGTTAAATATAGCGCGGTAGAATCCGCCACCTATTTCCCCTTGACTTAGACTAGCCCTATGAAATTCCCTGGACAACGTAAATCAAAGCACTACTTTCCGGTTCACGCTCGTGATCCTCTAGTGAGCCAAGCTCAAAGCAGTAAAAGAATGTCACGCACTCATATTATCGGTATTGACCAAACATTGGTGGATATTGAAGCAAAGGTGAGTTCTGAACTTATTGAGAAGTATGGTTTGAGCAAGGGACATTCACTGGTTATTGGCGACGCAGCCGCTGAATCTTTGTATCAAGAATTAAAAGAGCAGTGCCTGATTACCAATGAATACGCTGGTGGCACAATTGGTAACACATTACACAACTATTCAGTGCTAGCGGATGACCGTTCTACACTGTTAGGTGTAATGAGCCAAGATATTAAGATTGGTAGTTACGGTTATCGCTATTTATGTAATACATCAAGCAGAATGGATCTGAACCATTTACAAGGGGTAGATGGCGCAATTGGTCGCTGCTTTGCATTAATTACAGAAGACGGTGAACGTACTTTCGCAATTAGCGAAGGACAAATGAACCAATTAAAACCAGAAAGCATTCCTGAAAAAATCTTCAAAAGTGCTTCTGCTTTAGTTTTAACGGCTTATTTAGTTCGCTGTAAGCCAGGCGACCCGATGCCTGAAGCAACAATGAAAGCGATCGAATACGCGAAGAAATACGATGTGCCAGTCGTTCTTACACTAGGTACTAAGTTCGTTATTCAAGATGATCCAGAATTCTGGAAAGATTTCCTTGAGCAACACGTAACGGTTGTTGCAATGAATGAAGACGAAGCTGAAGCGTTAACGGGTGAAAGCGATCCACTGGCTGCATCAGATAAAGCGCTAGACTGGGTAGACCTTGTTCTATGTACTGCGGGACCTGTTGGCCTATTTATGGCTGGTTATACAGAAGATGCAGCTAAGCGTGAAACGTCACTGCCTTTACTTCCAGGTTCAATTGCGGAATTCAACCGTTTTGAATTTAGCCGTCCTGCGCATAAAGATTTATGTGAAAACCCAACTAAAGTGTATTCGCACATTGCGCCATACATGGGTGGACCAGAAAAGATCAAAAATACCAATGGTGCAGGTGATGCTGCGTTATCAGCTTTATTACATGATATGGCTGCTAATAAGTACCACAAAGAAAACGTGCCAAACTCAAGTAAACACCAACATTCATTCTTGACGTACTCTTCGTTCTCACAAGTTTGTAAATATTCTAACCGTGCTAGCTATGAAGTGTTGGTTCAACACTCTCCACGTTTATCTCGTGGCCTTCCTGAAAGAGAAGATAGCCTAGAAGAAGCGTACTGGGAAAGATAAGTTACTTTCTTTAATCAGTAGTACTATCAGTATCAGTTGGTTTCTAATACTGATAGTACAAATATAAAAAAGGCTCCGAAAGGAGCCTTTTTTGTTTCTGAATATATTGAAGTCGTAAATAATACTTGGGTCGACTTAAATATTAATTCTATCGCTTAGCGTGTAATTGATTACTCACTAAGTAAACTAAATGTTTAGATAGCAAACTCTTCTAGAGATTTACCAGCATCTAGCTGTTCTTGGATAGCTGAAGGCGTACGGCCTTGACCTGTCCAAGTCTTCTCGTCGCCGTTTGCGTCTACGTATTTGTATTTCGCTGGGCGAGGAGCGCGTTTAGCTTTTGTTGTTTTAGATTTTGCTTCACCAGAAAGTGCAGCAATAAGATCGGCAACATCAATTCCGTCTTTTGCAATTTGTTCAGCAATAGCAGAAAGCTTAGCTTCTTGCTCTGCTTTAGCAGCACGCTCTTCAGCTTCAGACTCTTGACGCTCTTGTACAACAATAGTCAGCTTGTCTAGCGCTTCTTCAAGTTGCTCAAGAGTTAATTCACGTGAGAACGCACGAAGGCTGCGGATATTTAATAGAGTTTTTGTTAATTCAGACATGATATTTTCCATCAAGGTAAACTAAATAATCTTCCTAATAATAAACAGAGCCTAGGAATAAAACAAATAGTATTTCTTCTATTACATATTTAAATATAAAAGTGAGATGAATAGTTGAAAATTCAGAGCAGTATTTCTATTGAATTTATAATAATTATTAAGAATATCTTAAAAAATGATATGTGACAGGTGGAGTAGTCAACTTATGTAGACTATTCTTCTATTGATTAGTTCATTAACAAAAAGCTATTTTTCTCGGAATGATATGTTGCATTGTTGCTCTTGATGAGTACAATTGCGGCTACCTGATGCGAGGTGTTGGTTAATTTGTTGTTAAACTCTGGTTTACACGGTTAATAATGTTATCGCACGTAGAGGTGCAATTATAAAAAGTAACTTCCGTTGGGGTGATGCCAATGAACGGGAATGAAAGGTGTAATTGCCGAAGTAAATTGTATATCTAAGCAATTTGCTGGGGTTGTGCTCAATAGGTACAACACTGCCATAGTCTTAATTTTAAACTATGGAGCGCTACTGTAGGGTTGGGTGAAGTGTTCACTTCCCTTTCGCTTAGTTCAACATGAGCTTGGTCAGCCGTATCAAGTTTGTCTGCAGTAGATCTCTAGCCAAATAAAAAACTGGTTTTTGAAGATCATGAATTTAATAGATTTTGCAACATCACCTTTATCTTTGCTTCCGCCCCTTGTGGCTTTGAGCCTTGCTATTGTTACCCGCCGTGTATTGGTTTCTTTGGGTGTCGGTATCGTTATGGGTGCCATCTTACTGGCTGACTATTCAGTAGGTAATGCCGCTAGCTACGTATTTACTAAAGCATCTGGTGTTTTCATCGAAGATGGTGGTATCAATACTTGGAACATGAGCATCATTGCTTTCCTAATTATTCTTGGAATGACAACAGCGCTATTAACGCTTTCTGGTGGTACTCGTGCATTCGCTGAGTGGGCTCAGTCTCGAGTTAAGAGCAAGCGTGGTTCAAAACTGCTTGCTGCATTTTTAGGTGTATTCATCTTTGTTGATGATTACTTCAACAGCTTGGCAGTGGGTGCAATCTCTCGTCCTGTTACAGACCGTTTCTACGTATCTCGCGCTAAGCTAGCTTATATTCTTGATTCTACTGCGGCTCCTATGTGTGTGATCATGCCAGCTTCTAGTTGGGGTGCTTACATCATTACTATTATTGGTGGCATCTTAGTAACACATGGTGTGACAGAGTATTCTGCTCTAGGTGCTTATGTTCGTCTTATTCCAATGAACTTCTACGCGGTATTTGCACTATTGATGGTGTTCGCAGTGGCGTGGTTCGGTCTAGATGTTGGTAAGATGCGCGATCACGAGATCGAAGCGTCTCAAGGTCGTGGCTTTGAAGGCGACAACGATAGCCAGCAAGCTCACGATCTAAACGAAGAGCTAGACATCGAAGAGAGCGAGAACGGTTCTGTTTCTGACCTAATCATGCCGATCGTTTCATTGATCGTAGCGACTGTAGCTGCGATGCTTTACACAGGCGGTCAAGCGTTAGCTGCTGATGGTCAAGCGTTTAACCTACTTGGTGCATTCGAAAATACAGATGTTGGTAAATCTCTTGTTTACGGTGGTGTTATCGGCTTACTAGTAGCACTAGCGACAGTATTCAAGCAAAAGCTATCTATGACTGATATCGCAAGAACAATGTGGATCGGTGCTAGCTCTATGTTTGGCGCGATTCTGATTCTTGTGTTTGCATGGACTATCGGTTCTGTTATCGGCGACATGAAAACGGGTTCTTACCTATCGTCTCTAGTAACAGGCAGCATTGATTACCACTGGTTACCGGTTATGTTGTTCCTTCTAGCGGGCGTTATGGCGTTCTCTACAGGTACATCTTGGGGTACGTTCGGTATCATGCTACCAATCGCGGGTGATATGGCTGCAGCATCGGATATCGCACTGATTCTTCCAATGCTAAGTGCGGTTCTAGCGGGTGCAGTATTTGGTGACCACTGTTCTCCAATCTCAGATACGACGATTCTGTCTTCTACTGGTGCTCGTTGTAACCACATCGACCACGTCTCGACTCAGCTTCCATACGCGTTGTCTGTAGCGTTCGTATCGTGCATTGGTTTCATCACTCTAGGTATGACATCTTCAATTGGCATCGCATTTGGCGCAGCGTCTCTAACGTTTGTTGCTGTATGTTTTGCATTGGCTTACTTCTCTCGCTGCAAAATGGCGACGTGCAAAAGCTAAAACTGAAAGTTAATCAGTAAACTATCAGGGAGGCGTTTGCCTCCCTTTTTTGTGCCTGTTAATTTAATTTTAAGTTTCGTGAAAAAAGTTCGAATAAATGGTTGAAAAAGGATGTCAGCTTAGTTAGTGTGGAGACAAGACAGCAAACAACCTAAGAGCTGATAAGTATGCGTAAATTAGTAATGAACATTCATCACCATCATCACCCTATCTAGTCTTTCGGGGAGATTTACGTATACCCGGGAGCAAGATTACTCCCGGAGGTTAAGTCAAAGAATTTAGATTTAAACCCTCGGGATGACAAAGTCTTCCGAGGGTTTTTTAGTTTTAGCGCTTTTAAATAATCAATAAATTCAAATATTTGCACAGGGATACAGCAATGCAGACACAACGCCTAAGAATCGCAATTCAAAAGAAAGGTCGCTTAAGTAAAGAGTGCCAAGACCTACTTAAAAAATGTGGTGTTAAATTTAACATCATGGGTGAGCGCCTAGTTGTTCATTCACTAAATATGCCAATCGACTTGTTACTCGTTCGTGATGATGACATCCCAGGTCTTATCATGGATGGTGTAGTTGACCTTGGTTTCATCGGTGAAAATGAACTAGAAGAAGTTCGTCTAGATCGTGTTGCTCTTAAAGAGCCTTCAGAGTTCCGCACACTACGTCGTTTAGACTTCGGTGGTTGCCGCCTTTCAATCGCTATTAATAAAGACGAAGAATACAACGGGCCACAAGACTTAGCGGGCAAACGTATTGCGACAACCTACCCACAACTACTTAAAGCCTACATGGACGAGCAGGGTGTTGAGTTCAGCACTTGTATGCTAACAGGTTCGGTTGAAGTCGCGCCTCGCGCTGGCCTTGCAGACGCTATCGCTGATTTAGTTTCTACAGGTGCAACGCTTGAAGCGAACGGCCTAAAAGAAGCAGAAGCTATCTTCCAATCGAAAGCAACACTGATTCAACGTGTTGGCGACTTCGACGCAGACAAGACCGCACTGATTGAAAAACTACTGACTCGTATGCAGGGTGTTCAACAAGCGAAAGAGTCGAAGTACATCATGCTTCACGCGCCAACCTCTCAACTAGAGCAAATCAAAGCACTACTGCCTGGTGCTGAAGATCCAACGGTTCTTCCTCTATCTACAGACAAAGACAAAGTTGCCGTGCACCTAGTAAGTACAGAGAACTTGTTCTGGGAAACAATGGAACAGCTGAAAGAGTTGGGTGCAAGCTCGATTCTAGTATTACCAATCGAAAAAATGATGGGGTAGTGACGATGAGAACCGTTGTTTGGCAATCTTTAAGTGAATCACAGCAAGACTCGGTATTAGAGCGTCCAGCTATTACTGAAGGTGCAAACATCACAGCGACTGTTTCTGATGTTATTGCAAAAGTACGAAATGAAGGCGATGCCGCGCTTAAAAAGCTGACTGCAAAGTTTGATGGTGTAACTCCAGAATCTATCCGAGTCAGTTCGGGTGAGATTGAAGAGGCGTGTGCTCGTCTAACACCAGAGATGAAGCAAGCGTTAGAGCAAGCTTATAGCAACATTGCTAAGTTTCACGAAGCTCAAAAGCCGCAGCCAATTAAGGTTGAGACACAGCCTGGTGTTGTGTGTGAGCAAGTGACGCGCGCGATTAATACTGTTGGCCTTTATATTCCCGGTGGCAGTGCGCCACTACCGTCAACGGTTCTTATGTTAGGTGTTCCTGCTCAAATCGCGGGTTGTCGTAAGGTTGTGCTTTGTTCACCTCCGCCAATCGCTGATGAAATCTTGTATGTCGCTAAGCTTTGTAAGATCGACGAAGTTTACAACGTTGGTGGTGGTCAAGCGGTTGCAGCAATGGCTTACGGTACCGAGAGTGTGGCTAAAGTCGATAAGATCTTCGGCCCAGGTAATGCCTACGTTACGGAAGCAAAGCGCCAAGTGAGTAATGACTTCCGCGGAGCAGCTATTGATATGCCAGCTGGCCCATCTGAAGTGTTAGTGATTGCTGATGAAACGGCTGATGCAGACTTCATTGCAGCGGATTTGTTGAGCCAAGCGGAACACGGGCCTGACTCTCAAGTAGTATTGGTAACTCCATCTCCAGTGGTTGCAGACCAAGTAACAGAAGCGGTTCAAAAGCAACTGAAAGAACTGTCTCGTGCGAACATCGCTCAGCAAGCATTGGCTTCAAGCTTAATCATCATTGCTGAATCGATCACTCAAGCGATTGCGATTTCGAATTTCTACGGTCCTGAGCACTTGATCGTTCAAACCAAGAACCCACGTGAATTGCTGCCATTGCTAGATAATGCAGGCTCAATTTTCCTTGGTGACTGGTCTCCAGAATCTGCAGGTGACTACGCATCCGGCACAAACCACGTTCTTCCGACTTACGGTTATACCAAGACGTATTCAAGCCTAGGTTTGGCTGATTTCTCTAAGCGAATGACGGTGCAGGAGCTAACAGCCGATGGGTTGAAAGGCCTAGCGCCAACAGTAGTAACAATGGCGGAAGCCGAAGGTTTGGATGCACACAAACGCGCTGTGACTATCCGAGTTGAAAAGTTAAATAAAGCGAAATAAGGGTAGGGCATGGAAAAGTTAGCAAGAAAACAAGTTCAGGCTCTAACACCTTACTTGTCTGCAAGACGCATAGGCGGTACTGGTGATGTATGGCTAAACGCCAACGAATCTCCGTTTGATAACGAGTACAACCTGAACTTGTCTCGTCTTAACCGTTACAGCGAATGTCAGCCAAAAGAGCTGATTGATGCTTACGCTCAATACGCAGGCGTGAAATCAGAGCAAACTCTGACAACGCGTGGTGCTGACGAAGGTATTGAATTACTGATTCGTGCTTTCTGTGAGCCGAACGAAGACGCTATTCTTTACTGCCCTCCGACTTACGGTATGTACGCCATCAGTGCCGAGACGATTGGTGTTGAGCGCAAGGTTGTGCCTTTAACGGCTGAATGGCAATTGGATCTTCCTGCTATTGAATCTCAACTAGACAACGTGAAAGTAGTGTTTGTTTGTAGCCCAAACAACCCAACGGGTAACTTAGTTGATCGCAAAGACATCATCAAACTGCTTGAAATGACGCAAGACAAAGCGATTGTGGTGATGGATGAAGCGTATATCGATTTCTGTCCAGAAGCGTCAACGGTCGACTTGCTTGAGCAATACCCGAACCTTGCGATTCTGCGTACCTTGTCGAAAGCTTTTGCTCTGGCGGGTTTACGTTGTGGCTTTACGCTGGCGAACAAAGCGCTTATCGATGTACTGTTGAAAGTGATTGCGCCTTACCCAGTTCCAATTCCAGTTGCTGATATTGCCGTTCAAGCGCTTTCTGAACAAGGACTAGCGCGAGCTAAGTTCCAAGTTCTAGATTTAAGTGCTAACCGAGCGTATTTGCAGGCGGGTCTATTAGGTATGCCTCAAGTGACGGTTTTTGATGGCTGGGGTAACTACTTACTGGTGAAATTCCCGAACGGCGATGAGTTATTTAAAGCGGCTTGGGATACGGGCATTATTTTGCGTAATTCACCTATTGAAGACTGTGTTCGTATTAGTATTGGTAACCGCGAAGAGTGCGAAAAGACACTTGGATTCATTCGTAACTTTTATCAGTAATGAAAGGCTTACCAGTAATAACATTTGCCAGTTTGAGTTGATTAATTGGGCTGGCAAGTGAAACCAATATTTTGGGTTAGCGTTTGATTTTAGCTAGGCCACCAGATTTAAAATTAAAAGGAAGTTCAAGTGAGTAAACAACAGAAAATACTTTTTATAGACCGTGACGGCACCTTAATTGTTGAGCCGCCAGTTGACTTTCAAGTAGACCGTTTAGACAAGCTAAAATTCGAACCGCGAGTAATTCCTAGCCTGCTTGCTTTGCAAGATGCTGGTTACCGCTTAGTAATGGTCACTAACCAAGATGGTTTAGGTACCGATAGCTACCCACAAGAAGATTTCGATGCACCACACAATATGATGATGGAGTTCTTCGAATCTCAAGGCGTTAAGTTTGACGACGTGCTTATTTGCCCTCACTTTGACGAAGACAACTGCTCTTGCCGTAAGCCTAAACTGGGTATGGTTAAAGAGTACCTACAAGGCGGTAAAGTCGATTTCCAACACTCTGTTGTGATTGGCGACCGAATGACGGATCTTCAACTGGCAGAGAACATGGCAATCCGCGGTATTCAATATAGCCCGGATGCGGAAACTGAAGGCACGCTTAACTGGCCACAAATCGTTAAAGATCTGACGGTTAATGCGCGTATTGCTGAAGTAGTTCGTACCACTAAAGAAACAGATATCAAGGTTGCAGTAAACCTTGATGAAACCGGTGGCAACAAGATCGATACCGGCATGGGTTTCTTCGACCACATGCTTGATCAAATCGCGACACACGGTGGTTTCCAAATGAACCTGACTGTGAAAGGCGATCTGCACATCGATGATCACCACACAGTAGAAGATACCGCTCTTGCTTTAGGCCAAGCATTGAAAGATGCACTAGGCGACAAACGTGGTATTGGCCGTTTTGGTTTCAGCCTACCAATGGATGAGTGTTTGGCTCAGTGTGCGTTAGACCTTTCTGGTCGCCCATACCTGAAGTTCGATGCTAAATTCAGCCGTGAGCAAGTGGGTGATCTTTCAACCGAGATGGTGGTTCACTTCTTCCGTTCTCTAACTGATACATTGGCTTGTACGCTACACCTTTCTTCTGATGGCAATAATGATCACCACATCATTGAGAGCCTGTTCAAAGCGTTTGGCCGTACTCTTCGCCAAGCAATCAAAGTTGAAGGTAACGAGTTACCAAGCAGCAAAGGCGTTCTGTAAGGGTTCGGTATGAAAGAGCAAAAAGTCGTTATTATTGATACTGGTTGTGCCAACGTTTCATCGGTGAAGTTTGCGATTGAACGTTTGGGCTACGCAGTTGAAATTTCAAAAGAACCAGAAGTGGTTCTTGCTGCCGACAAGCTATTCCTACCCGGTGTAGGTACAGCAAGTGAGGCAATGAAGAACCTGCAAGAGCGTGACCTTGTTACCCTTGTCAAGCAAGTTGAGAAGCCTCTGCTGGGTATCTGTCTAGGTATGCAGCTGTTAGGCAAACTGTCTCAAGAGAAAGGTCAAAAGGCTGATGAGTTAGTTGAATGCCTAGGTTTGTGTGATGGTGAAGTTCGTTTACTTGAAACGGGCGACTTGCCATTACCACACATGGGTTGGAACACCGTAACGGCAACACCTAATCATCCTCTATTTAAAGACATTGAAGAAGGCGAATACTTCTACTTTGTTCATAGCTTCGCAATGCCAGTGGGCGACTACACAATCGCACAATGTGATTACGGTAATCCGTTCACTGCGGCGGTTCAAAGTGGCAATTATTATGGTGTTCAGTTCCACCCAGAGCGATCTTCGAAAGCTGGCTCTAAGCTGATTCAGAACTTCTTGGAATTGTAATAAGGATTAGGCAGCGGCTAACGTTGCCATATAAGGAATGTAAATGATTATTCCCGCGTTAGATTTAATTGAAGGCCAAGTAGTTCGCTTATTCCAAGGAGACTACGGGCAAGTAACAGAATACAAAGTAGACCCAGCAGAGCAGTTTAATCTGTACCACCAAGCTGGCGCTGGCTGGCTGCACCTTGTTGACTTAACGGGCGCAAAAGACACAACGGCTCGTCAGTTAGACTTGATTGCTAAGCTCCTTGCTAGCACGCCTGCGAACATCCAGATTGGTGGTGGCGTGCGTAACGAACAAGATGTCGTTGATCTGCTAGAAGCTGGCGCACAGCGCGTTGTGGTCGGTTCTACAGCCGTTAAGCAACCTGAGTTGGTGAAAGGTTGGATGGAGAAGTACGGCGCGGAAAAAATCGTGCTGGCTCTGGACATCAATATTGACGAAAGCGGCATACGTAAAGTGGCGATTTCAGGTTGGCAAGAAGATTCAGGTGTGACCATTGAAGCGCTGATTGAAGACTACCTCACGGTTGGCCTTAAACACGTGCTGTGTACCGATATTTCACGCGATGGCACGCTAGAAGGATCAAACGTAGAGCTCTATGTTGATCTTTGTAAGCAGTACCCACAAGTGCAATTCCAATCATCGGGCGGCATTGGCAGCCTAGCTGATATCGAAGCGCTAAAAGGCAGCGGTGTTGCGGGTGTGATTGTGGGTCGTGCACTACTTGATGGCAAGTTTACCGCAGAGGAGGCATTTGCATGTTGGCAAAGCGCATAATCCCTTGTTTGGATGTCCGTGACGGACAAGTGGTTAAGGGCGTTCAGTTCCGTAACCACGAAATTATTGGTGACATCGTTCCGCTAGCACAACGCTATGCAGAAGAGGGCGCCGATGAATTGGTATTTTATGACATCACCGCATCAAGTGATGGCCGTGTGGTCGATAAAAGCTGGGTGAAACGCGTAGCTGAAGTGATCGATATCCCTTTCTGTGTCGCTGGTGGTATTAAATCAGCAGAAGATGCAGCGCGCATCCTTGAGTTTGGTGCGGATAAAGTGTCAATCAACTCACCGGCATTGGCTAATCCACAGCTGATTACTGACCTTGCTGATAAGTTTGGCGTTCAGTGTATCGTTGTCGGTATCGATTCATACTTCGACAAAGAAACCGGTAAATATCAGGTTTACCAATTTACAGGCGATGAAGCGCGTACTAAAGCAACCAAATGGGAAACCAAAGATTGGGTGCAGGAAGTACAGAAGCGTGGCGCAGGTGAGATTGTGTTAAACATGATGAACCAAGATGGCGTTCGTAACGGCTATGATATCGATCAGTTAAACATGGTGCGTGAAGTGTGTAATGTGCCATTGATTGCCTCTGGTGGCGCTGGTGCAATGGAGCACTTTGCTGAAGCTTATAAAAAGACCAACGTGGATGGAGCACTTGCGGCTTCGGTATTCCACAAACAAGTCATCAATATTGGTGAACTTAAACAGTATTTAAAACAACAAGATGTAGAGGTGCGACTATGAGTTTTGAACCCGTAAGCTTATCAAAAACAGAAGTAGGCGCATTGTCAGAGCGTATTAACTGGGAAAAAGTAGATGGCTTAGTGCCAGCGATTGTTCAAGATTACCAGTCAAGCCAAGTGCTAATGATGGGATACATGAACCCAGCCGCACTTGAGAAAACGGGTGAAACTGGCAATGTGACGTTTTTCTCTCGCACAAAAGAGCGTCTTTGGACGAAAGGTGAAACGTCGGGCAATGTATTGCAACTGCAAAACATCGCCTTGGACTGTGACAGCGACACCTTACTGGTTAAAGTTAATCCCATTGGTCCAACGTGCCACACAGGTACAACAACGTGTTGGGATGGAGACAAGCAAGAAGAGTCTCAGATGGTGTGGCTTCATCAGCTTGAGCAGCTATTGGCTGCCCGCAAGGACGCCGATCCTGAATCTTCTTATACTGCCAGTCTATATGCCCGTGGCACCAAGCGTATTTCGCAAAAAGTGGGCGAAGAAGGCGTTGAAGTCGCGCTTGCGGCGACGTCGGGCGATAAGGCGGAGTTAGTGTGTGAATCAGCAGATTTGATTTACCACCTAATGGTTCTTCTTCAAGACCAAGGCTTATCGATGGATGATGTGGTAAATAAGCTGAAAGAGCGTCATAAGTAAGCTCTCTTTAGATTAATAGAACCGCGTAAAAGACAGACAAAAGCCCCGCAAACAAACATGTTTACGGGGCTTTTTAGTTTTTTAATTTTTTAATTTTCAAGATTTCAAGATTTCAAGATTTCAAGATTTCTAAGCCCTACGTCACTTTTCTAACCTCTGACTTTGCGTCATTCCGAGGAGCCTAAGCGACATCAGGAATCTCTTCTCTTAATCTGACTTCTTAGTCGAACGAGTTACCCGCAGCACTTCTTGTCTTTCTTACCACTGCCACAAATACACGGATCATTACGGCCGATTTTAAAGCTCTCAACGGTTTGATTTAAGCGTGGGTCAATTTCTGGTTGTGTAGTTTGTTCCTGCTCTGGGAAGGTACCATCAATGTAGTACCAAAGACCGTCTTCACGTATAAAGCGAGAGCGTTCTTGCATGCAGTATTGTGCGCCTTCTTCATTGAAGTAAGCTTTAAACTCAACAAAGCCTTCGTCTTGGTGCGAGCCTACCGCAGTATCGATGACTTCTAGTCCTGCCCAATCACTGTTGATAGATTCGGCAATACCTTCTCTTTGCGCTTCTGCGTTGCAGCTAGGGTGGTAAGTCGCAACAACATAGTCAACTAAACCCAACACGTGCGCTGAATAACGAGAGCGCATCAACTGTTCAGGCGTTTCAACAGCACTGTGGTGAAGGTGCGCTGATTCACAGCACTGTTGGTAAGTATTTTTGCTACCGCATGGGCATAAAGACATAGTCAGATCCTGTAAAAATGGCCTCTATTAAGAGGCCATAAGTGAATGCGTGGGAGTTTACCAAGAAACGATCGCTCACCAAAGTTTAGTTTCTGTTGAAGTTATTGAAATTATCAAAGTGTTAGCGCGAAGTTTACTATTTCAAGGCTGGAGACAATAGCTCTTGAGCCCAAGTCGTCGCTTCGTCATAAGCTTGACCAAGTTGAGCTTCACTCAGTTTGAGAAGCTGGCGAATACGAGTCGCTTCTTCCCAACGAGCTTGCTCATACGCAACCACCATCGCCAATACAGCACCTAACACGCCTTTACGTTGAATCAAGGCTTGTTTGATCTCGATGTCGATCGGCACTGAATCGAGTACTTGTTTCAATGGTTGGTCAAAGAGTGAGTCCAACAGAGAGAACATACCGGTCAAAAAGGCTTGTCCAGGCTCAACCTTAACATTCATCTTCTCAACCAAGAGTTCACACTGACGTGCGCGTATTACCGCTAAGCCATAAAGTGAGTCCGGCTTATCTTCTTTCGCGGATGCGATAGCCACCAGTGAAACGAACTTACGCAGTTTCTGTTCACCAAGGTAAATAAGCGCTTGGCGGAATGAACGAATCGTTGTTGGTGAACCGCCAGCGGAGTTTACGTAGGTAAGTAGCTTATACGACATGGTCACATCGAGCGTAATTAAACGCTCTACTTCACCAAAGTCGATAGGGTCGTGCGCAATCTCTTTTAACAGCTGAACGGTCGTCAGGAATGCCGGGTTGAGCGCACGCGTTTGGATCATCTCTGGCTTGCTAAAGAAATAACCTTGAAAGTAGGTGAAGCCTGCTTTTTTCGCTTCTTGGTATTCTTCGTACGTTTCTACTTTCTCAGCAAGGAACTTGATATCTAGCCCTTTGAGAGAGTTCATAAACATCGCTGCTTTGGCAATTGGCGTCAAACGGATATCGAACTTGATAATTGAAACGTAGGGTAAGAAGCGCTTCCAAGCTTTACTTGGCACAAAGTCGTCTAGCGCAATGGTATAACCCGCGTCAAAGATGGTTTTGATTGCTTCAAGTAATTCGTCTGTTGGTTCGCAGTCTTCAAGAACCTCAACAACGAGGCTTTCTTTGGGGAACAGAGTAGGGACTAAGTTGATTAGGCTTGCATATGGGAAGTTCACGAACCCAAGCTTATCACCCAACGTATTATAGTGGGTCGATAAGAAGTGATCGGAAAGCAAACGGCTAGTAGCGAGCTCCGGCTCTACTTCAGGGAAAGTGTTCTTAGGACCATCCCTGAATAGCAACTCGTAACCTATGGTTTTCTTGCCTGTGTCGAGTATTGGTTGACGCGCTACGTATGAATATTTCAACTTGGTACTGTGTTCGGTTTATTTCTGGTAGAGAGATAATAGCTAATTCACTAGAAATTACCATACACTTTCTAAGAAAGTCTGACCGACAATAATAATCAAAGTGAAAGTTTAAGCGTTATGTTAAAAGCTATTGCTAAACGCTCGATTCTGTAGTTCAAAACTTTGCGGCGTGAACACCAGCACTGAGCCTTGCGTATACCAATCGCCAAGTACGATACGGGTTTTAGTGCAATTGTTAGCATTAAATGTATGGATGTCTGGGCGGTGAGTATGGCCGTGGATCATCAGATCGACATTGTTTCGTTCCATCACATCTTCGACTTCTTGCTGTGTCACATCCATGATGTCGAGAGACTTGGTCTGCTTGTCATCTTTGATATCTGATTGAACCTTTGAAACAATTTTCTTCTTGATGAAAAATGGAATTCGGTTGAAGACCCATTGTAACCATGGCTGATGCACTTTTTCGCGAAAGGCGAGGTACTTTACATCTTCAGTACATAGAGTGTCTCCATGCAATACTACCGCTTTTTGCCCGTAGATATCGATCGTAGAAACTTCGTCGAGAAGTTGTACGCCCGTTTGCTTAGCAAATTTTTTGCCGACTAAGAAGTCGCGGTTCCCTTGAGTAAAGTAACAAGGCACGCCTGTTTTCACTAAGTCGATAAACGCTTGGCGGATAGAAGTCGCGAATTCACTCTTATCATCGTCACCAATCCAGAATTCGAAAAGGTCACCTAATACGTAAAGTGCATCCGCTTCTACGGCTTCTTTCTTCATAAAGGTTAAGAAGCAGTCTGTGATGTCTTCTCGTGACGGAGAAAGGTGCAGATCTGATATAAAATATGTTTTCATAGGTCTAAAAAAAGGGAGCGATTCGCTCCCTATATCCTGATTTTATCGGCTCATCAATACTAACCGAAAGCGATGAATTAAGCTTCGATTGTAGTACCAGTGATGATCACTTCTTCTAGAGGTACATCTTGGTGCATACCCATAGAACCAGTGCTAACACCTTTAATCTTGTTTACGATGTCCATGCCTTCAACAACTTCTGCGAATACACAGTAGCCCCAACCGTCTAGGCTTTCGCTACGGAAGTTTAGGAAAGAGTTGTCGTTAACGTTGATGAAGAACTGAGAGCTGGCTGAATGCGGTTCCATAGTACGAGCCATTGCTAGCGTACCAACTTTGTTCGCTAGACCGTTGTTTGCTTCGTTCTTGATCGTTGCACGAGTTGCCTTTTCTTTAAGGCCAGAAGTCATGCCGCCGCCTTGAATCATGAAACCATCGATAACACGGTGGAATAGTGTGTTGTCGTAGAAACCGTCACGGCAATACTGTAGAAAGTTTGCGCTTGTTTCTGGTGCTTTTTCTTCGTTAAGTTGAACTTTGATATCACCAAAATTTGTGTGAAGGATGATCATGATTGTTACCTTACTGTCTTTTTAATATGAAGTTCGAATTCTAGCGCATGTTGGCAGACTTTCAAATCACCAAATCATTAACTTAACTCGGATGTTTGAGGTAATACCAATCGTAGTAAATAACTGGCCATCCTAGCTTGTTAAAACACTTGATAACGTCGTTAGAAATTTTGAATGTAGAATAACTACTTATCGAAACTTTTTGTCGAAAAGAGCTTCCTTGTTCTCAAGCATTTTTTCTGCGCTATTTATGACCATCTACTTACCGTGATTGGTATAATTCCTGCTTTTAGGGATTACCTATTAAGGTATGACTTGTTATACTGCGAGCTTATTTTGATTAATCCATAAAATAGATAGAGATCATGCTGAAGATATATAACACGCTCACAAGACAGAAAGAGGAATTCAAACCAATTACAGCTGGCAAAGTCGGTATGTATGTCTGTGGGGTAACCATATACGATCTCTGTCATATTGGTCATGGCCGTACGTTCGTTTCATTTGACGTGGTAACTCGTTACCTGCGTTACCTTGGTTACGATTTGAATTTCGTTCGTAATATCACTGATATCGATGACAAAATCATCAAGCGCGCTAATGAAAACGGCGAGTCTTGTGACTCTCTGACTGAGCGTCTGATCGGTGAAATGCACGCGGACTTCGATGCATTGAACATGAAACGCCCAGATGTCGAGCCTCGTGCGACTGAATTCATCACAGAGATCATTGAGTTAGTAGAAAAGCTAATTCAACGTGGCTTTGCTTACGTTGCAAGCAACGGTGACGTGATGTTCGAAGTTAAGAAGTTTGACGAATACGGTAAGCTTTCTAAGCAAGATCTTGAGCAGCTTCAAGCGGGTGCTCGTGTTGACATCGATTCTGCAAAACGTAGCCCGTTAGACTTTGTTCTTTGGAAGATGTCTAAGCCTGGTGAGCCGACGTGGGAATCGCCATGGGGGCCGGGTCGTCCAGGTTGGCACATCGAATGTTCAGCAATGAACTCGTCTATTCTTGGTAACCACTTCGATATCCACGGTGGTGGTTCAGATCTGCAGTTCCCTCACCACGAAAACGAAATCGCACAGTCTTGCTGCGCGCACGGCACTCAGTATGTAAATACTTGGATGCACAGTGGTATGGTGATGGTAGACAAAGAGAAGATGTCTAAATCACTGGGTAACTTCTTCACTATCCGTGACGTGCTAGCACATTACGATGCTGAAACGGTACGTTACTTCCTAATGTCTGGTCACTACCGTAGCCAGCTAAACTACAGCGAAGATAACCTAAACCAAGCTCGCGCATCACTAGAGCGTCTATACACGTCACTTCGTGGCCTAGACCTTACAGCCGCTCCTGCCGGTGGCGAAGAGTACGTGACTCGATTCTCTACAGCGATGAACGATGATTTCAACACACCTGAAGCTTATTCAGTACTGTTTGAAATGGCTCGTGAAATCAACCGTATCAAGCCTGAAAGCATTGAAAAAGCAAGCGGACTGGGTGCATTGATGCGTGAACTAGCAGACATCATCGGTATTCTTCACCAAGAGCCAGAAGCCTTCCTACAAGGTGATGCGGCAGGTAACGACGACGAAGTGGCTGAAATCGAAGCGTTGATCAAACTGCGTAACGACTCTCGTGCTTCAAAGGATTGGGCAAATGCCGACCTTGCACGTGATAAGCTAAACGAGTTGGGTATTGTTCTGGAAGATGGCCCAGAAGGTACGACTTGGCGTCGTAAGTAAATCTTATAAAAAGGGCTGATTTTCAGCCCTTTTTTCTAGCACGAATTCTCTATTTTCACCTTTTCTATCTTCAACTTTTAATTAACAGGAATATTTCTGTGGCTCAGATGTATTTTTATTACTCGGCAATGAATGCGGGTAAATCAACAACGCTTCTTCAATCTTCATTCAACTACCAAGAACGTGGCATGACGCCAGTGATCTTTACGGCAGCTTTGGACGATCGCTATGGTATCGGTAAAGTGAGCTCACGAATTGGTCTGCAATCTGAAGCTCAGCTGTTTAAAAATGACACCAACATGTTTGATGCGATCAAAAAGCTCAATGAGGAAGAAAAGCGTCATTGTGTTTTGATCGATGAGTGCCAATTTTTATCGAAGGAGCAGGTGTACCAATTAACAGAAGTGGTTGATAAGCTGCACATCCCTGTACTTTGTTACGGCCTACGTACCGATTTCCTGGGTGAACTGTTTGAAGGTAGCCGTTACTTACTGTCTTGGGCAGATAAACTTGTTGAGCTTAAAACAATTTGTCACTGTGGCCGTAAAGCGAACATGGTAATTCGTACCGACGAGCACGGTGTGGCGATTGCTGAGGGCGACCAAGTGGCTATTGGCGGTAACGACAAATACGTTTCTGTTTGCCGTCTGCACTACAAAGAAGCGTTAGGTAAATAAGCAGCTCTATTTGCTAACGCGAAAGAACGAAAAACGGTGACCAAGTGTCACCGTTTTTGTTTATTGGGCCTGTGTTTTGCTTTCTTCCAAGCCGAGCTTTTGTTTTATTTCCTGCCGAGCTTTTACTTTGTTCAAAGTCTAACTTTTGCTTATTCGAAACCGAGCTTCTTCAATGCTTGATAGGCGTGGTCAACGTCGTCGGGGATCGGCATCTCAATCTGAAAGCCTTTCTCTGGGTAGGATTTGATTCGCTCGTAATCAGCAATTAATGCGCCTAACACCATATCTAACGGCAACTCTTCGTTAAAGTAATCATCCCAAGTTTGCCATCGCGACGTCACGGTAATCTCGGAAGTTTCGTCAGGCCATTGTTTACTGAAGGTTGCGTAGGTACGTTTCTCCATGAAGGGCTTCTGAACTAAGGTTAGCCTCTTCGGCGATAACCCTTTTTCTGTCAGCAACTTATGAGTGAATCGTACATTTTCCCCAGTATTTGTTGCGTGTTTCTCTATGATAATGTCAGAGTCAGGCACGCCACAATCCCGTGCGATAGAAGCGAATGTTTCTGCTTCTGAGCGTTCAAAGCTTCTTTCGGTAAAGCGCCCCACACCGCCAGAAAAAACGATGTAAGGCGCGATCTGTTGGTGATAAAGCTCGGCTGCATATTCAGCTACGCGAGTATCGTTGCTACACAATACAAAGATACAGTCGGAAGGCGTAACCTTGTGACCCATCGACATAAAGTTCCAAAGGGTGTCGACTGAGCGATGCAGTTTTATGTTGGGATTTTTGTTAGCAATAGATTGTTCAGTCATGAAGTGCGTCCAGTGTGGATTCGAATTTAAATGAATAACCTAAGTCGAGAATCTTCTTCGAAGAGATTAACTTGTCTGGGGTATCAACAACAGCGGGCAGAGGCTCACTGCTGTTGGCGCTTTTCAGTGCCGCGGCATAAAACTCCGCCTTACTGACTGTATTTGGTGTGGTCACGTTAACTATTTCATTGTGCAGTTGACTGATAGCGAAATCGACAGCACCAATTGCATCATCAAGGTGCAGCATGTTGGCTGGAGCTTGAGTGCTGACTTGTTTTAACTTGCTTGCGAAGCGTGATGGGTGACGGCTTGGGCCGATTAAGCCACTAAAGCGAAGAATGGTGTAGTCGATACCGGAATCAATCACTGACTGTTCAGCTTGCAGCATGATTCGTGCGTTATCGGAAAATAAAGACGCGTGCTCGTTATCTGAGGTCGAAAGGGGGAGTGATGCATCCAGCTCGTTCAGCACACCCGGCTTAGTTGGGTATACCGTAGTTGAACTAACCATAATGAGCTTTTTAATGTTGGCCTTTTGGCATGCATTGGTGAGTTGCTGCCAGTAGTCGGCATACTCTTGTCCTGCTCCTTTTCTAAAGCCAGGAGGGAAGCTGCCAATCACAATTTCAGTGTTGTTTTCGAGTAACAATGAATAGAGTCGCCCGATAGTTTGTTGTGGATCGGATGAATCAAAGCTAAACACTTCACATGGAATTTGTTCGCTACCAATGGCATCTGCTCCCGCTTGGGTCGTTTTCGTGACCACTACTCGGTTACCATGTTTTTCTAAATGTTCAGATAAAGGTACACCTACCCATCCTGCACCGACAATAAATATAGAAGCCATGTGTTCCTCACAACTGCAAATGACGAATTTACAATAAGCCTAACAAAGCTTTGCCCAAAAATGAAAAAACTCCACGGCCGAAGCAAGTGGAGTTTTTACTAGAACAATGGAGCTTTAGTTTAGTACGCGAAGAAGCTTGTCTGCGCGCTCTGCCATCTCGATACCTTCATCTGTTAGGTAACCGCCGTCTGGCTGAGTACAAAGGTTTTTTTCGAATAGGCGCTTAACAGCGTCTTGAGTTTCTTGAGCTGCCTCTTGATGGACTTTAATTCCAGTAGCTGCACTACTTACATCAAATTGAAGAAGGAGGTTTAAATCAGCAATATGTTCAGCGTTGTACTTCATAATTGACCTATATATTCATAACGTTCTCTACCTTCACCTTAGTGCGCATTCTCGGCTCAGGCAATAGCAAATAAAGAGAATTGATAAGTGATACCAAATTGATTGATTAATCATCGAGTGATGAGTTTATTTTGGTTATATTGGGTGATTTGCACCCACTTAAATCATCAGTGATGTTTATTGCTAAGTGGTTGTAATATATTGTGACTAGAAATAATTTGCATTGAGCGAATATTGTATAAAAAGGATATGCATAAGTGAGAGCGAACAAAGTAGCATTAACGATCAGTATGCTATTTGCTATCTCAGGTTGTCAAAGTACACCCTCAGAGCAGACAGACGCGAACCAAACCACAAACAACAATAATGAATCGACAATAGAGGTCCGTTCATTTCAGTCTGTCCAAAGCGTTTACTCCGAATGGGAAGTTAAGCTTGAAGACCATGCTCAATTGTCTCTCTATGCACCAGAGAATTACAATGAACTATTAGACGCATGGGATGATGCTGAAAGCATTTATGCGGACTTACTTAAAGACGAAACTCGGATAACCAAGAGTTACTCCATTTTTTCGAGCCTAACTTACGCTGAAGCCTTCGATGAAAAAATCGCTTTGATCAAATCAAACTATGACTCGATCTTAGTGTTAAAGAAGAAGGCTGATCGAGTACTCGCGGATTCGATTGTCCAAATGGATTACCTGAAGTTTCTTGGCGCAGATACCATGTTTACCTCGAGCTACAAACGTTTGTATTCAGAATACAGCGAGTTGTTTGAGTATGTTCTGGTCGATGAGCTTGAAGACGCTCAAGAAGCGCAGGTGGAATTTCTTAACAATGCTCGCTTACTAGAAGTTAAAGTGGCACATAAGAAATACATCGAACCTTTGAAGAACGAATTAGAGTTCTTGGAAGATGAAGATTTCGATGACGTTGCTCCACTGACGTTTGCTAAAGCAGCATCTCAAATTGCTTTGGCAGAAAGCCAAGTCAAAGCCAGTCCCCGTGAAAAGTCGATCATTGAAGATGCGGTACACGCTGCGGAGTTTGAGTTGAACCACGTGCGCAGTGTCGCTCATGAAGTAAAAGTGCTCGCGAGTGTAAAAGGCGACAAGTTCGAACAATCGGTTTTGAATGCAGAGAATCAGTTGCTGAGCATTTCACAAGTGGTTAATGATGAAGATCACCGTGATGTTGTATTGCGCCTTCAGTCTCAAAAAATTGTAGCGAGTGTTAAAGCGCTGAAAGGCTCAGACATGACGGCGTCATTAAAGTCAGAGATTAAAACTTTGACTGAACGACTCGCTAAGTTAGAAAGTGAGAATCAGAAACAAACACAGAAATTGGTTGAAGCGACCAAGCACAGTGAGTTGCTCGGTGAGCAGATTACCAAGAGTGATGCTCACATTAAAAGCTTAGAAGAGTTAGTGGATAGTTTGAAAAGCTTAGGTGGCAAAGTGGCCAACGAAAGTGACTCTGATGTGATGTCCCCAGCTGTTGAATCTACTCTAGAGGATTCAACCCTAGAACAATCATCAGAAGAAGTGATTGAACCTTCGGTTTAGCATCACTAATTTCTTTATTTGTGATTGAGTTAAAAGCGCCTTAGGGCGCTTTTTTACGTTCTGTTGATCTATGTCAAAATCTAGAAATAAAAGCGCTCTGTGAGCCATTTTAGTGTACGTTATTCTTTTATTTTTAACGTAACTTGTTGATATTTATAGATGTGTTATTTTCTATGCTGATAACTAATCATTCAGCATAGTTTTCTTTTTACTACTAAAGTCGTATGAATTTTGAATAACTTGGGCTATTTCCTTTCCACAAGGTTGTGGGAGGTATTTTGAGTCCCAAATAGCTCTTGAATTCAGAAATGAAAGAGAGGATTATCGCGCTCCCGACAACATGTTTCAAAATGTAAATCATCATGAATCTAAACCAATTTGACTCATTATTACCGCCACAAATGGCTGAGCGCGCTGCAGATATTGGCGTAGGTAAAGCAACCAAAGATCCAACCAAATCTTTTCTCCTAGCGATTTCAGCTGGCATACATATCGGTATTGCGTTTGTGTTCTACACAATTGTAACCACTGGCGCTGGTGATTTACCTTGGGGTATTACTCGCGTCCTAGGTGGCCTTGCATTTAGCTTGGGCCTAATCCTCGTTGTTGTTACTGGCGGTGAACTATTTACCAGTTCGGTGCTCACTCTTGTTGCTCGTGCAAGTGGCAAGATTAGCTGGGGAACCCTAGTAAAGAACTGGGCGACCGTTTATATCGGTAACCTTATTGGTGCTTTATTGCTAGTGGCATGCATGCTTCTGACTAAACAGTACATGTTCGACCGTGGGCAAGTGGGTTTGAATGCCATGGCCATCTCTCAGCACAAAATGCACCATGGTTTTATCCAAGCTATCGCGCTTGGCATCATGTGTAACGTATTGGTTTGTATCGCGGTATGGATGACGTTTAGTGGACGAACACTGACTGACAAAATTGCAGTACTGATTTTACCTGTCGCGATGTTTGTATCATCGGGCTTTGAGCACTGTATTGCGAATATGTTCCAAGTTCCTTTAGCTATCGGTATCAAAACATTTGCTCCAACTGAATTCTGGACAATGACAGGGGCTAATCCAGCAGACTATGTTGACCTAAACATGATGGACTTTCTGATGAACAACTTGCTGCCCGTTACTATCGGTAACATCATCGGCGGCGGTATCTTTGTTGGCATGTGGTATTGGTTGATTTATTTACGCGATTAATAAAGATGGCGGATCAACAAAGCTTGTGTGACTAGCTCAGTGACAAGATTAGTTAAAGCTCAGAGTGGAAACATTGAACTGACTTATGACATTTACAAGACGGCCTGCATTGCAGGCCGTTTTTTATTTGTGGAAAACTTACTCGTTGAATTCTTAAATTATCATTTGAACGCTTAACAACGCAGTTCTGCACGTGTGTATATGTCTTTGAAATCACCCAAGGATCAATGGCAATGATCTTTGCGCGAGCCGAAATGGACAAAAAAGGATCTATATTGATTTGGTTATCCACAATTTCTGTGGATAACCTGTATCAAATTCAGTGAGTAACCAGATCTAAGATGAGTCGGGAGGTTATTTTGAAGGCTGTATTTGAGCGAGAACTCGCCCTTCTTTGGTCAGAGAAGTCTTTAACGATAGGTGAAGTGCAAGCGCTAAGGAGCAGCTCATCATCACGAAAATAGCCAACATGATCATCAGTTGATACTTAATCGCGATCATTGGTGAAGCACCCCCTAAGATTTGTCCTGTCATCATTCCTGGTAGCGTTACCAAGCCTGTGGTTGCCATTGAGGCCATAATAGGAGACATCGCTTTCTGTATAGCATTACGCACAAAAGGCGCTGCAGCATAGGAAGGAGAGGCACCTAAAGCGATAGCCGCTTCGTACTCTGATTTCTGCGTTTCAAAAGCACCGAACAAGTTCTGCAATGCCACGATGTTACTGCTTAAGCTATTACCCAATAACATCCCTGCGATCGGGATAAGGTACTGAGCGTTAAAAACCGGTGTTGGTTTAATGATAAATAAGCAGATGAACAAGACAATGGGTACACAGGTTACCGCTAGGCTCACAGCGACAGGCACTAACAAGAGGTTTCGGGGTAACTTGGACTTTTCAACAATCGAGCTTGCCCCAACGATAATCATCGTAAATAACCACAGTAAATTGACCCACAAGCTATTCAAAGTGAACAGGTATTCTAGGTAGAGGCCAACCAGAAATAGCTGAACAGTCATGCGAATGATGCTGATAGAAGCCTCTTTTCCAAGGCCAAGTTTTAGCTTGTGGTTGATTACAATTGGTAGCAAGAGAAGTGAACTGAAAAACAATAATTGCCACCAAGATATATCAATAACGTCTTGCATAATGCTTCCTTTTAATAAGGCTTCTATCATATCTGAAAGTGCCAAATGATGCATTTCAGAGTCATACCTGTCGAACTCAAAAAAGGCTCAATTATTTAACATTCAAAGTACAAAATAATGGTTATTTGAGGGTTTTTTGGCTACTACTTAGTAGGTAAAACGTTAAAATTGGTTACAATACGGTTGCGTAAATGTTGGAATTTAACATTTGTGAAATATACTTAATTCTTCACATTTGTTAATACTTTTTAATAACTTTGTTTAACTAAAAACAACTTTGGATGAGCTCAAAAAAGTATTGATTAGCAAGGGTTATAACGGGAGATTTGATTGAACCCTACTTTGAGTATGGTCTAAAATTTGTCGTTAGATACTTAAGAACTTTAGCCCCATAGAATGGGTTACTCGAAATTACTAAATACAAAATAGGCAAAATGTATGAGTGATGTTAATAAAATTGAAACTAGCGAAAAACATTCGCTGGAGTGGAAGTCTTTCCTCTTCATCGCGGTGGTTCTCTTCCCAATATTAAGTGTGGCTTTTGTAGGCGGTTACGGCTTCCTAGTTTGGGCACTGCAAGTGTTTGTATTCGGACCTCCTGGTGCTCACGGCGGCATGTAATGCCCTCTAAGTAACAACATTTTTTAAAATCAATATTTAAGAGAGCTAAACATGAAATCATTTTTAGTTAAATTATGGCGCACAATGACTCGCCCAGCAGTACACATCAGTCTTGGTGTACTAACTATGGGTGGCTTTATCGCGGGTGTTATTTTCTGGGGCGGTTTTAACACAGCTCTAGAGCACACAAATACAGAAGAATTCTGTGTAAGCTGTCACACCATGCGTGACAACGTATACGTAGAACTACAAGAAACGGTTCACTGGAAAAACACTTCTGGTGTACGTGCTACTTGTCCTGACTGTCACGTTCCACATGAATGGACAGCAAAAATCGCTCGTAAGATGCAAGCTTCTAAAGAAGTATTCGCTCAAGTATTTGGTGACCTAGATACGCCTGAGAAATTCGAAGCTCGTCGTATCGAACTGGCTAAACACGAATGGGATCGCTTCTCTTCGAACAAATCTCTAGAGTGTAAAAACTGCCACAACTACGATTCAATGGATTTCGAAAACATGCGCCCAACAGCGCGTATCCAGATGAAGAACGCGGCAGAGCGTGATCAAAGCTGTGTTGACTGTCACAAAGGTATTGCTCACAACCTTCCATTAGATATGGCATCAGCGAGCGGTATTGTTGGCGAGCTAGAAAATGTAGCAAGCAGCACATCTTACGCAAATGGTTCAGACGTAATCTCTATTCGTCACCTACCAATGTATACGGATGAGACAGCAACAGTTGAAGCGGGTCTATTAAGCCCTGCAAGTAAAGTTGCAGTGATCGACGAAAAAGGCGACATGATTAAGATTCAAATCGACGGTTGGCGTAAAGCGAAAGGCTTCGGACGTGTAATCCAAGAAGACTTCGGTATGAACATCTCGACTGCAATCTTGACGAAAGAAGTATCTCAAAGTGACGTAATCACTGTTGGTGAGAAGAAAGAAGATGAGCTAACTGGTCTTCCTTGGGAAGAAGTTAACCTAGCACTTTGGATGAAGAAAGAGTCTATGGTTGATAACTTCGATCCAATCTGGAACGCAGCTGGTCAAGCGTACCAATCTAACTGTTCAACGTGTCACTCACAGCCAGATGAAGCTCACTTCAGCGCTAACGGTTGGGTAGGCATGCTAGATGGTATGATTGCGTTCGTTAACTTCGATACAGATACAGAAGCACTTGTTCTTAAGTATCTACAGAAGCACTCATCAGATTTTTCTGAAGGCCATCACTAATAAGACGTCAATTGGAGTAACACAATGGCAATTACAAGAAGAAGTTTTCTGAAAGGTGTCGCTACTACAAGTGCGGCATCGGTTATCGGTCCAAGCTTATTGGCGTCGGCATCAGCGTCTGCTGCAGAAACAGACGGCGCGTGGAAAGTCTCTGGTTCTCACTGGGGTGCATTCCGAGCTCGTGTTTATGCGGGTAAAGTACAAGAAATTAAACCTCTAGAAATCGATCAACACCCAACTGAGATGTTGAAAGGTATTAAAGGTATTATCTACAGCCCATCACGTGTGCGTTACCCAATGGTTCGCCTAGATTGGTTGAAGAAGCATAAATACAGCGCAGATACGCGTGGTAACAACCGCTTTATTCGTGTGACTTGGGATGAGGCACTAGACCTTGTTTACCGTGAACTAGAGCGCGTACAGAAAGATTACGGTCCATGGGCGCTTCACACCGGTCAAACTGGTTGGAGACAAACTGGTCAGTTCCACAGCTGTACTAACCACATGCAACGTGCAATGGCACTTCACGGTTACTCTGTGAAGAAAATCGGTGACTACTCAACAGGTGCTGGTCAAACGATCATGCCTTACGTGCTAGGTTCTACTGAAGTTTACGCACAAGGTACATCTTGGGAACTTATCCTAGAAAACAGTGACAACATTGTTCTTTGGGGTAACGATCCAGTTAAAAACCTTCAAGTAGGTTGGACATGTGAGACTCACGAGTCGTTCGCATACCTAGAACAGCTGAAAGAAAAAGTTGCTAAGAAAGAGATCAACGTTGTTTCTGTTGACCCTGTTAAAAACAAAACAGGTCGTTACCTAGAAAACGAGCAAATGTACATCAACCCACAAACTGATGTGGCGTTCATGCTTGGTGTTGCTCACGTTCTTTACAACGAAGGCCTATACGACAAGAAGTTCATCGAAACTTACTGTCTAGGTTTTGAAGATTTCATCAAGTACGTTCAAGGTGAAACGAAAGACAGAGTTGAGAAGACGCCAGAATGGGCTTCTGCTATCTGTGGCGCAAGCGCGGACTCTATTCGTGACTTCGCTAAGATGCTGGTTAACGGTCGTACACAGATTCTTGTTGGTTGGAGTATCCAACGTCAAGAGCACGGTGAACAGCCTTACTGGATGTGTGCAGTTATCGCAGCAATGGTTGGCCAAATTGGTCTACCGGGCGGTGGTATCTCTTACGGTCACCACTACTCTGGTATCGGTGTATCTTCAACTGGCTTCGCTGCTCCGGGTTCTTTCCCGCTGAACATCGACCAAGGTCAATCGCCTAAGCACACTAACACTGATTACAACGGTTACAGCCGCGTAATCCCTGTTGCTCGTTGGGTAGATAGCCTGTTAGAGCCAGGTAAGAAGATCAAAGCAAACGGCGCAACAGTGACACTGCCTGACATCAAGATGATGGTATTCAGTGGTAACAACCCGTGGCACCACCACCAAGATCGCAACAAGATGCGTAAAGCATTCAAGAGCCTACAAACTGTAGTGGCTGTTGATTTCGCTTGGACTGCAACTTGTCGTCACTCTGATATTGTTCTTCCAGCTTGTACTCAGTGGGAACGTAACGATATCGATGGTTACGGCGCGTACTCTGGCCGTGGTTTGATCGCAATGCACAAGCTAGTGGATCCTCTGTTCCAGTCTAAGACTGACTTCGAGATCATGTCTAGCCTAACTAAGCGTTGGGGTCGTTACGACGATTACACGCGTGGTATGGACGAAATGCAGTGGGTTAAATCTCTGTACGACGAATGTCGCGCATCAAACGAAGGTAGCTTCGAAATGCCTGAGTTTGCTGAGTTCTGGGAGAAAGGTTTCCTAGACTTCGGCAAAGGTAAGCCATGGACTCGTCACGCTTCATTCCGTGAAGATCCAGAGATCAACGCACTAGGCACGCCTTCTGGTTTCATCGAAATCACAAGCCGTACTGTTGGCAACATGGGTTACGAGCACTGTCAAGAACACCCAATGTGGTTCGAGAAATCTGAACGTTCACACGGTGGTCCAGGCTCTGACAAGCACCCGTACTGGCTACAATCTTGTCACCCAGACAAGCGTCTTCACTCTCAGATGTGTGAATCTGAAGAGTGGCGTGCGACTTACGCGGTACAAGGCCGTGAGCCAATCTACATCAACCCAGTAGATGCTAAGAAGAAAGGCATCAAAGATGGCGATGTAGTACGTGTGTTTAACGACCGTGGTCAACTACTAGCAGGTGCTGTTCTAATGGATAGCTACGCTCCTGGTGTTGTTCGTATCGAAGAAGGTGCTTGGTACGGTCCGATCAACGAGAAAGTGGGCGCGCTAGATACATACGGCGATCCAAACACACTGACTCAAGATATCGGTACGTCTGAACTTGCTCAAGCAACGTCAGCAAACACATGTTTGGTTGATTTCGAGAAGTTCCAAGGCAAACTGCCTCCAGTAACTTCATTCGGTGGTCCAATCGAAGTTTCTTAAGTCTTGTCTTAAGAACCAAGATTAAAGCTTGAATTAAAGCCCCTGTAAGCACTCTTACAGGGGCTTTTTGTATTTTTGATATCAGTGTTGGTGTTTCTAAATAAGCATTATACAGGGCTAATAGAGGGCGTTTTTGAGACAGGCTGTAACGCGCTGTTTGAGAGAGGTGGTAGAAGCAGTGAAGCAGGAAGGGAATGTAAAAAGAACCTGTGGAAAGACTTAAGCAGACGGAAACAAAAAGGCCGATACAAAGTACCGACCTTACAGAAGCCTATGTAGTTAACTCTGATCAAGTTAGATCTCAAACATAAACCAATAGCCATAAGCACAGATTAAAGCGGGCACACTTGAATACAAGGTTGCGACCAGTGCTGCTTTCGGTGCCATCGCAATCGCAGGGAATAGAGCATCTCCATCATTTGAAATTGCGTTACCTACCTGAGCCGAAAGTGGCAGGGCGCCTGAAAGGTATAAGCTAGTGACCAATAATTGCGGTCCACAGCCCGGTAGCAAACCCATCAACACGCCAGCCAGGGGGAGCATGATGCCCCAGCTTGAGAATAGCGTCGCAAAATCAACATTTGCTATCACAGAGCCAAATTCGAAGAAAAGAAAAGCAACCACCACCCACGCTGTCACGAAGTTAGTATCTTGAGCCGTTTTTTGCAGTGGATGAGAGCCTACACATTTCTCGTCTTCACTTACGGCTGATTTGTAATCTTCAATTTCACGGGTGAGACCCCATAGAAACATCGAGCTAATCAATAAAATTGTTCCCGCCCATTCCATCGACATTTCAGGCAACGCGAGTAACTCGTTTACATCGACTTGAAAAGAGCCAAGTAGAGCTACTGCAGCGCCGGGAATAATCAGCACTGACCATAGGTAACCTTGCAGGTTGATCGCCTTTTTAGAGACGGATTCTTTGTCTTGGGATTGAGATGAGCAACTGTGAACGGCTTCATTTTTCTGTGCTTTTTTTGGGCGTAAGAAGTCGTCTGCGTGAAACAAGTTAATGATTCGGCCTGACGCAGTACCCACAATCACGCCCATCGCCATCATGGCTAAACCTGTCTTAGGCTCGCTCGCTATGAGCAGGAACGCCGCGTCACCCATGGTTGAGACGAGCACCGCAACTACCGCACCAAATCCGAGTTTTCCCGAGATAAATTGTGTGGTTACCACTATCGCACCGCCACAGCCGGGCAACGCGCCCATGAGAGCCGCGAATACCACTTGGTTTGAACGAGATTGATGGACGAGCTTATTGAAGACGTTATCTTTGTTTATGTACAGACTTAACCAGTGGTAAATAGCCAAGGTTAAAGCAACATAACAAGACACTGCCCAAAACGCGTCTGACAAAGTAGTCACCGTCAGCTCTCGTGTAGCTGGGGCTGCAACCAAAGCTGCAAGTGAGACAGGCAAAAGCAGGCGCTTAAATGACAGTGAAAACTGAGTTGTTTTCGCAGCACTACTGCTTGGCAAAAAAGAGATTAGTCGATCCATAGGTGTTACTCAAAATTAGTGGCTTAAGATAAATATATACGAATGATAATAATTATCAATTGCATTTGTTGTTTTTTTATCTATTGTTACTATTGGCTAAACCCACGAAACATGACCAATCTAAAAAAATGAGGTAAAGTATGGCTAATAAAGAGAGGCTCTAAAGGTAGAGTCATAATTGTTAGTGTAATAGGAAGAAACATGATTTTAGTTGTTGGTCACAAAAACCCTGATAGTGACAGTATTTGTAGTGCG
This sequence comes from Vibrio sp. 10N.247.311.47, assembly GCF_041467535.1. Classification (NCBI taxonomy): domain Bacteria; kingdom Pseudomonadati; phylum Pseudomonadota; class Gammaproteobacteria; order Vibrionales; family Vibrionaceae; genus Vibrio; species Vibrio sp. 10N.247.311.47. The sequence goes on from NZ_JBFSUR010000001.1 coordinate 274,464, forward strand.
TTAGTTGCAACTGAGCTTCTTAAGGCTCGTGGCGAGGAAGCGACACCAATTCGCCAAGGCGAGATCAACCGCGAAACTCAACACATTCTAGAAGTCGCTGGTGCTGAAAAGCCAGAGCTTCGTACTTCTGTTGCTGGTGAGAAAATCTGGCTAGTAGACTACTCAGATCTAGCACAAGCACCAGATGATGTTGCTGATGCAGAGATCGTAGGTATTGTTGATCACCACCGTCTAGGCGACGTGATGACAGTAAACCCAATGGAAGCTTGGATCTGGCCTGTTGGTTGTACAAACACTGTACTTTTCAACATGTTCAAGATTGAAGGTCACGCAATCTCTCAACAAATCGCTAAACTAATGATGTCTGCAATTCTTTCAGACACAGTTGGTTTTGCTTCTCCAACATGTACTCAAAAAGACAAAGACGCGGTTGCTGAGCTTGCTGAAATTGCTGGCGTAACTGACGTTGATGCATTCATCAAAGCGCTTCTAATCGCAAAAACAAACATCGAAGGCCTATCTGCTGCACAGCTAGTAGAAAAAGACCTTAAAGGCTACCCATTCAACGGTCGTGATGTTGTTGTTGGTCAAGTTGAACTTGCGACTCTTGAGCAAGTAGACGGCATGATCGAAGCGCTAGAAGCTGATCTTGAAGAGCGTTGTGAGAAAGACGGTCTAGCGTTCGCTGCGGTAATGCTAACAGATATCACTACTGCTCAAACTCGTCTTCTATACAAAGGTGAGTGGGCTGAGAAATTGGTTAAGCACGAGAAAGGCGGCGTATTAATGATGGAAAATACACTAAGCCGTAAGAAGCAAGGCTGGCCTTGGCTACAAGGTGAGCTTGTTTAATCAAGTCGCTTAATATTAAACGCCTGCTTATTTAGCAGGCGTTTTTCTTTGAAGTAGACTTTCTTCTTCATCGATAATGTTTGAAGTTAACAACACTCGGCATAAAATAGCTTTAAGAGCAAAGTTACTGACTAAAGTAGGAAATTAAGATGACTACACAGCTAGACGATAAAAAAATCGCTGAAATCAACAAGTATACGGGCGAGCAACGCCTGAAATACTGTGTGAAAGAAATCGTAGCAAACCGTGAAGTATGGATCTTAACCGATGAACACGGTTGTGTAATGCTGAACACAGAAGATGAAGATTGTGTTCCAGTATGGCCAAACCAAGAGTTCGCAGAATCATGGGCAACGGGTGATTGGTCTGAGTGTAAAGCTGAGTCTATTTCGTTGAACAAATGGCACAGTCGCTGGACGAACGGTCTAGAAGACGACGAACTTGCTGTTGTAGTATTCCCGAACGAGCAAGAAGAAGGCGTTATCTTGTTCCCGGATGAGTTCGACTTCGAATTGAAAAAGCAGGCAGCTAAGCGCTAGTTCTTTCGTAATACAGTAACATCGTCAGTCAGCGTTGCCTTTCTTAGGCAGCGCTATCATTCAATTATCCCATCTAAGTTACTTCCAACGTATATTCGTCAATACCCAATCAACTGATACAAAGGCGCTTGCTGTGCGGCTTTAGAAGCTTGCTGAAGCACACCTGTTTTGCTGTATCTCTTGAGTATCTTTCGAACGATAGGTTTTACTTCAGATTTTGTCATTCCAGCTTTCAATTCTGGTTCATACAGCAATTGCAGTAGCACTACGTCTAACGGCGATAATAAGTCTTCTGGCGTGTGGTCGTTGAAAATAGAAGGGTAGGCTTTATCTGAATCATTCGGCAGGCCTAGAACTTGTGTGATCTCTTCCACGATACAGGCGACCAGCTTACCTCGCGATCTTGCCTGATCAACCGGGATTACAATCCCAGCGTATACAATCTCGCCTTTAGAATTGGTTCTATGGCCCGCCGTGCAGATGGCGCTATTTAAATGTTGAGTTGATTTGAGCTTGAGCACCGATTTCGCCTCAGATACCCACTGGCTCTGCCTTGTGTATATCCATTTAACGTTCGCTTCGGACTCTTTACTGACGATTGTTATTGGATGTTGGGTGACTTCAGATAAGTGTTTGATATGAAGCTCTGTGATCTCTTGATGCAGTTCCTCATCGCCCACTCGATGATCGATCCAAATCTTGATCGGTTGTTTCCACTTGGCGAGCGGTTTGTTGCCTTGGGAGTATTCGTGTTGAAGCGCGACGGTATAAAAGGCAGTTTCGACGAAGCTTCTATCTAGCCATGTGAGCGGTGTGCTTGTCGCGTTAAAGGACAACAGCACCAACAAGAGGGGAAGCATTGAAGCTGTTCGATACATACTTTTCCCCTCTGCTAAATGTAGCGTGATTCCAGGTTAGTGGTTCGGCGCTTTGGAGAAATGGCTCTCAACCAATCTTTGGGTGATTTGGTGAGTTGGATTGGTTAGCACTTGATCTGTTTCCCCACTCTCAACCACATTGCCTTCATGCATGACAATAATCTTGTCGGTAATGTGCTTAACAATACCGAGGTGTTGAGATACATAAACGAACGATACGCCCATCTCTTCTTGTAACTCTAAGAACAGATTGATGATTTGCGAGCGCATTGCCATGTCCAAACCATTTAAAGCTTCATCAGCAACAATGATGGATGGCTGAAGTATTAAGGCACGAGCCAAACAAACCCTTTGTTTCTGGCCTGCAGCAAGCATCTGAGGGTAGAAATACGCATGTTCCGGTAGAAGGCCTACGCGCAGTAGTGTGTCTTTCACACGACGCATACGAGCTTCTGGAGGCATGTTGGTGTTTCGCTTTAATGGACCTTCAAGAATTCGACCGATCTGAATACGCGGGTTAAGTGACGTATTCGGATCTTGGAAGATCATTCGAATCAGCTTACAACGAGTCGAGTAGTCTTTGTGCTCTAGCTTTTCGCCATTCACGCGGATCTCGCCTGCGGTTGGCTCCACCATGCCTGCGAGCATTCTGGCTAATGTTGATTTGCCAGAACCATTCTGGCCGATAAAACCAATTGTCTGGCCTGCTTCAAGAGAAAAGCTAACTGGCTTCACCGCCTGATGAATCTTTTTACGGAAAAGACCAGAGCGAGTCGTAAAGTCTTTAGACAAATCACTGACTTCTAATAATGCACTCATGATTTCTTTTTCTTCTCCATATTCAGAGGGAAGTGACAGTTGAACTTATGGTTCTTGATACGTTTCGTATGTGGGATCTCGACACACTGCCTTTGTGCGTATGGGCAGCGAGGCCCTAATCGACAACCAATAGGAAGATGTTGCAGCGGTGGAATTGACCCCGGCAAAGACTGGAGCTTCTCCTTGTGGGGAATCCAGTCGTTAAAGTCTGGCATCGCTTTTAACAAAGCAACGGTGTACGGGTGCTTTGGTGCATCCAACAGCTTCGGTGTATCAGCGGATTCTACCGATTGACCACAGTACATCACGGTAATGCGAGTCGCCCATTGGGTAATGGTGGTTAAGTCATGGCCGATCAACACGATGGTGGTGTTATTGATCTGGTTCATACGACTCAAAAGACGCAATATTTGAGACTGTGTAATTGGGTCTAAATCGTTGGTTGGCTCGTCAGCAATCAAGACTTTTGGCTTGGCAGCGATCGCCATTGCGATCATGACTTTTTGACACTCACCATCTGTCAGCTCATAAGAGTAACTGTCCATTAGGCGAGAGTGGTCTTTGATGCCGACTTTGTGTAGTAATGCGATCGCTTGCTTCTTACGCCACTTAAATCGTTGCCACCAACGACCTTCAAACGAATGGGAAGGGATCGCTTCAACGAGCTGATTACCTACTTTTTCAGAAGGGTCAAGACACGTTGATGGCTCTTGGAAGATCATTGCGATATCGCGGGCGATCACTCGGCGTCTTTCTTTCGGCGTCAGTTGCAGTAGGTCGATATTACCTAAGCGCATTCGGTCTGCAGAAACCTTCCAGTTTTCTTTACATACTCCGACGATCGCTTTTGCAACCAAACTCTTACCTGAGCCTGATTCACCTACTAAGCCACGAATTTCCCCTTCATTGAGGGTAATACTCATTCGATCTACGGCTTTAACCATCCCTTGAGGGGTCTCAATCTCGATGGTTAGATGTCGAATATCAAGTAACGGCATTATTCGATTCCTGCATTTAGCGCTTGGCGAACACCTTCACCGACGAGGTTAATCACGATAACTGTAAACATAATAGCTAAGCCGGGTAGGGTAACTGTCCATGGCGCAAGGTAAATCAACTCGACCGAATCACCCAAGATGGAGCCCCATTCGGTACTCGGTGCTTGAGCGCCAAGCCCTAGGAAACCTAAAGCCGTGATATCAAGAATTGCGACTGACAGTGCCAGCGTAACTTCAAGAGCGATCACGGTAAGGATGTTCGGAAGGATTGAGTTCCATAGCAGGTAAAAATCGTTCGCACCATCAAGGCGAGAAGCCAGAATATAGTCTTTTTCTACTTCAGCATGCACGGCAATGTACACCGAGCGTATAAAGCGCGGGATCAGTGCCAAGCACAAGGCGAGCAAGATATTAAACTCCCCAAAGCCAAGGAATGCCACGAAGATAATCGCCAGCAGAAGAGATGGAATCGACATAACAGTATCAAGCAGGTGGTTTAGCGTGCTTGATAGTAAACCGCGCGTCATACCAGCAAGTACGCCAATCAGACAACCAATGACGGCTGCGATAAAGGTAATCACCACCGCGGCGCCGAAGGTTAACTGAGAGCCAATTATTAGGCGAGAGAGAATATCTCTGCCTAAGTCATCCGTACCCAAAAAGTATTCTACCGTTCCCGCAGGATCCCAAGAGGGCGGCGTTAATAGGTGACCGGTTTGTTCTTGTGCATCATGCGGGGCTAGCCACGGTGAAGTGACGGTGACCAGAATGATAAGCACCAAACACCACAAGCCAAACATAGCTAGATTATTGCTGCGGAAGCTGCGCCAGAAACGTTCGAACTGGGTTGGAATCTGTTCTTCTTGGTAGACGTTATTTGTTAGCATACCATTCCTTCCTTACCAGTGGATTGATCATCGCGCCCAGTAAATCGGACAGAATATTAGCGGTCAAAACTAAGGTAGCCACCACAATTACACCAGCTTGAATTGAAACGTAATCTTGATTCGATAAGGCATCCAATAACCAGCGGCCAATGCCCGGCCAGTTAAAGATAGACTCGGTAACAATAGCAAGCGTTAACATACTCGATAGCTGAACACCGACCTTAGGAATAATCGGAGGTATCGCGTTTCTTAGCACGTGCTGCGTGATGATCTCTCTAGTGGAAAGACCTTTAATTCGCGCAGCGCGGATGTAGTTTTGCGTCATTACTTCAGCCACTGACGCTCTCATCAATCGGATGACCTGAGTCGTTGGCGCCAGTGCTAAAACAAGACAAGGCAACGCCATGTGCTCGATAACACTTTGTAGTGCGTGCGCACGGTAGCGACCCTCGGCAAAAAAGGCGTCAATCATCGCGAATCCAGTCACGTGTTCAATCTCGTAAAGTAGGTCGTATCGGCCACCAACTGGGAACATTTCAAAGTGCAGTGAAAACACCATGATCATCAGCAACGCGACCCAAAATATAGGCGCAGAGTAACCGGCCATTGAGGTGAACGATATGGTGGTATCAACAAATTTACCTTGTCTCATACCAGCAATGGTGCCGAAAGGGATACCGATGATGAGTGCCAACACAAAGGCAAAGAAGCACAGCTCTAGCGTTGCAGGGAACACCAGGACCAACTCATCGATGATAGGCACACCGTGTTTGCTTAGGCCAAAGTTTAGCGTCGATAATTCAGTGATATAGCTAATCCAACCGGGCCAAAAATCTTGAATTGCCCAAGGTGAGGTTTGGTCTAATCGAAGCAGGGAAAAACCTACCAAGGTCAGAATTCCTAGCGTAATAACGAATAAGTTTACACGTCTTAATGTATACCAAAACATTACTGCACCTCTCTTCTGACTTGATCAAAAGGTTGGGCATTGAAAGGACTTGCTTTAAAGCCTGTTAGCGAACGATCGTGCACGCGAAATTGCACGCCATGAGCTAAAGGAATCACAGGAACTTCTTCATTGAGAATGTTTTGGGCTTGTCGGTACAAGTTCACACGGTGCCTTTGTTGATTGATCTCTAATGCTAAGTCGAGAAGGAAATCAAAGTCTGAATTACACCACATCGAGACGTTTAACCCTGCACGCTCAGAGCTGCATGAGAGCAGCGGACGTAAGAAGTTGTCCGGGTCACCGGTATTGCCTATCCAGCCTGTAAGCAACAAGTCTGTTGAGGAAATAGAGGACAACTGTGTGCGGTCAAATCGGTCGTCGGTATAGAGTTTCAATTCAATACCAATATCGGCTAAGTTTGCTTGGATAAGTTCTGCCGTTTTTCTTGGACTTGGATTGTATGCGCGTGGCTCTAGTGGTACCCACATTGAAAGCTCTAACCCAGGTTCAACGCCAGCTTCTTTGAGAAGCGCAACCGCATAGTTTCGGTCGTAGCGAACTTGAACGCTGTCTTTTTGGTGAGCCCAAGAAGTCGGAGGAAGCAAGGTGTAGGCTTTGGTTCCTGTACCGTAATACACAGAATCAAGAATGTTCTGACGATTGATGGCTAAGTTGAGCGCTTTACGAACTCGAGAGTCACGCAGTGCAGGGTGCTCAGTATTCAGCGCGATGAAAGAGACATTAACCGCCGGAGTAGCAGAAATCTTCAACTCTTCATGAGCCTGAATAATAGGGATTTGGCTAGAAATTGGTGAGTTGAGCACGTCACACTCACTACGCAGAAGCTTGGCAAGTGTGCCTGTTCCACGTTGCGAAGTATCGAACACAACTTGGTCCATTTGTACTTCACCTTTCCAGTAGTGCTTGTTCTTTTTCAAGCGCACTAGGTCGTTGACTTGGTATTCATCTAAGTAGAAAGGGCCAGTGCCGACTGGATTGGAATCGATTCGATTTTTCTCATCCGCTGCAATGAGCTGATTGGCATACTCCTTAGAGTGAATGACTGCATAGCTGGTGGCGATATTGTTGAGAAACGAATTGTCTGGGCGACTTAATTGGAATTTCACCGTTAGGTCATCAACTGCGGTGATATCGACGATCAGGTTTTTGAAGTCGATTCCGGCAAACCATGGGTATAGGCCGCCACCCACATAATGAAATGGGTTTGAACTATCAATGACACGTTCAAAGCTAAACACCACATCTTGTGCATTCATGCTACGAGTTGGGGTGAACCAGTCTGTGGTTTGGAACGCAACATTTGGGCGCAGTTTGAACGTGTACTCTGTACCTGATTTATCAACAGACCAACTTGTCGCCAAGTTCTGTTTTGGTCGGTACGTCATCGGATCAAGAGTGAGCAGTGTATCGAAAATTTGAGGACTCAGCGATTCTGCGGTAATGCCACTATCAACCAGCTGTGGGTTGAAGGTACTAGGATTACCTTGGCCGCAATAAATGAAGCCTTTTTCACGGATTTGCTCGTGATTCACACTCTCACCACATCCAGCGAGAAAGCTCAGCGTACAGATGCTCAGTGATAGTCTTATTAGTGCTTTCATAAAAAGAAATACTTTTCGAAACGAGGCGTTAGAGGAGCCTCAAGATCCGGACAATTTAACATTTTATTTATTCGGCTCCAAATAATAATCAAGCGTGGACAGCTATTTATCGTTAGCTTGTCCGACAATCGCGTACTTCCTCACCATTCCACGTAATTGGTTGTAGGTTAATCCAAGTAATTCTGCTGCTTGTTTCTGGTTGTACTTGCTCTGCTTTAGGGCTTGATTGAGCAGCTTGATGTCTTGTTGTTCTTGCCATGCTTTGTAATCAAGCGGCAAAGAAAACAAGCTCTCTGATGAAGTATGGCTGTTGGACGGCGCATTGCCAATTTCATGCGTGGAATCTTGATCTATTTTCCATGCGGGTTTGAATGGGTTAAACACCAAAGATTCAATAGGATATGGGTCTTTACCGTGCTGGTAGACTGCGCGCTCAATAACGTTCTTGAGTTCTCGCACATTCCCCGGCCATGAATAATCCAGCAGCGCCTCAACGGCAGACGGAGCAAAGCCAACAAACAACTCCAATTCTAATTCACGGCACATCTTAATGGCGTAGTATTCTGCCAGCAGCGTGATGTCTTCTTTTCGCTCTCGAAGAGGGGGTATAGTAATCACGTCAAACGCGAGCCTGTCCAATAAGTCGGCTCTGAATTCGCCCCTTAATGCCATGTCTGGCAAGTCAGCGTTGGTCGCACACACCAGTCTGACGTTGGCACTTAAAGCTTTTTGTCCGCCGACACGTTCATACTGCCCGTATTCAATAACGCGCAATAGCTTCTCTTGAACGGCTAGGGGCGTGGTCGCGAGCTCATCAAGAAACAGTGTTCCACCTTCCGCTCTTTCAAATCGACCCTGATGACGACCTTTCGAACCCGTAAAGGACCCCGATTCATGACCAAACAACTCAGAATCAATCAAACCTTCACTGAGGGTTGAGCAGTTCAATGAGATCAAAGGTTGATCCCAACGTCTTGAAAGGTAATGCAGTCTTTGTGCGATCAACTCTTTACCCGTACCACGCTCTCCAATGATCAGAATCGGTCTTTCGATTGGTGCGAGTTGGGACACTTTATCTAAAACGGAGAGAAAACTGGGTGATTCACCAATGAGGTTCTGCTGCATAGCGGGTCCTTGTGTGATTTGAGCGCCGATGGATGTGATTTAGAGGGCTTTATTTAAATCACATCATGTAAATAGCTTAAGTATAAGAGTCGTAGTGGTGAAAAATACCAATACTTGGCTAAATTCATCATAGCATGGTTCGGGTTAATCACCATTTTATTGTAAGTATCTGATAATAAATGGCTTAAAAGTTGGCACGTTACTTGGATTACTTATGGTAGGTTTAACAACAAACGTAAATTTTTGAGCAAGTGGATTGAGAAATCGAATAACGCTTTAAAGCACATTTGCCATCATTGTAATTAAGGAGTTCCTCATGGGTATTTTTTCTCGCTTTGCAGACATTGTAAATTCGAACATCAGTGCACTTTTAGACAAGGCTGAAGATCCTGAAAAGATGATTCGCCTGATTATCCAAGAAATGGAAGATACGCTGGTTGAGGTTCGCACTAACTCCGCTAAAGCTATCGCAGATAAAAAAGAGTTAGCGCGTAAAGTTGAAGCTATCGAAACTCAGATTCTAGATTGGCAAAATAAAGCGACACTAGCACTAACTAAACAACGTGAAGACTTAGCTAGAGCGGCGCTAATAGAAAAGCAAAAACTTGAAGATATAATCAAAAGCCTTCACACAGAGCAAACCTTGGTTCACGAAACCATCGAAAAGCTGACCAGTGAGATTGGCAAGCTTGAAACCAAAATCGCAGAAACACGTGCGAAGCAGCAAGCATTAATGATTCGTAATAATGCGGCAAGCAATCGTCGTGATGTTCAAAAGCATCTGCATTCAAGCAAAACCCACGAAGCAATGGCGAAGTTTGAGCAATTCTCGCGTAAAGTGGATGAATTAGAAGCTGAAGCAGATGTTTACGCCAAAACAGGTAACGCAAAATCGTTAGACCAAGAATTTGCAGATCTACAAGCTCAAGATGAAATTGAAAAAGAGCTGGCGAAACTGAAGCAACAAGTTGAAAACCGCGATAAATAATTTTAGGAGTTGTCTATGTCAACATTTCTAATTGCAGGCCCACTGATTGTCTTTTTAATCTTCGTGGCACCGCTATGGTTGTTCTTACATTACCGCAGCAAGAAGAAATCCAGTAATGGTCTTTCAGAAACGGATCTTCAGCGTTTGCACAAGCTTTCTGCTCAAGCTGAATCGATGCAAGATCGAGTGAAAACGCTAGAAAAAATACTGGATGCGGAGTCACCTAACTGGAGACGAAACTATGAGTAGAGAACTGTATCGCGATCCTATTAACGGTAAGTTGTCTGGAGTGTGTGCAGGGTTAGCGAACTACTTTGGCCTTGAAGTGTGGTTGGTTCGCATCTTGGTTATCTCGGCGGCACTGCTTGGTGGTAGCTTTTTGGTGTTATTAGCGTATGTAGCTTTGACATTTATGCTTGAAAAACAACCACCTCAGTATGTCGATCAGATGAAGGCCAAACAAGAGCACACGCTCAAGCAAAAACCTTGGGAAAAAGGGCAAACCGCAGAGTCGTTACTGGGCACTTTAGAGGGTGATTTCCAGAAATTAGAGACCAGTGTCCGCAATATGGAAGCTTATGTGACTTCGGATACTTTCAAAGTCGACCGCGCATTTAAGAACATGTAGTGGTAAACCTGAAAAACATTAGATAACGGTTTAGGAAAATTTATTCCAAGCCGTTATTTTTTTTAATAATTTTGTCTAAATAAATCTTACGATAACTGGTAAGTTACATGTAATTAATCTATGTTATAAAAATATTTATAGTTATGGATGATCACTAATGTATAGAGCCTCCGTTGTCCTATTGACAGCCTTAGCTGGGTTGTCTGGGTGTGGTAAGGAGCTTCCTCCCGTACCTGAACCTGATTCTAGACCCGCCAAACTCTTCACTGTCTCCGTCGGTAGTAATGCTTTTGAACGTAGCTTTCCAGCCACCACAGAAGCTGGTGACAAAGCAGTACTGGCATTTCGTGTTCCAGGGCTACTTCAGACTATCGATGTCACATCTGGTCAACAGGTTACCAAAGGTGATGGGCTTGCAACGCTTAATCCTGACGAATATCAGTTGTTAGAGAAGCAAGCGAGAGCCAACTTTAAGCTTGCCGATGTTCAATACCAACGTTCCATTAAGTTGCGCAAAGATCGCGTCGTATCTGAGCAAGACTTCGACCAAGCGAAAGCTAATCATAATTCTGCTAAAGCGGTGCTTAACCAAGCAAAAGCCAACCTACGTTATACCACTTTGGTTGCGCCTTACGATGGTACTATCTCCATCATTCCTGCTGAAAACCATGAATACATTGCGGCTAAACAAGGCGTGATGAATATTCAAACGAATCAAATCCTCAAAGTCGTATTCTTATTACCCGACCAACTTATCACGCGCTTTTCTTCAGGGTTTGAGACGGATGCAACCATGGTTTTTGATGCTTTCCCTGGTAGCTCCTACGCTTTAGCATTCCAAGAAGTTGATACTGAAGCGGATCCCAAAACCGGGTCGTACAAAGTCACCATGGTAATGGAAAGACCCACCGATGTTGGTATTTTGCCGGGTATGTCAGGCACAGTTCATTTAGTTTCAGCGTTAGCAGCCGCCACAAAAATTCCCACATCAGCAATGATGACTGATGGCGATGATGTCTCTGTGTGGCGCGTGAATAGCGACGGTATTGTTGAAAATGTCGCAATCATCATCGATGAAAAGCGCCATATTGTTTCAGGGTTGAACGATGGTGATCGCATCGTAACTTCTGGTGTTAATGGTCTTGAACCGGGCGTTAAAGTTCGAGAGTGGATCAAGGAAAGGGGGCTATAACATGAAAACACTTAAAGTGGCCGCTGGACTGTCGTGTTTGGCTTTACTTACGGCTTGTGAAGATAAACAAGTTGTAGAAGTGAATAACACGCCCTTGGTTAAAGCTATCGAGATTTCAGTCATCGACTTTAGCGACAAACTCTATTTCCCAGCGGTTGCAAACGCTGCCGAGAAGGCTCATCTCAGCTTTCGAGTCGCTGGTGAAATCAATAAGCTTGATGTGAAAGAAGGTGAGCGTGTTTCACAAGGAGACATCATTGCAGAGCTTGACCCTACCGATTATCAACTGGATGTCGACAATGCTCAGGCGCGTTACACGGTAATTAACAGCCAATACAGACGTTCAAGTCCGCTAGTGAAGAAAGGCTTATTGGCGAAGTCACAGTTTGATGAAATTGCTGCTCAACGCCAGATCGCTTATGCCGAGCTGGAACTCGCAAAACTGCGCTTGTCGTTCACTAAGCTTCGTGCTCCTGTTGATGGGATCATTTCTCGTGTCAGTGTCGATCAATATGAAAATATTCAGGTAGGCCAGCAGGTCGTGAACATTCACAGTGTCGAGGATGTTGAGGTTGTTATCCAACTGCCTGACCAGATTTACGTGAATCAGCCTAGCGAACAGCTGTTATCGAATGTTGAGGCTGTGGTAAGAGTACCCAGTGGCAATGAATACACGGCGGCTATTAAGGAGTTTACCACTGAACCTGACCCAAGCACGGGCACGTTCACGGTGACGCTTGCTCTACCTATGCCGGAAGATGATTTGATTCTGGATGGTATGGCCGTTGAGGTGACGTCAAATGGGCGAGATATCGGCTTGGAGTTAAAAGCTGGGGTACTTATCCCAATCGAAGCTGTGTTTAATGCGGATGGCGATGATTTAACGCGCCAGAACTCTTCTGTATGGGTGCTTAATGACGACAGTACCGTCTCAAAACAGCAAGTCGTAATAGGAAAAGCCAATCAGAAAACATTGCAGATCATGAAAGGATTAGAAATGGGGCAGCATGTCGTTGTTGCAGGCGTATCGCGATTGCGAGATGGGATGACAGTGGAAGTATTGTCTCAGGAGACGAACAATGAGTGAAGTAAATAACAAGCCCCAAAATGACGATCAACAGGGTGATGATCAGATCACAGGTGTTGCTTCTTACTTTATACGTAACAAAGTCATTAGCTGGATGCTATCTCTGATCTTTCTTATTGGTGGTGTCTCTGCCTTTTTCGGCTTGGGTCGTTTAGAAGATCCTGCCTTTACCATCAAAGATGCGATGGTTGTGACCTCTTACCCAGGGGCCACACCTCAACAAGTTGAAGAAGAAGTTACTTACCCACTAGAAAAAGCGATTCAACAACTTACCTATGTGGACGAAGTGAACTCTATCTCTAGCCGCGGCCTATCACAGGTAACGGTGACGATGAAGAACAACTACGGCCCAGATGATCTTCCGCAAATATGGGATGAACTTCGCCGAAAAGTGAATGATCTCAAGGTTGAACTGCCACCCGGCGTCAATGATCCTCAAGTCATCGATGATTTCGGTGACGTTTACGGTATTTTGCTGGCGGTGACGGGGGATGGCTATAGCTACAAAGAGCTGCTGGATTACATTGATTACCTAAGGCGAGAGCTAGAGTTGGTTGATGGGGTCAGTAAAGTCTCTGTTTCCGGCCAACAACAAGAGCAAGTGTTCATTGAGATATCGATGAAACGGATAAGCTCTCTGGGTCTGTCTCCAAGCACGGTATTTAACCTTTTATCGACTCAAAATATTGTATCAAGTGCAGGAGCGGTAAGGATTGGTGATGAATATATTCGAATCCATCCAACGGGTGAGTTCCAGAATGTTGAGCAGCTTGGCGATTTAATTCTGACAGAAGGTGGCGCTCAAGGGCTTATCTATCTAAAAGATGTGGCGAATGTAACCCGTGGTTACGTTGAGGTACCGAGTAACATCATTGGTTATAACGGCGAACTCGCGCTTAACCTGGGTGTCTCTTTTGCGCAAGGCGTGAACGTGGTCGCAGTGGGTGAAGACTTTGATCGAAGACTCGCCGAGCTTAAATATCAACAACCCGTCGGTATCGACATCTCCGAGGTTTATAACCAACCTAAAGAGGTGAACAAGTCGGTAAGCGGATTTGTGGTGAGTTTAGGGCAGGCGGTTGCGATCGTAATCGTGGTGTTACTGTTCTTCATGGGACTAAGATCGGGCCTATTGATTGGTTTGATACTGCTATTGACCGTATTCGGTACATTCATTTTCATGCAGTACTTCAAGATCGACCTACAACGTATTTCACTGGGCGCGTTGGTTATCGCCTTGGGGATGCTGGTGGATAATGCCATTGTGGTGGTGGAAGGGATATTGATCGGCACGCAGAAGGGGCGAACCCGGATGCAGGCCGCCACCGATATCGTAACCCAAACCAAATGGCCGCTGCTTGGTGCGACGGTTATTGCGGTGACTGCGTTTGCTCCAATTGGTTTATCTGAAGACTCAACAGGCGAATACTGTGGCACCTTGTTCACGGTGCTACTGATCTCCTTGATGCTGAGTTGGTTTACTGCCATCTCGCTCACGCCGTTCTTTGCCGACATGTTCTTTAAAGGTCAGAAGGTCGATCCAGATAACGAAGGTAAGGACCCATACAACGGGATGGTTTTTGTTATCTACAAAAACTTCCTTGAGTTCTGTATGAAGCGTGCTTGGTTAACCATGTTTGTTCTGATTATTGGTTTAGGCGCGAGTGTGTACGGTTTTGGTTTCGTTAAGCAAGCCTTCTTCCCGTCTTCAACCACACCTATGTTCCAAGTGGATGTGTGGATGCCAGAAGGTACCGATATTCGAGCGACCAATACCAAGCTTAAAGTGCTTGAGAGTTGGCTAGCTGAGCAGGACGAAGTTGAACATATCACGACAACCGCGGGTAAAGGCCTGCAACGTTTCATGCTGACTTATGCGCCAGAGAAAAGTTATAGCGCTTACGGCGAGATAACGGTTCGTGTGAAAAGTTATGAAGTACTTGAAGGGCTAATGAAACGCTTCCGTGAACATGTAAATGGTCAGTTCCCAGAGATTGACTACAAGCTTAAACAGATCGAATTAGGTCCTGGTGGCGGTGCGAAAATTGAAGCGCGAATTGTGGGTTCTGATCCAACGGTTTTACGTTCAATCGCTGCACAAGTGATGGACATCATGCGTGCTGATGAAGGCGCATTTAACGTTCGTCACGATTGGCGTGAAAGAACTAAGGTATTAGAGCCTCAGTTCAATGAAAGCCAAGCGCGTCGTTATGGTATTACTAAATCTGACGTTGATGATTTCCTAGCAATGTCTTTCTCTGGTAAGTCGATTGGTGTGTATCGTGATGGTACAACGTTAATGCCGATTGTGGCTCGTTTGCCTGAAGACGAGCGTGTCGATATTCGTAACATCGAAGGCATGAAGATCTGGAGCCCAGCATTAAGTGAGTACATCCCACTTCAACAAGTAACGTTAGGTTACGAGCTAGAATGGGAAGATCCACTGATCATCCGTAAGAACCGTAAGCGTATGCTAACGGTAATGGCGGATCCTGATCTATTGGGTGAAGAGACGGCCTCAACTCTACAGAAACGCTTACAACCACAGATTGAAGCGATTGAGATGCCTCCGGGTTACTCATTGGAATGGGGGGGTGAATATGAGTCGTCAGCAGATGCACAGGCGTCACTGTTCACAACCATGCCTCTGGGTTACTTGTTCATGTTCTTAATCACTGTGTTCTTGTTTAACTCGGTGAAAGAGCCTCTGATCGTTTGGTTAACGGTTCCATTGGCGTTGATAGGGGTGACGACAGGCTTGCTAGCCTTGAATACACCATTCGGCTTTATGGCGCTGTTGGGCTTCTTGAGTCTATCTGGGATGCTTCTGAAGAACGGTATCGTACTACTTGATCAAATTGAGATTGAGATGAAATCTGGTAAAGATCCGTATGTAGCGGTTGTTGATGCGGCTCTGAGTCGTGTTCGCCCGGTATGTATGGCGGCGATTACCACCATTCTAGGTATGATCCCTCTACTACCGGATATCTTCTTCAAACCAATGGCAGTAACCATCATGTTTGGTTTAGGCTTTGCGACTGTACTCACGCTAATCGTAGTGCCTGTGCTGTATCGTTTGTTCCATAAAATTGAAGTGGCTTAACGTCAACTGACCTTTGAAATAATGCCCCTAATTGGGGCATTATTTTTATGTATGATTACTAAAAGAGACCATCGAAATGGAAGCTAATACAGTGGATAGAACGTGTGCATGGGCGCTTAAACATGAGCTTGAAAGGGAGTACCACGATGCAGAGTGGGGCGTGCCTGTTTATGATGACCAAGTTCTGTTTGAGTTCATTACTTTAGAAGGTGCTCAAGCAGGTCTGAGTTGGATTACGATCCTTAAAAAGCGTGAAGGCTATCGTGCCGCGTTCGATAATTACGATCTAAACAAGCTAGCTGAGCTGAATGAAGACAACGTGCCGAATATTATCGAACACTTCGATGTGGTTAAGCATAAGGGCAAGATTGCTTCGGTATACAACAATGCACGAGCAACCCTTGAGCTTCAGAAAGAGTTTGGATCCCTATCCAATGCTTTATGGCAGTTTGTCGATAATAAGGTGATTGAAAATCAATGGACCGAGATGTCTCAAGTTCCCGCCTCTACAGAGCAATCTAAAGCGATGAGTAAGTTTTTAAAGAAGAGAGGGTTTAAATTTGTTGGTGAGACAATCTGTTACGCGTTTATGCAAGCAACAGGTATGGTCAATGATCATTTAGTCGGTTGCCCACACAAATAAAGTGTTATTTATTTCAGCGGAACAATCACTTAGAAATTGAAAAATTCATAGCCATTTTTCATCGCTCTGAGATCTTTAAGTGGATGTGCTTTAAGGTTCAATATTGGCTTTGAAAGCTTCTGGACTATGAGCGGTTTGTATTATGAGCTGAAGTATCTGAATATGAGTATTTTGAGTTATGCTTTAAACAGAAAAAGGCAGGAATATCCTGCCTTTTTTGCATATTAGACCTATCGTCTCAGATTAAATCAGAGCGCTATAACGTTCTAATCCCGCCTCTAGATCAGCAATCAGGTCATCAACATCTTCTAACCCAATATGAACACGTATCAAGGTACCTTCGAAATTAGGATTGGCAACAGTTCTCAAGCTGTCAAAACTGCTTGGTTCGTTAGCTAGAATCAAACTTTCAAATCCACCCCAAGAGTAACCCATACTAAAATGTGTCATTCCATCAAGTAACGCTGTCGTCGCTTTGATATTAGAGTTGTTTAGTACAAAAGAGAACAAGCCATTACCGCCAGTAAAATCTCGTTTGAAGAATTCATGGCCTGGGCAAGACTCAAGAGCAGGGTGACGAACGTGGTTAACTTCAGGACGAGTCTCTAACCATTTTGCGACCTTCAAGCTGCTTTCTGCGTGTTGGCGTAGACGCACATCAAGAGTACGAATGCCGCGAAGCCCTAAATAAGCATCATCAGGTGAGACACATTGCCCCATCAAGTAACTTTGCTCTCTTAGTTGATCCCAGCATTTCTCATTGGCGACTGCCGTACCTAGCATCACATCAGAGTGACCCACGATGTATTTGGTCGCTGCTTGAATCGAGATATCAACACCAAAATCAAACGGTGAGAAGTTCACGCCAGCCGCCCAAGTATTGTCTAGCATAACGATGATGTCATGTTCATGAGCGATACGCGCTAGTGTTGGAATATCCTGCACTTCCATGGTGACAGAGCCTGGAGACTCAGTAAACAGCACCTTAGTGTTTGGCTTGATAAGGTCTTGGATACCTTCACCAATCGTTGGCTCGTAGTAAGTTGTCTCTACCCCCATCTTTTTCATGATGGTGTCACAGAAATCACGAGTAGGTTCGTAGCAGGTGTCAACCATTAAAATATGATCACCTGTTTCTACAAAAGAGAGAATGGCATTCGAAATTGCTGCTGTACCACACGGGTACAGTGCACAACCCGCGCCGCCTTCTACTTCAACCATCGCATCTTGGAAGGCAAAATGAGTGTTGGTTCCACGACGTCCGTAAAAAAGGGTCTTGTTAGCGCGGTTAATCGTAGCTTTACGCTTCTCTTCTACTGAGTTAAATACGACAGTTGAAGCGCGTTGTACTGGTGGGTTAACAACACCATTGGTCCACTTCTTATCACGACCGGCAGTGATAAGTTTAGTGGTTTTGTTCTCGGACATGCTGTGAATTCCTTATCAATCGGTTATGTCCTATTTAAAACATGCCAAGAGTGTTCAAAGCAAGAGCGGAGCGGGGATTTTTGCGCTTTTCTTACGATTTTTAACCTTTCACTCAGTTAACAGTGAAAGGTTAAAAATGATCGATGGGGAAACAACGAGCCATAATCGAACCATTGCTGGAATTATAGGAGTGGGTTGAACAAGTAGAACAGCCTCTCAAAGAAGCGATTACTAAGGTTTCTTTGCTCCCACTGTTCTAACTCTACAGAGTGGGATGAAGCGATATAAGATTTCTGCAGCTCAGACAGTTTTTGCGTGAAATGCACATCATCCACAGCCAGAGTCACTTCAAAGTTGAGCCACAAACTGCGCATGTCGATATTGACGGTTCCGATCAAGCAAAACTCTTCATCGATCACTACCGATTTGGTATGAAGAAGGCCACCGTAAAATTCATAGATCTTCACGCCAGCTTCAAGCAACTCGGTATAAAACGCACGAGAAGCCCATTTAACCATTAGTGAATCGTTATTGTGTGGAATGATCAGTTCTACAGTTACGCCGCGTTGAGCTGTCATCTTAAGTGTTTCGAGTAAGTCAGCACTTGGCACAAAATAAGGTGTAGTAATACGTACAGAATGATTCGCTTGATTGATGGCGATGGTCAGTACTTGTAAGATCAAATATTCCGGCATGCCAGGGCCAGACGGCACTACTTGAACCGGATGATGTGTCATGATTTCTTCAACTGGGCATTCAGGTATATCAGGGAGAATGCGTTCACCAGTCTCAACTTCCCAATCCCAGCCATGAATAGCGGATAACACATTAACGGTTGGCCCAGTCACTCTGACCATTACATCAATCCACTGACCAACGCCGGAACTTTGTTTGAAGTGAACAGGATCGACCATGTTCATTGAACCCGTATAGGCGATAGTCTCGTCAATCACAATGATTTTGCGGTGTTGTCTTAAATCTAGGCGACGTAAGAAAATACGCCATGGGCTCACTTCTAGTGCTTGTACGACTTGAACGCCTGCGTCCTTCATCATTGACTGCCAGTGGCTTTTGAAAAAGCGAGGGCTACCGGCTGAATCGAGCAAAACTTTAACATCTACGCCACGTTTTGCAGCGCGAATCAGCGCAGAGGCAACCGAATCGGTCAGGCCACCTGGATGCCAAATATAGAAAACCATCTTGATACTGGTTTGTGCATTTTCTATATCTTCGATAATTGCGTGTAGGATCTCGTTTGGTGAAGATTGCAGCGATAGAGTGTTTCCACTGAGTGCAGGGATGCCCATTCGATTGTTACAAAGCTCGTCAATCTTATGGATAGGGGAGCCGACTTTACCTGGTTGGTGAAGTTGGCAATCATTCAATTGACGGAACCAGTCGCCGAAAGGGGTAAACATACGATGAGCGCGTTCAGCCCTTTTTCTGCCTAGGTTTAGCTCACCAAAAAGGAAGTAACAAGCTACACCAACAATCGGGATAATGTAGATAACCATTAGCCAAGCAAGAGAAACGCTGACAGAGCGTCGTTTTAGTACAACACGAAACGTCACACCGGCTACGAGAACCCAGTACAAAACAACAGAGGCCAAAGTTAAAAAATGATAAAGCTTATCCACATTGAATACTCGAAAAAAGAGACACTTAGATAGTAATGCTATTTAACGGATATGGGAATTTAAGGATTCAACTATTTACAAAATAGAGCAAAAGATGTAAATAGGTTAAAGTTGTTAAGTTTTGGTCAACTTAAGAAGAAAACGATTGTTTTGTATGAAAAGTCGGCATTTAACCATAAAAATTTACATCTTTAACGAAATTTGTACGGTATGCTCTTCCAATTTTATTCTTAAACTGGTTTACTTGCTAGACAACGAGCGTCAATCAAATCTTTTAGGTGTGTAAATTTATTTATACACCTTCCTTTTAAAGACGCCACCCAAAGCAAAACACAACATCACATAACACAAAAGTTTGGAGTACACGTGGCTACTAGTAATACAACCACAACACCCCGCGATACCTGGGGTTCGAAGTTAGGATTCGTAATGGCTGCAGCCGGTTCTGCTGTTGGCTTAGGTAACATTTGGAAATTCCCATACACAGCAGGCGAAAGTGGCGGTGGTGCATTCGTTGCCATTTACCTGTTTTTTGTAATTTTTATTGGTTTCAGTGTCATGCTGACTGAATTTGCGATTGGCCGTCATACGCAAAAATCAGCAGTAGGTGCATTTAAAACAACTGACCGTCGTTGGACGTTCGCTGGCGTTATCGGCGTATTCAGTGGTCTACTTATCATGGGTTTCTACCCAGTAGTAGGCGGTTGGTCAATCGCATACATCGGTAAAATTGCAGGTGGTCTTCTAGACGCACCAGAAGCAATTGGTGATAGCTTTGGTGGCTTTATCTCAAACCCAGTTCAACCACTAATGTGGATGGGCTTATACCTACTACTTAACGTTGTTATCGTTATGAAAGGTATCTCTGGTGGTATTGAGAAAGCAGGTAAGATCCTGATGCCGCTTCTTTTCATTATCCTTATTGTAGTATCAATCAAAGGCATTATGCTTCCGGGCGCGATGGCTGGTCTTGAGTTCCTATTCAGTCCTGACTTCTCTAAAGTAGACAGCAATGTAATCCTAGCCGCTCTAGGTCAAGCATTCTTCTCTCTAAGTCTTGGTATGGGTTGTATGATGACATACGGTTCTTACCTTAAGAAGAAAGAGAACCTAGTTCAGACAACAGCAATGGTAACCGCAATGGATACTGGTGTTGCTATTCTAGCTGGTGTTGCAATGTTCCCTGCAATGTTCGCGTTCGGTATGGAACCTGCAGCGGGCCCTGGTTTAGTATTCGTTGTTGTTCCTCAGCTATTCGCTGAAATGGGCGGCGTAGTTGGTCTTCTATTTGCTCTTATGTTCTTCGTTGGTTTGAGTGTTGCGGCACTAACATCTTCAGTATCTCTACTTGAAGTTGTGGTTTCTTACCTAATCGATGAGAAAGGCATGAAGCGTGTAACAGCGGTACTGTCTGCAAGTGTTGTAATGGCGATTCTATGTATCTTCGCTTCTCTATCACTTGGCGGCTTCGGTCCAACACTGTTTGATACTGGCGCGTTCGACATTTTCGACCTACTAACGGATAAGATTTTCCTAGCGGTTGGCGGTATGTTGGTATGTATCTTCGCTGGTTGGAGACTAAACCGTGCTGACCTAGAGAAAGAAATCACTAACGATGGTGAAGTATCTTTCCCACTATTCGGTCTATGGTACACGCTAGTTAAGTACATCATCCCAGTAGCTATCGCAATCGTTGCATTCATGGGTATCTCTTCTGGCTTCGACAGCGGTAAAGGTGCAATCATGCTACTAGGTATTGGTATTATTGCTGGCTCTGCGCTTATCTCTAAGAAGCTATAGTTTTAAGAAGCTACAATCGCGAGCTAAAGTAAGTTAAGAAACGGGAGCCAATGGCTCCCGTTTTTTTATTCAAATACTTAATTCTTATCAAAAAATAAAACATTACATTCACTAAAGTTATCCGTCACCTAGCCGATATATTGAATATCAAGAATTTTTGATCGGTATTTAATTTAGGTAGGTGTTGTGTGAAATTGTCAGTGAGAAAGAAACTGTATGCCGGTTTTGGCTCTATATTGGCGGTGCTTGTTACGTTAGTCAGTATTGTATGGATAGAAGTTATCGGCGCGCACCAGAGCGCAGATGAAATTAGAATGGACGATGTTCCGGGTACTGTTACCTACCTGGTACTGATTGATGAAGCGGGTGATGTATACCGAGATGCGCTTGGTGCAATTACACTGGTTGATAACGCACTCAATGATTATCGAACCAGCAAGAACGAATTTGCTCAAGCTATCGAGCAGGCTAAGCGTTTGGAGAGTAGAGGTTCGGAAGACCACCGCCGTATTCAGCGAATTGAAGACCTGATGGGGCGTTTCACTAAAGAGTTTGAATCAAAGCTTGTGCCGAAGATCAATGATGAAGCTGCGCTACTAGCCAATATTCAACAGCTACGATCTTTGTATGAGAGCAATCTTATCCCTATTGAGAACTTACTGGATCAAGCGTCAGCAAGTGAGCGTGCAGATACAGAACAGTCACTACTGACACTAACCGACACGTTTACTACCATCGAGCGCACTATCATGGTGTTGTCTGCTATTGCGATTGTCTTTGGTTGTGTGATTGCGTATCTATTGTCTAGCTCTATTACCAATCGTCTTACTCGTGTAGAACAAGTAGCACGACGCGTAGCAAATGGTGACCTAACGGCAGGCGACATTATTGATGATTCTGGTGATGAATTGGCTGAACTGGCTAAGTCGATTAACCAGATGCAGAAATCACTAGTAGACCTATTAGGTTCAATCTCGTCTGTGACTCACCAAGTCCAATCGGTGACAGGGGAGCTCTCTTCTATTAGCCAAGACATCGTTACTGGTGCATCAGCTCAAGCAGACAAAGCTAACTTGATTGCAACGGCTGCTGAAGAGCTAAGCTTGACCATTTCTGAAGTGGCGCAGCAAGGTACTTCAACTTATGAAGAAGCACGTCGCTCAGAAACCTCTGCAGAAGATGGCCGCAACGTGATTGTTGAGATGGTGGCGAGTATTCAACAAGTGTCGACTCAAATGAGCGATATGTCGTTGCAAATGAATACTCTAGGTTCTCACGGTGAGCAGATTGGTAGCGTTATCAAGGTAATCGAAGACATTGCTGAGCAAACTAACCTGTTAGCTCTTAACGCTGCAATTGAAGCGGCACGTGCAGGCGAGTTTGGTCGTGGTTTTGCTGTGGTAGCCGATGAAGTGCGAGCGCTAGCAGAAAGAACAACCAAAGCGACACGAGAAGTCTCGGGCATCATTCAATCGATTCAATCGGGCACTCAAGAAGCGGTGACTTACACTCAAGATAACTGTCGTTTAGTTGAGATTGGTGTTGAGCAAAGCTCAGGTGCTGTTTCGGCTCTAGAAGCGATTGTGAGCGGTGCGGGCAATGTACAAAGCATGGTTAACTCTATTGCGACTGCGGCAGAAGAACAGACGGCTGTGACCAAAGAAATTGCAGCGGACATTACCGCGATTAGCGATATCTCTGAGCAATCTCTGCAGCTAGCAACTCGTAGCTCCGAAAATACATCAGGCTTGAACGCTAAGGTTGCTGAGCTAGAAGCATTAGTTGGTAAGTTTAAACTGGGGTAAAGCGGTAGCTTGGTTCTATTTACCTATTGGTAATCGAGTAAAGACCACGCACTGATCGCTAGTTGCTGAAAAGAAGCCCAACGATTCAATATTTATTGAGTGAGTTGGGCTTTTTCGTAGCTGGAATCTGGGTTCAGACGAGGTATACTCCACGTTCTACAATGGAGCTAGCCTTTACATGTTCGATATTCTTCTGAACCACTCTGATTTTTTACTTATCAATAAGCATCCTGGAGTCAGCGTCCACAAAGACGATGGCGATACCATGTTGCTTCAAGAAGTTGCTAAGGCAATTAATGAGCCTAAGCTGTATCTCGTTCATCGACTAGATAAAATGACTTCGGGCATTCTGCTGCTGGCAAAAAATGCGTCGGCGGCGAGCGAGCTTTCACAGCTATTTGCAAAGCGTGAAGTAGAAAAATACTACCTTGCGATTGGCTCTAAGAAGCCAAAGAAAAAGCAAGGTTTGATCTCAGGAGACATGGAGCGTTCACGACGCTCAAGTTGGAAACTTCTGACATCCAAAGAGAACCCTGCGATTACTCAGTTTTTATCAGCAACGGCTGAACCCGGTGAGCGTCTGCTGTTATGCAAACCCTATACAGGGCGAACTCACCAGATCCGTGTCGCGATGAAGTCGATCGGCTCAGCCATTGTTGGTGACCCTATTTATAATCCATCGAGTGAGGCTGACAGAGGTTATCTACATGCCTTCGCGATTCGATTTGCCTATCAATCACAAGCCTACGAATATGTCTGCGACCCAAGGAGCTTAAACTCTTTGGGTGAGAAGTGGCATCAGGAAACCGTGTCGAACGGTTTGGACAGTTGGCTTGAACCTTGGTCATTAACTTGGCCAAAGCTAAACACTAAGTGAGTGAAATAATGGAAGCATCAGCTTTACCTCTGTTTTTTAGTCATATTGAACAGCAACTTAATGAAGTACCAAACGAACTACGCCGTATTTTCCACGGGCGCGGTAAGTTTTGGCCTGGTCTAGAGCAACTGACATGTGACTGGGTTGATGGACAGCTACTGGTTAACGTGTTTAAAGAAGTCAACGATGAATTCTTGTCATCTCTTAAAGCTGGATTGGTTGAACTCACCAACAAAGATATCTGGCAATCAAAGCAGGGCACAAGCATTGTTCTGCAACACCGTTATGCCGATGGTGCGCCTTCAGAGGTTCTATGGGGTGAGTTGAATGACTCTCCGGTTGTGGTTGAGCATGGCCTTAAGTACCAATTAGACATTGGCCGTAATCAGAACTTCGGTTTGTTCCTAGACATGCGTAATGGTCGTCAGTGGGTACAAGATAATGCCAAGGATAAGAACGTTCTTAACCTGTTTGCATACACTTGTGGTTTCTCTGTCGCGGCTATCGCTGGTGGCGCTCGTCAATGCATGAACGTGGACATGTCACGTGGCTCGCTAAACAAAGGTCGCGATAACCACCGTCTGAATGAACACGATATGCGCTCGGTTAACTTCCTTGGCTACGATATCTTTAAGTCGTGGGGGAAAATCAAGAAGGGCGGTCCTTATGAGTTGGTGATTATCGATCCACCTTCGTTCCAAAAAGGCAGCTTCGCCCTAACTAAAGACTACAAAAAGATCTTACGCCGTTTGCCGGAGCTTCTAACGGAAGGCGGTGAAGTGATTGCGTGTGTGAACTCACCAGCAGTCTCACCAAACTTCCTGATTGAGACGATGGCAGAAGAAGCGCCAAGCGTTGAGTTTATTGAACGCCTAGACAACCCGCCTGAGTTTGTCGATGTCGACCTTGATTCAAGCCTAAAGGTATTGAGGTTTAAAATCACGGCTTCAGCTGAAGCTTGATGTCATGATTTAGCGGGCATTATCCATACTAATATAGAAAACGCCGCTCACAATGAGCGGCGTTTTTATAGGTGCAAGAAACTAACTCATTTATTAACTAGCTTGGTTTTTTAGTGTCTGAAAACCAAAATAAATACGCATGAACGTGGTTAGCCAACAAGCTGCACCAAAGGTGTAAGCGATAACCGCAAAGTGTTGAGGCCAAATACAAAACGCGATGAAACAAGCGATGGTTTCAGTGCCTTCGGTTAGCCCTGACATGTAGTACAGAGACTTATGCTTATAGACTGGGTTTTCAATGCCTCGCTTGCCTGCCATAACCGCAAACGCTAAAAAGCTGCTGCCTGTGCCGATAAAAGAGAAGATCAAAAATGCACCGGCAATGGCGTTGTGTTCTGGGTTGGCAATGACAAATCCAAAAGGGATCAGCGAGTAGAATAGGAAATCTAGGCTGATATCGAGGAAACCGCCCGCATCACTAATGCCTTGGATTCGAGCCAAGGCTCCATCAAGCCCATCACATACTCTATTAAACACAATGAAGCCTAACGCCCACTCATATTGTTGAAATGCCAACGCTGGAAACGCTAAACACCCAATCAGAAATCCGAATAACGTGGTTTGATTGGCCGTGATACCCAATTGGTTTAGTAACTTAGCAGACTGATTTAATGGCCACTTAATGACCTTAATGGAGTACTTATCCAGCATGGTTACTTCTCCATGGCCAAGACAGTACTTCTGCCCCTTGAGGTACATCGGCTTCGTCGTGCGTGACCATTAATGTAGGGATATTCGCTTTGGTCAGCTGTTCGAAGACCCAATCGCGAAATTGTGCTCTGAGCTCTTGGTCTAACTTACTGAACGGTTCGTCAAGCAGGGCGAGTTTAGGCTTGGCTAACAACATACGAGTCAAGCTTATTCTTGCGCGTTGACCGCCGGATATTTGATCCGGGAAAGATTCAGCTAAGTGAGTTAGCTCTATGTCTTTTAGTGCAGCCATTGCTTGTTTTTGGCGAGCGGAACCTTTAACAGAGTTCGGTAACGAAAAGGCCAAGTTTTCCCATACTTTGAGGTGCGGAAACAACAAGTCATCTTGAAACAAAATACCGACTTCACGCTGATGTGATGGAAGCTCGTCGAGCTGAATATTGTTCAACACAACGGTGCCAGAGTACGAAAACTCTTCACTTAAGTGACCAGCAATCGCATCCAGTAAGGTCGACTTTCCGCAGCCACTCGGCCCCATCAAAGCCAGTATTTGGCCAGATTCTAATGTGACGTTTAGCGCTGAGAACAGCGAATCTCCATCGGTTTTACGGATGGCGAGGTCGTTGAGGTACAGACTCATTACTTAGGAAACCTTTAAAAGTAAGACGGCGATATCTGAGTTGAAGTCGGCTGACTAATATCGCTAAAGAGAAAAAGAACAGAGGCAATAGGGCCTGCCAAATGGCATAGATTGCTGTCACCCTGCGGTCGAAACCACTGGTAAGTGCAACGGCTTCTGTGGTGATCGTGCTAATACGGCCCGCGCCGAGCATTAATGTTGGAAGGTATTGGGCCAAACTCACGCTGATCCCGACCGCCCAAGCAAAGGCAATCGCAGGAAGCAAGATTGGTAGTTTGATCGAATACCAACTCTGAAATGGCGATTTACCTAGGCTCAGCGAGGCTTTAATCAACCCATCATTGAAGCTTTTCCACGGGCCATCCAAAGACAGATACACGAACGGGAAAGCAAAGAAAACATGCGCCCAAATCACCCAGAACTCATAGGCACTACTGCCGATGTAGAGGGTCGTGACTTGCATACCAAACAACACTGAAAGCTGTGGTATTAGCATTGGAATAGCGATAATGAAGCTCGGAACTTGCCACTTGTATTTGATTCTGTATTCGTGAGCCACCAGCGCAAGCAACAAAGCGACTGAAGCGGCAATCAGACCAATCCATAAGCTTTGACCCACAGTACTCATGATGGCATCCCACTCGAACTCCCAGAAGCGCATGTTGTAGCGGCTCGGCAGTAAATCAGGGAAGCGCCAACGCTGAGCAACGCTCCAAATTACCATTAAAGGAATGATCAGCAGTGAAAGGCTAGCAAGGACAGTGAATACCGTTTTCCCCGGAAGGTTTGCCCCTGTTCTTCCGGAATACTGCCAAGTTCGAAAGTACTTAAGAACCGCCCATTCAACTAAACGCGCCAAGGCGATGATCAACGAAGCTAAACCAAACAAAACGATGGCACCAGCAGCAGCTCGCGGAAGTAGGTTAAGATCCGGATCGTTGAACCATTGCCATACCAAAACGGCAAAGGTCGGCGGGTTGGTTGGGCCTATGATCAAAGCAATATCGACAACCGAGACACTGTAAGCGAGTACCGCCAGC
Organism: Vibrio sp. 10N.247.311.47; assembly: GCF_041467535.1. Lineage (NCBI taxonomy): Bacteria > Pseudomonadati > Pseudomonadota > Gammaproteobacteria > Vibrionales > Vibrionaceae > Vibrio > Vibrio sp. 10N.247.311.47. The sequence continues at coordinate 301,674 of NZ_JBFSUR010000001.1, forward strand.
ATTGGGAAACGAAGCTTGGTAAACCATTGTGGGAAAATACATTTCCACCAGATCTGAGCGCGGCTGTAACCGAGCGATGCACTGACCTTGGTGATACGCTCTACATCAATTTGCTGAAGTATCGAAATGCTCATCAGCAATAAGAAGGGGACTTCTTTGAGTGCGAGCATAATAATTAAGCCGAACGCGTATGGGTCTTTCACCAATAACGCCAATTCAGAGCTGGTAGCCGATTCGCCGAGCAAGTGATGTACCGCTCTTGCGCCAAGCCCCGTTGGACTAAACAGAAAAGCAAAGCCGATAGCGAAAGCTACATGTGGAATGGCAAGCATTGGCGATAGCGTAAACTCAATCTTTCTCCAAAACTTGTTTCCCCAAGAGGCTTGAAGAATACAAAAGGTCAGGAAGCAGGCTATATAGCTGCTTGCAATTGCTGAACCTAGGCTTAAGCCAATAGAGTGCCAAGCCCCTTCCCATTGAAAGACTTGGCTAAAACCGTTGAGTGTCGGCTCCTCTAAACCAAGGGGCGGGATGAAACTCAGTGACGAAGCCACGACTCCCGCTACCCCAGGAATGGTCGGGATAATGCATACAGCTATAACAACAAAATATAGAGCGCGTAGCATGAAGACTAGTTACCGTATCGCTTAAGCCACTCTTTCTCGAGCGCGTTTTGCCAGCTAGGGTGTGGTTCATCAACCGATTTAAATTGCTGGGTGTTTTTAGCGCTGCCAGTCAGGTATTTGCTGCTCAGAACCGAAGGATCGCCCCAAACATTGAGGTCACCCTTGCGAGACTGTGCTTCCGGGCTCAATAAGAAGTTAATGGTCACTTGAGCACCTGCGGTTGCATTGGCATTCCAAGGAATCGCCAGGAAGTGAATGTTAGATAGAGCGCCGCTTTCTAGAGCATAAGCCTTAGTGGTTTCGGCTAAGCGACCACTGGCTTGTGCTGAATAAACAGAGTTTGGATTAAACGTAATCGCGAGATCGATCTGTCCGTCATCCAGAAGTTGGATGCTTTCCGATGTGCCTGCTGGGAATTGTTTGCCACCGCGCCAAGCCACTTTATGGAATTTATCTAAGTAAGCCCATAGTGGTGCCGTCACTTCTTGGAAGTTGTCTTCTGAAACCGGCTGAGCCAGTGCAGGGTTATTGTTTGTTAGTTCAATCAATAGAGACTTAATGAAGCTCGTGCCATGAAATTCTGGTGGGCGAGGGTAGCTTAAGCGATTTGGGAAAGCTTGAGCGTAGCTCAACATCTCTGAAAACGATTGTGGCGGGTTGTGTAGTGTCTCTTGATCGTGAATGAACACAAGTTGTCCCACGCCCCACGGTGCTTCCAAGCCTTCTGTCGGCTCTGAGAAATCAACATCAATCGGCAGAGACTTATCGACATACTGCCAATTTGGAAGTGACTCTGTAAATGGCCCAAACAATAGCGCGTTGTCTTTCATCGAGCGGAAGTTCTCGCCATTAATCCAGACGATATCGACGCTGCCTTCACTGTTCTTTCCTGCTGCTTTTTCAGCAAGCAGTCGAGTGGTGGTTTCCGCAATATCGGTCACTTTCACATGCTTTAACGTGACACCGTAGTCACTTTGTAATTTCTTGCCTGCCCACTGTAGGTAACGATTGATCTCTTGGCTTCCGCCCCAAGCGTGAAAGTAGACAGTTTCTCCCTCTGCCTGCTGTTCTATTTGGTTCCAGCTGTCGGTGGATGTTGCTTCATCAGCATAAATGGTTGCGCTGTATGCAACGGTTGCCATGATTCCTAACGTACTTACTATCTTGTTCATAAACTTTTCCATTTGGTAGTGAACGGGCAAGAGCATTGTATTTTCAAACGACCTAGGGCGTGTTGACCCTTCGTGGTTAACGAAAGATCAACATGCCCTAATAGTTATTCTATCTGTTTCTGAAATAAATTCTAATTCAACAGTAAATTCAATCAATTACTTGAGAACAAGCAGGGAGTTCTCGGTTGAGTTTTGTTCGATCTGTAATCACCTCGAAAACTCGACAGACTCTAGGCTTTTGCCATCCTAGCAACAGACCGCTGAACCGTTGAATTTATTGCATCTAAATGAGAGATTTTTGAGGTTTATTGGAGGCTGGTACGAAAAGTCGGCGATGAGTGTCAATTTTGAAGAAGTAGTGAGGGCAAGCTGACAATAAAAAAGGAGCCATCAGGCTCCTTTAATCAGTATTTGGTTTCGATGACGGATTAGTTTACCCAGTCACGAATTGTGTACGTTAGCGTGTGTACATCGTTTTTCAGTACTAGCGTATCGTTTGTTAGCGTTACGTCGCTCCACTCGCTTAGAGTAGCAGAAACCGATTGTTCGATTTCCATCGCAGAGCCGTGACACATTTTCATTGTCATGCCCATTTGCTTGATACGGAATTGACCGTCTTTCAGCTCGCCTTGACCGAAGAAGTTGTTACAACCAGCCATGCCGTTTGCAGTCATCTTTTCGCCGATCTCTAGACGAGGAGCTGCTTGGTCTTCGCTTTTCACAATGTCCTTGCCATCAATTTGCGCAAGTTCCCAATTATGGTGCTGTAGATCGGTTGGTGTTACTTGCATCGCGTTGTCACCTGTTGTTGTGCATGCTGCTAGCATCATAGGTAAAGCGGCTACTGCTAGTAATTTTTTTGAACTAAACTTCATATTATAAGGCTCCAAAGGAAAGAACGAAGTTACCGGATAAGTGTAACTTGATGGGTTCAAAGTATAGTTTACAAAACACTATATGTGTCAGTATAAGGTCATAGTTTAGTATGGATTTCACGAGCCAGGCGACAAATTAATCGCTTATTTTTGAGAGAGTAAGCGTAATTTTGAATGTGTAAGGAGGCATGGTGGAGCAGTTAGAGTTTTTCCAAGTTCCAAGCCCTTGCGTTGGGGTTTGTTCAAGCGATGACAAAGGCTATTGCAACGGTTGTATGCGCAAGAGAGAAGAGCGCTTTAATTGGATGTCGATGACACCGTCAGAACAATTGCACGTGATAAAGCTGTGTCGTCAGCGCTATAGAAGAAAAATAATGAATCAAAAAAACTTGATTGGTAAGCAGGTCGATGAAGAGGGAAATACCAGTCCCCAAAGAGATCTTTTTGGCTAAAGAGGAAGTATTTAGATTTTATTTAACTCCGAAGTAACTATTACTTTACATAATGGTTGGGGTGTAATATTAAAGTAGGTACCTTTGTACCTGAAGGAGTGGTGTCGGTATGAATAAAAAGAACGTAAAAATCAAAAAAGAGCCAGTCAAAGCACTTGACCGAAAACCGATCGGGGCAAAATATGACCCTGAAGAGACTCCGCGTGATTGGCATTCGATGTCAGAAGAAGAACGAATGGAAATCCTTTCTCACCTCTCAGACATGCCTTTCCAATAACACCACTGGTTCTTCAGAGCCTTTCTTAAAGCTCAGTTTTCAGAAACAAAAATGTGATTAAACAAACATGTGATTCGCTTTCGTTACACCACGATGGTACGTGCAAAATGTATCATCGGCCTCGGTGGTTTTACTGTGAATCTTAATGTTTGTGATCACTTCTACCGCCCCTGCATCGTAGCAAGCTTGTTCTGCTTTTTTAACGATATCGAGTAATTGGTTGAGTTCACCTTTCATCGTAGTTTCCATCGCACCGACTTGGAAAGGCACATCGGCAGCTTTCACAACTTCAATGGCTTTATCAACCACTTCGAAGTTGTTGCCTTCTTTAACGCGAGGTATCACTTGGAAGGCAACCATCACTTCTTTTTCTCTTTTTAACTCAGACACTTTCTGCTTACTCTAGGATAGGGAATTGTTGCAGATGATAGGTTAATTCGGAGACGAATTCTACAGCGATTATGCTGGTTGGATTACTCTCTTTGTCCTACTTGTTACCCCAGTGGTCACTTACCCAACCACCTATGTGCTCATCAAAATGACTGCCACTGAACCTCTGGTTGCGTTCAACCGAAGTATCACAATCATCTTTATTATCTATTAGGGTTTGTATGTAGTTTGCCATCGGGTCATTGGAACGTTGACGATCTCGGCGAGTTGCCACTTCCTTAATCAGTTGTAATCGATATGTAGAGCTAGCACGTTTCATTTCAATGACCTCCTGTTGTAGACACTAATAGAAAAATCTAGTTGCTAGATATAGGGGCGTCAACGTGATTTAAGAGTATTTTTTTTGAGCAACCAAGAATCAATACGTTGGCATCATAATTCACAAAAGTGTCATTTAAGTTGGCAACTTTAGGGAAGTTTTTGGGTGTGAATTTGTATTTTGTTGCATATAAAAAAGCCCAGTACAAACTGAGCTGACCATTCTATTTCTGGTTACTTAGAGTTATTTCTGGTTACTTAGAGCTATTTGGTTTGCTTTTAAATTGCTTAATGCTTTTCTTTTTAGCTGTTCTTCGATTGGCCATTTTATCTTTAGGTGGACGCTTGCGAGCGGTCGTTTCAGATGCAGGTTTGTCGGTAACCGGGAAACCCTCTAATGGTTGCAGCACTAACGGCTTATTGGTCAAGGTGCGAATCGCATTGAGGTAGTCAGTTTCGCTGTGGCTAACCAGAGAGACCGCGCAGCCAGTACTTCCTGCTCTTGCTGTACGACCAACGCGGTGTACGTAAGTTGCTGAGTGAGAGGGTAATTCGAAGTTAATTACGACAGGTAATTGATCAATATGAATGCCTCTAGCCATCACGTCTGTCGCGATAAGCACACGAGTCTCGCCATTTTTGAAACTTTCTAATGCTTGCTCTCGTTCTTCTTGGCTCTTATTTCCATGTAACGCACTCACACTGATTTTGGCTTTATTCAATCGTTTGGTTAATGCATCGGCATTGTCTTTTGCGCCAATAAATACCAATACTTGCGGCCATGTGTGTTGATTGAGTAGTGCGATGAGCGCTTGAGCTTTACTGCCTTTGTTCACTAAATACAGGGTTTCTTCAATAGCCGCGACCACGCTGTTTTCTTGATGTGTCGTGACCTTAACTGGATTTGAAAGAAGCTCTTCAGCCTGACCTACTAATTCGGGCGGAAGTGTCGCAGAGAACAACAGTGACTGACGTTTGCTCGGTAGTGCTGAAGTAATCGCTTGAACATCTGGCCAAAAGCCCATGTCGATCAGGCGGTCGGCTTCATCAAGAACCAATGATGAACACTGAGCGACATCCAGTTCATCACTTTTGATTAAAGCAAGTAAGCGGCCCGGTGTGGCGATGGCTAATTGTGGTTTAGTCGATAATTGTTGCTGTTGATCATCAGTATTTACGCCGCCCGTTAGCGTTACCAATTTGATATCAAGCGCTGTTGCGATCGGCTCTAAAGATTTGGTCACTTGAGATGCAAGTTCACGGGTTGGAACAATGATCAGTGCTTGCAGTTCATTCACATCTTGGTTGATGTTATTCAGTAAAGGTAAGCCGAACGCCAACGTTTTTCCGCTACCCGTTTGAGCCAACGCAAGTACGTCTTTACCCGCAATAATTGATGGAATTACCGCTTGTTGTATCTCAGTCGGTTTGTCGAATTGAGAAGGGATCGCTGTGACGGTTTTTGCGTTAAGGGTGAGGTTATCAAATGACATAAATGAACCAAGTATCAAAAAGGAGGTGGAGTCTATCAGGGCTACAAATGTTAGAGAATCAGTTTTGTATGTTAGACGATAAACACATTCATTATACGCGCGAATTATGTCTGTTAGCTATACGCGATAATTAAGCGTTTATCATATTGTAATGGCACTGAATGGACGTACAATGTCCGCCCTAAAAATGTTCATGAAATGAGATCGAAATGAGTTGGGACAGTATCTGGCTGTTTATCGTTATCGTGTTTTTTATTGCCATTATCCCGGGCCCAAATGCGCTGTTGGTATTAAGCACAGCCTTAACTCAAAGGAAGCTGTTCGCATTTGTGAACGTGTTGGGCGTGTCATGTGGTTTCTTTTTTCATGCCTTTATCTCGGCTAACGGCATAAGCTTATTACTGTCGAACACTCCCATGGCCTTTGAAGGGCTAAAGTGGGCTGGGGTTTTGTATCTTGTCTGGCTTGGGTATAACCATTTTCGTGCGGCGCTGCGCGCTCAAGAGGGCGTGCTCTCTGTGGTCAGTGCATCGGGAAGTAAGCTTTATAAGCAATTTTTCAAAGGGCTTCTCACTAATCTACTGAATCCTAAAATTGTCCTGTTTTATCTTTCTATATTCCCTCAATTTGTTTCAACAGATGCGATTGTGACAGACAGTTTGATACTTGGTGCAATTCAAGCGTCAGTGGTGTCGATGTGGTTCTTAGTTGTGATCTTAATGGCGGATACCTTTAAGCGCTTGTATGGATAATAAGCGCTCCTCGCAAATGATGAACATTGTGTGTGGGATTCTATTCGTGGGCTTCAGCATTCAGTTGGCATTGTTTCAGCTTTAGGGTGCGATGCGAAGAATTGGGTTTTTAGCTATTGGTTCAGTTCATTTCCGGCTTAGTTCTCGTTTCCATCTTAGTTTTCATTTCCGATTCAGTTCTCATTTTTTACTGAATGCTAAGCAATCAGTGTTTCTCTGTATAAATCTCTAAAGCATTAGCTCGGGAAGTCGATATAATTATTAGCTATCAATTTGGTGAATGTGTTTATTTGAGACCAATTGAAGCTACAGCCTATTGCTTGACCGAAATAACAGAGACAGGGAGTCACCAATGCGTGAAGATTCATTCACCCAGAAACGCAAATATTACCGCTTAAAGTACCCTCAAAAGGCTCGTCCGGTGATGCGAATTAAGGATGAGCTTTTTCATGTCAGCGAAGTTTCTGAAAAGGGTGTACGCCTGATGATGCGTAACATCATTCCGGTTTATCGTGGCTTTTCAATGGCCGGCACCTTGAGGTTGCATGACAACAACAGTATCGATATTAGCGGTGCTGTATTGCGACAAGAAGGTGACGAAGTGATCGTTCAGTTATCACAAGGTCCGAGCTTCAAAGATATGGTGTCTGAACAACGCCACATTAGGCAAAGATACCCAGTGTTTTTTGCTAGCCTCAGAGTGGCATAGAAAGCTTTTAAAGTTAGATTCACTCATCCAAGCCGATATTAAAAAGCCCAGCACTTTCACAAGTGCTGGGCTTTGTTCTATCTATAGCCCAGATTCTTATAAACCAAAGGCGATACAGGTAAAGCTAATGAGCTTAGTTCGCCTTATAGCTCGTCTACTGTAGCCCAAACTGCGGCTAGCATATCGTGACCAAACGCGACACTTCGTTCTGGAGACCAGCCGTAAAGTTCGTCAGCGTGACTGATGTGATCTTTAAATGGCATCTCGACGGTGTAAGCCAAACACTTGAATTGCTCACCAATCCAGTTTGTGCCAACTGTCATGTTTGCTTTGCCTGGTTCGTCTTTATCGTAACCAAATTCATCTTGGAACTCTGGCGTGATAGTGAGCAGTGCTTGCTTGAAGTGGCTCTCTAGCTTCGCGATGCGCTCGTTGTATGAAGGCGTGCCTTCGCTGCCTGCTACAAAGTTATATGGAATCGCTTCATCGCCATGAATATCTAGGCACAGGTCAACGCCCGTTTCTAGCATACGCTCGCGAACAAGGAATACTTCTGGGCTGCGTTCCATAGAAGGTGATTGCCATTCGCGGTTCAGGTTTACGCCAATCGCGTTAGTACGCAGGTGACCGCGGATGCTGCCATCTGGGTTCATGTTTGGTACAACTCTGAACACAACGCTGTCTAGAAGAGAGCGACCAACCGTATCTGTTTCATCAAGTAGGCGTTGTAGCAGGCCTTCGATCAGCCATTCAGCCATCGTCTCGCCAGGGTGTTGGCGACCAATAACCCAGATGTTTTTCTTCTCTTCACTTGGCTCGCCGATGGTTAGCAAAGTGATGTCGTTGTTGTCTAGCGTCTGACCTAGAGTTTCAAGCTTACAAGCAGGGTGCGTTTGAGCATTGTGCAGAAGATCTTGGTGACGATCGTATGAGTACGGCGCGAAGTACGCGAAGTACATTGAATCGTGTTCAGGGATGATATCGAAGCTTAATGTATCGCCATCGAACTGAGATGGGATACGGAACCACTCTTCACGGTCATACGATGCAACTACATCGTAATCTTTCCAGCCTTCAGGGTAGGCAGATGTTGCCAATTGACCGATTTCAAAGTGGTGAGATTGTTGAGCTTCACTTTCTAAGCGGAAGTGAAACCACTGAGAGATTTCAGTTTGGTAGTCTGCTGGGATCGTCAGTTGAATGTTTTGTGGTGAATCTGCAGAAACGACGTGAATGTTGCCGCTTTCGAAATTGCTGAAAATTTTCATTGTAGTTTTTATCTCGTAGTTGAGTTGCCGTAAGACTAGCACACTTTTTTTCGAGCAAACCACTAACTAAATCGTAATGAGATGTTATTTCAACTATCTACTTTTTAGTTCTCTACTTTGAGCAGTACTTCCTATCTATCGACGCTGACAAGTTGTACACCCACGACAGGCTGAACGTGTGTGGCGATCTAACTTGCTGCGTTGAACCTTACAATAAGCGTTTTTCAGCGCTCTTCTTCCTGAGAACCAATCATCGGGTTTTGACAGGATCAGATAACCATTAAAGCGTTTCATAAGCTCGACTCTATTTTGGTCGATGAACTTGCTATCAAAGCCAATCTCAAAGTAATCAAGCGCTTGTTCGATGGCAGTGAAACTCGCTATTTTTTGTTGGAATTCTGTTTGGCTCATGGGAAGTAGGTTTCTGTTCTGGTGACAACTATTGTATCGAGTTTACGATTTGTTTTATTGATTTTAGTTATGACTTACCTGGGTTTGAATCGTGGGCTTTTTAAACTTTAAGTGATCTTTTTAACTCTTTGAGGATTATAGATAAAGTATTAAAAAACTAAGACAGGACAGAACCAATGAATCGAATCAATCCAAAGAAACTACTTCGCAGTAAATGGACGGCCGTTAGCCCTTTGAAGAAAGAAAAGCACTTTATGGTCACAGAAGTTGAATTTGATGAAGGGGAAGTAGTGCGCTGCATGATAGAGGCAGTAATGACTAAACGAGAAGAAAACATCAATTGGCGAGAGCTTACTGATAATCAAAATTGGCTCCCAGGCTGGAAGTAGGGCTAGAAGCCTGTTTGATTCTAATCTGTTGTTAATGGCGAACTGGCGTTTATCGGATACTCGACGCACGTCCTTGCCAGTATTTAAGGCCTTCTAAGACACCCTCAGCATGTGTTGCTCTACTCGTGTATACGTTGTCTCTATCCGATAGGTGAGCAACCTCTGGGTAATGGTTAGCAACCAGTATCGAGTTTACGCCTTCAATGGTGAGCATTGAGGTGTCGTTAGCTGAGTCACCTGCGACGCACACTTCTGCAACGCTCAAATCGTGTTGTTCGAGTAGGTGGTGAATCGCAGTCGCCTTGTTAACGCCTTTTGGTGTGATATCTAAGTACCAATCATGAGAGTAAGTCAGGTGAACATCTAATCCGTGCATCTCCAAGCTAGATTCAATCAGTTCGTGTTGAGGCTCTGAAAGCTTTCCTTCAAAGGTGATCTTGTAATCGCCTTGATGGTTTTCTATGCGATCACCCATAAAATCAAGGGGGGCGAGAGCCGTCTCTACCCTTGATTTGTTCCAAGAAGCTTCCAGTTGGTTATGCCAAACATGGTCTGGTTTTTGGGAATGAACATGATGAATTTTGGTGCCCACATCGCTAATAATACTGTGTGGCTTCGGGTAGTTATCCGATTCTAAACCCATTCGAATCGAAGGTAATGTTCTTCCTGTCGCGATGATAAAGCGAATATCAGGTTGTTCTGTGAGGTAATCAAATAGCTGGTTAACACCGTGAGATGAGCCTCCATCAAGCGTACCGTCAAAGTCACACACCAACATTTTTATCATTCGAATTCCTTGTCTTTTTCTCTATTTCGTCACGGGAAAATGCTTATTTCTTTTATAAAGAATGGCTCAGCAATGAGCACTCTACAAGTTGAAGTTCAGCTTAGATAATCACCAATTGACAGTTTGCAGCAAGTATCACAGTTGGTGTGACGTATTAAAATTCTTGGTTGAAAAGGTTGATTTCAACTCGCTGACTTTAGCCGGTTGACCTTTGGTTTTTAGGTAGAGATTGAGAGTTGATCTTATATTTTTTACCGAGCGAACTTTCGCCTCGGAAACATCATGAAAGCTTAATAAATAGTTCGTACTCGAATTATTTGTGCACGAACTAATTATGGCTTTTGTTGGTTCATTCAGCCTATTAATCACGCTAATGTAAAATTAATATTCAATAATCTACGACTACGTAATACATAATATTGGCCGTACGCTTATCTAATTTATCCCTTTTATTATCAGTAGCTTGCTTTGTTTTTGCTTATTTTTGGTCTTGTTGTTGCTGGTCTGGTTTCAGTCTGTTTCCTTGTTTTACCGAACGAAGAACCTTGATTTACACGTACCAATTACTTAGAGTGCTAATTGTTTTTCGGGTTTAAATAACCAATTTAAGTTTAAATAACTGATAAAGGATTAGATTACATGGATCCCATACTGGAAGTTAAGGGACTGTACAAGGTGTTTGGTGAAGACACCGACCGTGCTTTTACAATGATTAATGAAGGCGCAAATAAAGATAAAGTTTTCGAAGAAACAGGGCTAACGATCGGCGTTAACGATGTTTCTCTTAGTATTCAAGAAGGCGAGATTTTCGTCATAATGGGACTGTCAGGATCTGGCAAATCAACCCTAGTACGCCTTCTTAACCGCTTGATCGAACCTACCAAAGGCAATGTGCTTCTTCGAGGCAAAGACATTGCCCACATCTCAGAAGATGAACTCCGCGAAGTTCGCCGCAACAACATCTCCATGGTTTTCCAAAATTTCGCTTTGATGCCGCATATGACGGTTATCGAGAATGCCGCGTTTGGTCTAGAGCTTGCGGGTGTTGAAGTTGAACAACGAAAGCAATCAGCACTTGAAGCACTTGAACGTGTTGGCCTTGGCGCATATTCAGAATCTTACCCAGATGAACTATCTGGTGGTATGAAGCAGCGTGTTGGTTTGGCTCGTGCACTAGCATGTGACCCAGATATCTTGTTGATGGACGAAGCGTTCTCGGCGCTCGATCCTTTGATTCGTACTGAAATGCAAGATGAGCTTATTCGCCTTCAAAATGACGATAAACGAACCATTGTTTTTATCTCGCATGATTTGGATGAAGCGATGCGTATCGGTGACCGAATTGCGATTATGCAAAATGGCGAAGTGGTTCAAGTCGGTACTCCAGACGATATTCTTAGTAACCCAGCGAATGATTATGTCGAAGCTTTCTTCCGTGGTGTGAACGTAGCAAGCGTACTTACTGTGAAAGACATTGCGCGTAAGAAGCCAGCTGCGGTATTTAAAAAATCAGAACACGATGGCCCAGCGTCCGCTCTACAAATTTTGATGGATAACGACCGCGAGTACGGCATCGTAGTTGAGAAGAGCAGCCGTTACTCCGGCATTGTCTCTATCGACTCGCTTCGTAAAGCCCACAAAGAGAACAAATCACTCATCAGCGCACAGCTCGATGATGGACTAACGCTGAACCCTGATTTACCAATCAATGATGTGCTTGGCCTAGTTGGTGGTGTGCCTTACTCAGTGCCTGTTGTGGATGAGCAAGGTAATTACTTTGGCGTGGTGACTAAGTCACGACTGTTACAAACATTGGATAAGGGGTAGATCATGTCGTCTGAACAAACAAATAATGACCCATGGTCTCAATCGGCTCCTCCAGCTCAACCTGCAAGTGATCCTTGGGGTCAATCCGCTGATACCTCACCGTCAGCGGATTGGTTAAGCAGCGAAACCGTTGAAACGACACCTTTTGATCCACTTGACCCTTTTGCAGAGGCTGTGCTGCCTGTTGACACTTGGGTTGAGTCTGGACTGAATTGGTTAGTTGAGCACGGACGCCCATTATTCCAGGCAATCCGTGTGCCTATCGATTTTATCCTAAGTTCATTTGAAACGGCGTTGGTGTCTACGCCAGCACCATTCATGTTGATCATCTTGTTTCTAGTGGCATGGCAGTTTTCAAACTTGAAGCTTGGCGTTACAACGGCCGTATCTTTGACTTTCATTGGCTTGATTGGCGCTTGGTCTGAAGCAATGACCACATTGTCACTGGTCATGACATCCGTATTCTTCTGCCTATTGATTGGCTTACCCATGGGGATATGGCTCGCTCGAAGTAACACGGCGGCTAAATTCGTGCGCCCAATTTTGGATGCTATGCAAACCACACCAGCCTTCGTTTATTTAGTACCGATCGTCATGTTGTTTGGTATCGGTAACGTTCCGGGTGTCGTGGTGACCATCATATTCGCACTTCCTCCTGTTGTTCGTTTGACCATCTTGGGTATTCAGCAAGTTCCGGAAGAATTGATCGAAGCGGGTCACTCATTCGGTGCAAGCAAAAAGCAGATGCTTTACCGAATTCAACTGCCACTTGCATTACCAACTATCATGGCGGGCGTGAACCAAACACTGATGTTGTCGCTATCTATGGTGGTTATCGCATCAATGATTGCGGTAGGTGGTTTAGGTCAAATGGTACTGAGAGGTATTGGCCGTTTGGATATGGGACTGGCCGCTGTTGGTGGTTTAGGCATCGTTATCTTAGCCATCTTATTAGACAGAATCACCCAAGTACTGGGTGTCAATGCTGGTAATACAAAATTACGCTGGTATCGCATGGGACCTGTTTCCCTTGTACTGAATGTACTTAATCGCGGTAACAAATCAGAACTTCAATTAAGGAAAAACACCAATGAATAATTCATGGAAGAGTAAACTCGCAGTAAGCATCGTTTCGACATTAGCGGTATCGACTAACGTGTGGGCAGCAAGCCTACCGGGTGAGGGCGTATCAGTTCAGCCTGTTCAATCGTCTGTAGCGGAAGAGACGTTCCAAACATTGATCGTTAACCGTGCTTTAGAAGAACTGGGTTATGATGTGAAATCAACTCAAGAAGTGGACTACAACGTAGGTTACACCTCGATTGCAAAGGGTGACGCAACGTTCCTAACGGTAGGTTGGTTCCCGCTTCATGCTGACAAATACACAATGGCTGGTGGTGATGAGAAATTCTACCGTGAAGGCCAATATGTAAGCGGCGCTGCTCAGGGGTACCTTATTGATAAGAAAACGGCTGAAAAGTACAACATCACTAACATTGGTCAATTAACGGATCCAAAAATCGCGAAGCTGTTTGATGCGGACGGTGATGGCAAAGCAGACCTAACAGGCTGTAACCCAGGTTGGGGTTGTGAGATGGTGATTGAACACCAACTTTCAGCGTTCAAACTCGACGATACGGTGACTCACAACCAAGGTAACTACGCTGCAATCATTGCAGATACGATTTCTCGTTACCAAAAAGGTGAATCAATCCTTTACTACACGTGGACACCTTACTGGGTAAGTGGCGTATTGGTGCCTAACGAAGATGTAGTTTGGTTAGAAGTGCCATTCTCAGCACTTCCTGGCGAGCGTTCGAACGTGGATACGACGTTATCTAACGGCAAAAACTACGGCTTCGAAATGAACTCAATGCGCATTATTGCGAACAAAGAGTTTGCTAAGAACAACCCATCAGCAGCGAAGCTTTTCGAAATAATCAAGCTTAACATCAATGATGTAAGTGCTCAGAACATGATGATGAGTAAAGGTAAGAACAGCTCTGCGGATATCGAAGCGCACGTAAATGGTTGGATCAAAGCGAACCAAAGCACGTTCGATGGTTGGATTACAGAAGCGAAGAAAGCAGCACTGTAACGTTGACTTGTATTTGCTCTGTCTTACCAGACTTTTGATTTGAAATGATGAGCGTGTTGAGTGATTGTGTAGAGTCACTCAATCACCTTCAAACCAAGTGAAAGGGCGACAAGAGTGAACATTATAAAGCCAGCAGTCCATTTGGATTGCTGGCTTTTTGTTTTCTGTTTCTATTTTTGAGCTTCTAGCTGTTAATTACAGCTCTAGCGTTCGCCTTGAACTTCGAAGTTGTCGCTGACTAAGCGAGCGCAGCCATCGGCTTCAAGTGCCCAGTGTTCATGATGTACAACGCCAAACGCTTTGTTCATTGTCCAACTCGCGGTAAGAATGTAACCGCCGTCTGGGTGCTCTTCCCATTTTACATCGGTGTAATCAACGTCTTTGAAACCTTGGTCGATGATGTTTTGCCAAAATGCTTGAATCGCTTCATGACCTTCAAAAGTACCAAATGGACGCGCTTCCATTACACAGCTTTCAGTATATTGATCGGCACAACCTTTTGCGTCTTGGCTGTTGAATGCTTTCTGCCACGCGTTAATGCCTTGCTTACATGCTTCTAAAATTTGGTTGTCTAACATTGTCTTTCTCCATAACAGTATTGTGTCGGGCACTGTCTTTTTGATTTGGTATCTCGATAAGTTGAATTGAGTTTAGTCTTGGAAATTGATTTGAAAAACAGAGATAATAGAAAATACTGTTTGTAAAAAGAGAACAATAAGATGAGTAAGCTAAAGCAAATGTCGATTTTCGCTCATATCGTAGAGCAGGGTTCAGTCTCGGCTGCGGCTGAAAAGCTAGAGTTGTCTAAATCTGTCGTCAGTCAACATCTCAAAATTCTAGAACAAGAGTTAGGTGCTTCACTTCTTAAACGCACTACACGAAGACAAACTCTGACAAGCATGGGTGAGCGCTTTTATTTGAGTTGCAAAGACATCAATGTGATCGCTGAATCGGCTTGGGATATGGCAAAAGCTGAGCTAGAAGAGCCACAAGGCCGGATTCGTATCACAGCTCCGAATGCCTTGATGGATTTATTGGTAGCGCCTGTTATTGCCGAACTGATGAAACAATATCCGAAGTTAAAGCCAGAACTGATAAGCGACGATCAGCATTTAGACTTCATGGAGCACGATATTGATCTCGCGGTACGAGTGGGCAGTTCTCGTGACAGTAACTTAAAGCAGAAGAGGTTAGGTGAGTTTAAAGATGTGTTATGTGGCGTTGAAAGCATGCGTGAACGTGAGCTTGAATCGATTCCTTACATTGCAAACTCTTGGCAGGGAAAGCAGGTGACTCATCATTTTAGTTCTCAAACTGAGCAGGACTTTGTCTACCAACAGCAAGCTAGTTGCGTCACCAATTCGTTCCACAGTTGCCTTGCACTGATTAAATCAGGTGTTGGTATCGGTGTGATTCCAGATTTCTGCATTCCTCAGTTATTTGGTGATGTTGTCGACGTGCTGCCAAGCTTTGAATTACCCACCAACACGGTTTATGCGCTAAACCCATTTGCTTCAAATACGCCTATCGCCATCAAGCTGTGTATCCAAGCGTTGGAAGAAAAGCTTAAGCAGAATTTAGTATAAGCTTTCTATCGTTGGTAAAATCCGGTGCTTAACCATATTTACTAATAAAAGAAATAACATGTTTATTACTCAGTAATTCGATCTTGTCGATAGTCAGTACGCAATAGCGGTAGTTTTTGTTTTTGAAGGTGATGTTCGACTTTTGTTCTGTTGGTTCTGAAAACTTCCATATTTCAAATCCGATGTTCTTCATAAGTTCCAATGCACTTGGGTTCTTTATGATCATGGAATACTTTTTAATCTTAGTATTTCTTGCAAGAAGCTTCATATCGGAAATCAGGTTCGCAATAGATTGTTCACGCTTCTCAGAGTGACCGCTAACCACAATGTAATTTAAGTTATGATTAGAATCTAAAGAGCAGGCTTGCTTAATATGTAGATGTTTATTTTGGTATTGCTCGAATACCTCTTCGTTGAAGAAAAAACCTAGGCTATGACTAACAATATCGCCATTAACATCGACCATTTTTCTGCCATGCGCCTTTTTTTCACTGCAATAGAGAAACAGGTCGATAGTATCAAGAGCTGAAGGATCCACCTTTGTATATTGTGAAATCAGCTTTATTCTATCTATTACTGATTTGTCATTCTGATCTGTCATTAGTGGCATGATCTGACAGTCGCAGCCTTCTTCTATTTCCCCTTTAGTGATAGACGATATTCGGCTTTGAAACGAAAAGAACCTCTCACGAAGGAAGTCTTCAAGTAATGCACTGTCTTCGTTATCTTCTGAATCAAAGGATTTCAACGTTGTATACAAGTCCAGACCAAGGCAGTCCAGTAGCTTTAGGGCTTTGTAATTACTTGGCTTTACTTTGCTATTTTCCCATCGATTTATCGTTACGACATCTACAGAGCTGAATTCATCATCTAAGTGATTAATGTATGCCGCAAAATCCTTTTGCGTTAACTTCAATTTCTTGCGCGCTTCGCGCAGTAATTGCGGAAATTTCATCATGGTAGAATATTCATCTTTGATTAGTGACATTACGTTCCGATTCGTCAGATAGTCTATTTTATCAATCGTTAATATACAGTAGCTATAATGTTTATTTTTGAATGTGATATTACATTTTTTAGCAGAAGGCTCTGAAAATTTAAATACTTCAAACCCCACACTCTTCAAGAGTCTCATCATATTGGGGTCTTTTACTAAAACAGAATATTTTTTAATGTTTTTGTTCTGAGAAAGTAACTGTATATCTGAAACTATATGCTCAATAACATGATCTTTTGTCTCTGAGTGTGAGCTTATATTAAAATAATTTATGCTTTTGCTTGAATTTAAAGAGCAGGCCATTCTTAGATCTAGCTCTTGAGTTTTTAATGTTTCAAATTGATGGTCTTCAAAGAAAAAGCCTACGTTGTGACTCACAATGTCGCCATCAACATTGATCAGCTTGTGACCATGTGCTTTTTTCTCACAGTAGTAGAGATATAAATCAATTTGGTCCAATGGCGAAATATCGACTTTTGTGAATTTAGAAAGTAGTTTGATTCTGTCGATAACGCCAGTGTCACAAGGCTCTAACATTAAAGGCCGTGACTTAAAGTTGCGTTTGCCTTGTTGTTGATTCAGGCCTGATAGAGCTGAAATTCTACTTTGAAATGAGCCATAGGATTCGTTTAAAAACAGTTCGATTAGTGTGTCTTTTTGTTCGGATTTAAAGCTCTTTATTGTCTCAAACAAATCTCCGCCAAGGTACTGTAAGATCTTGAGTGCTTTGTATGTACTAGGCTTTACCTTACTGTTTTCCCAACGATTTATCGTTACGACGTCAACCGCATTAAACTCGTCGTCCAGCTGATTTAAGTAGGTTGCAAACTCTGTTTGTGTAAATTGAAGTTCCTTTCTGAAGTTACGTAACAACTGTGAAAACTCACTCATTAAAACATTAACCTTCTGATAATTAACTCAATGTCTTGATTCTAATTTAGACATCAGATTCTCTATTTAACATCTTCAGTAATTTGTTTTTTACAGATGTTAATTGTTCGGATTATTTGAACTGTATGTTGCGCATGTCCCTAATAGGCTAAGTGCCAAATTAGTGACGTCAAATCTATGGCTTTTTGCCTAGACACTTGTCAATCTACTGTGAAGTGCGCGTTAATGTTCAGATACAACCTTGCCTTTTTCTTATCTATTTTATTGATTCCATTTGCCTCCTATGCGGACACAACGGGTCTTGTTATGGATCTGTCTGTTGACAGTGCGTCTTATGACAACGACCAAGAGGTGGCTTATACGCTTGTTTTAACGAATGAGTCGGATAAAGCTATTGCTGAGTTGGACGTTAAGGATGAGCTGTTAAATATCTTAACGACAGATGACCAAGGGAATAATGTCAGCGCGTTCTCGCAAGTCTCGACTCAAGCGCAATCCTCCTTCCTGTCATCTCCAGGTGATTACAGTCGCTTCGGAAACTTAGATGCATCAGGTGTGCGTATTGCGGCTGGCGGGTCAGTGACCTACACCATGGTCGCCACCGTTTCTGCTAACGCAGCCGGTACGATTGATAACTTCGCAAGTGCGAGCACTGGACTATTGGATGCTGTTGAATCAAATACAGAATCCATTCAGCGTGGTGTGTATCAACATGATGTTGTTGTTTCGGTCGATAAAGCGAACTATCAACTCAATAACAAACTCACCTATAAGATTAAGGTTTCGAATACTGGCGATACGTTTATTCAGGCGCTCGACGTTCAAGATATCATTTCAGATATAAAGGCACTCAATATTGAAGGGGCTTTGCAACAAGCTTTTACTGACAACGTTAACTCTGCCACCAAGGTTGAAGGCAGCAAAAGCGATCCAGGCACCTTCGCCGAATCAGGGGACTTATCAGTAAGTGATGCGTCGATTGATATAGGCGGTTCTGTGACTTACGAAATTCAAGCGACCGTTGCCGACAATTTAGTCGGCGACATCGTTAATGACGGTATAATCGCTGAAACACGCGATGACTTGGTCACAGTTGATGAGGTTATCACTCCACCCACTGAGCCTAGTATCACCCTGACACATACCTTGAACCAATCGGATAACTACCTAGTCGACGATGAGTTTTCCTATACGGTCACGGTTGCTAATCAAGCAAACACTGGTATCGCGTACTATTATTCGGTTCAGCAGTTTCTTGCGGATCTTGAAACCGATCTAGGCAACGATGTCAGCAACGAAAAGAACGCAACTGACACGGTTGGTAACCCTTACGATTTTTGGACCAATGAAGTGACCTCGATCGGTTCTAATAGCCTTTCTGAACTCAATGCATCTGGAAAGGAGTCCAACAAGTCACTAGAAGACAAAGTGTCTATCTATCCCGGTGAGCAGATTGTTTATTCCGTTGTGGTGGACGTTAGCCCTGTGTCTATTGGTCAAATTCCCCAAGTTGCAGCCCGAGTGGTTGATGCTGATGGCCACGCAGATTCTGGCGATGCTTTGGCCAATATTCTCGATTCGAAAGACGTTCTGACGACGTCATCAAGTCAAATTACACGTAATAAGAACACCACAGATACGACTTATGTTCCGGGGATAGTCGGTGATAACGAAGTGGTCTATGACATTGTTATTTCTAACAAGGACACAGAGTTCTTCGCCAACGATATCGAAGTTGTCGATAAATTTGCTTGTATCGTGACAGAGCAAGCGGATGGCTCTAATGCTTCAGCATTTTCCGAGTGGAAGCTTGAAGTCGCTGATAGAAGTGGTGAAGGATCGAATTATGGTTCATTTAATTACAATACTTGGACAACAAACGACATCAATTTGAAAGTCGACCTCGCACCTGAGGGCTTCGTTCATTATAAGCTGACCGCAAAAGTGGCAGACACCAGTGTGGGGCAGATTGTTGATGATGGTACCGATGCCGGCTTGTGCTTAGGGGATAACTTAGGCGAGTCGGGTTCTGGCGTCCAAATGCCAAACTCGAAATTAAAGGTCCAAAAGGAAGTGGATTCTCGTTACTACTCAGCTGGCGGTACCCTGAACTACGACATCACGGTAGAGAATAACGGTGACGGCTATGCGATTGATATACCGGTTTATGATGATTTAGTCTCTGTCATGACTCAGTCTATTAACGATACACCGACTAAAGCATATTTGAGCTGGGTTATTACTGCGAAATCCTATGCCTCTGACGGCTCAATTTCGACAAACAGTGATCCCGGCTTTACTGGTCAAATTGAAGGTAATCAAAGCAATAAACTTATCTTGGACGAGAAGGCTAAGTTGGCCCCACACGATAAGATCGTTTATAGCATTGCGGCGATCGTAAACCCCATTGCCGATGATGAAATCCGTAATGAAGTGACAGTCGACAGCGTGCTTTATTCCGACAGAGGCTCATACCCACGAGATTACTACTTAGTATTGGATAAGCGTGTTGATGGCCATAACGAACAAAACGCGTATACCGACACCACCAATACTGTCACTTATACGATCAGCATTACCAACCCAGCAGGGAACGGTTTCGCCTCTAACATCAATGTTAAAGATGAAATCAGTACCATAGAAGCAGAGTTACTTCACGAGCCGGGTGAAACCAAGCCCGTGTTCTCTTCGTGGACGATCAGTGCAGAAAGAGAGGCAGACTCCCCGTGGGTGAAAGCCGTGACTGACCCTGGATCGTTCTCGGATAACAATGATCTGGATGCCACCGCTCAGATCCCGCCAGGTGCGACGATTACTTATACCATTGTTGGGACACTCGATCGCAGTGTCGACAGTGAGATTCTTTGGGGAGCATTCACCAATACCGCAACAGTGACGGGACCAGATACTAATCTATCGGATACGGTACGTACCTATCCTAGCGAGCCGAATCTTGTAGTCGCTAAGACCGCTCAAAATACCGACTTTGTTGTAGGTGAGCGCGCTACGTTCGATATTTATATCTATAACCGCGGTGTTGGCTATGCAAATGACGCAACGGTACAAGATAGTATTTCAGCGCTTAACTTCTTTAATAGTTGGACAATTGTAGGTTCGACCAACACAGATAAACCGGGTTCTCGTTACGGTGACATTGCTAACGACACTGACATCGATACCGACGTTGATATCACTCCCGGAGGGTGGGTTCACTATGAGGTGAGCGGCATTGTTAAGTCTGACTATGAAGAAGAACAAGTATCGAACCGTGTTGATGTTTACGATCCTATTACAGACCGTGACCACAGCTCTTCCGCTCAAATAGATAACTCACACAGTACCTATGACATCAATGTTTCATTAGCCAAAACGACCGATGTTGTCCGCTACACGCCGGGTGAAGATCTCACCTACACCATCGTTATTGGCAATAACAGCGACACTGATGAGACCGATCTTATCTTCATGGATCGCCTGAGTGAGATCACTACTACGCTAGCGAATGATAAAGATGGTGAAGTAGAAGATGTTCTTAATCAAAACCCGTTTGACTATTGGTCTGTTGATACTGGCTCTGGTTTCGGCCCTCAAACGACTGAAGATGTGGAGTTCCCAGTTTCAATTCCGGCCAAAGACTTTGTCACGGTGCGTATTAAGGCGCATGTCAAAGACAATGCGGTATCTAACGGTGTAGCGGACAGAGACGGCGGCATAATCCGCAACGAAGCCGTGCTGATTCATGATGATAATGCCGGTTGTACTGACGATTGTGAGTATGCCAAACGTGCCGTGGCTGAAAACCATCAGGTACATAATAACGGCGGCGTTGTTCGCACTACTAACATTAACCGCTACTCTCCGGGAGATGAGTTGACTTATACCATTAGGTACAACTCTCAAGATGGACATGGTTATCGAAACAACGTAGACGTTAACGAACTGATTAATGACATATCAGTGGAGCTACAAGATGGCAATTCAGGTAATCCATTTTTCAATGATTCGGTAGGTTCAAACAAGTTTACGGTGGCGGTTGCTAAGAGCGATCCTGCGAACGCGGGTACAACAGATGGTACCAAAGACGGTGATGTTGCGAACGACACTGACATCGTAACCTCGATTGATATCGATGCTGGCGAAGACGTGACTTACACAGTAACAGGTACCGTAAGACCGGATGCGGTCGGTGATATTCATTATCGAGATACCGTCGTGATTCCCGATGACTACCATTTAGATTTTGATAAAACGACTGATGAAGCGGTGTACGAGCCCGCTCAAACCGTGACCTATCACTTAGTGATTGAGAATGACGGCAAAGGTAACGCTCACGATATTCCAATCGTCGATAACCTCGAAGATATTACGGTCAGCTTAGTGGATGGTAATACAGGACCAGCGTATTCAGATTGGACCATCACATCGATCGCAACTGGAACTGATTCTGAGTATGTGGATGCGGGCGCAGGTGCTGGCAATGTTTACACATCAACCAACAGTAACCTAAATGTTGAAGCCGATATTCCGATGGGCGCTAAGCTTGAGTACCAAGTTGTCGCGACCATCAATGACAAAGCCAATGGTGATGTTGTTAACGTTCTAACCGTTGATGGTGACACGATATCTCATGATATTCGTCAAGAAGCTCGAAAAGTTGATTTTGAAAAGAACATTCTGGCGTATTACGACACGGATGAAAACGAACTGGTTGGCGCAACTAACTACATGCCAGGTGGTTATGTTGAGTATGAAATTTTAATTGAGAACATTGCGAGCGCCCACGTTGATGATATGAGCTTGCGTGATGACATCGACCAAATTAACACTCAATACTTTGATGGAACGCGTGGCCCTGCCTTTGATAGCTGGACGATTGAAACATTCACTGATAGCTCAGGTATTTCCAACCCAGATGTTGATAACTCAATCCAAGGCAATAAGCCGATTGATACTCACTTCGATATCTCGGCAGACAACTTTGGCCGAGCTGCATCGTCAGCGTTTGTCCGCTATGTCATAAAAGCCAAGATCAGTCCGAAAGCGGTAGGTTCTTTTACTAATAAAGCTTACATCGATGAAGACAATGGCAATGAGTTGATCGCGGTATCGCCACCATCAACGATGGCAGATCCTGAAGTCACGTTCTCTAAAAAAGCGTTTTATGATGCAGGCTTCTCTTCGCAAAAAACTGAATATTCTCAAGCTTCTGGTGAGAGTGAGGTTTATTACCGCGTTGAGATTAAGAATGCGGGGGATGGTATAGAATATGGTTCTCGCCTAGAAGATGCGATTTCGGAAATTCAAACTCGTATTGCAGAAGACAGCACCACTTCAGGTGGTGATCCTGTTGGACAACCGTTCTTGGCTGGCTGGGAAGTTAGCCTAGATAAAACGGCTGCGACAGGCTCTATTACCGACGCGATTGACTTTGTTCCGGGCAATAACATCAATATTGATAACGAAATTGTTATCGCGCCTCAAGAAAGCCTAACGTTCACTATTCATGCTCAAATTCGTGAAGATGCATTGGGTGACATTCAAAATAAAGCGACGTATGACGGTAGTGCTCGAACAGCGAATTTAATGCCGCTTGAAAATAATACCAGTGTTGAAAAACGTGTGGTGTCGATCAACGGCAACCCGTTCAATGATGGTGATACCTATCTTCCGGGTGACGAAGTTGAGTATGAATTTGTAGTCACAAACCCTGAAAACGGTTGGGCGAATGATATTCAGATCAAAGACACAATCACAGACATTCAAGTCGAAGTGATTGGCGGTAAAACGGAATCCGCTTTTGTTTCTGGCGATATAATCCATGAAGTCAGCAATGGTATTGATGCCAACATTGATACCTATGTACCAAGCTACAACACCAGTGGCAACCTTGATATTGAAACCGATATTGCAGCGGGAGAAGTGCTGACCTTTAACTTAACCGGTGTCGTTCGTGACGACGCTTTGGGCACGATTGATGCGAACCAAGTGACCGCAGGAAGTGACTCTGCAACGTCGCAAGTGATCCCCCCTAAAGATGCCGAGCTCGATTACTTCAAAACCTTGGTGTATACCGATGGTGAATCGGCAGGGTGTTCTGTTCCTTCAAACGATGGCAGCGGTTGTACTTACGCACCACGTGGTGATGTTGAGTATCAAGTTACGTTAGATAACACAGGCGATAGCATCGCAAATGATGTGAGCGTTATTGATGCGATTCACACCATCAAAACCGAAGATGGTGATGATGCGTTCTCTAGCTGGACAACGGCTATAGCGGTTGAACCTGCAGGCACTTATGACGTGCAAGGTAACTACAACGGTAGCGTCCCATTGAATGCAACTGTCGATCTTCGTCCTGGCGAGCGTATTGTGTTTGATGTGAAAGGCACCGTGTCGACTTCAGCGACAGGCACTATTACCAACACGGCGCAAGTGAACGGTGATAACACCAACGACATCGTACTTGATCCGGGTCGCTCGAATATCCTAATTGATAAATGGACGGATACGCCTGAGTACGTGCCGGGAGGAACAGTGAATTACTACATCGACATCACCAATGACGATGTGGATTCTGGCCTGTTTTCGATTCGTGACATCATCAGAAGCTTTGAAGTCGAAACCGTTGATGGCTCAATGAAAACGGCATTGACAGAATGGACGGTTGATTACGATGTGCTTTATAACTCGGCGCCGTCAGACCCTGACGCTAATGATTTTTCAGAGCTAGATAAGCTAGTTGCTCAAAACAGTCCAGACATCGATTTACCTGTCGAATCGATCAAGATGGCAGGGCGTGACGATGCTGGTACGGGCGGTGGTGATAAGTACACAGCTGTCCGTATTCACGTTCAAGGTAAGGTTCGTGATGATGCGATTGGGCGCTTTACCAATACGGCTTATCTACGACATGGTTTGGACGATTCGAAGATCGCTCGCTTACGAGAAGGCTTTATCACTCCGAAGTCGGGTCAATTGGTTCTAACCAAAGAAACGACGCCAATTGCAGAACCTGATGCTAAGTATCAACCGGGTCAACCTATCTCATACAAGATCACCGTGGCTAACACAGGTGAAGGTTACCTTGTCGATCAAGTCCTGACGGATCGCATCGATACCATCATGACAGAGGTGGCTAACAGCCCAGATCAAGAGCAAGCGTTGACAGGTAATTGGGTCATTAGTGACGAACAGCTTGATGGCAGTGGCGATCCAGCACTGAACGCTCGCAAAGATGTGGTTAATAACGCACAGGGTTATAGTGCGACTTACAGCATTCACCCGGGTGACAGTTATTCATTTGTCGTGACCAACACTGTTAATGATAAGGCCAAAGGCGAGATCACTAACGTCGTTAAAGTTGATAGCGACGACGGTGAGCACTCTGCAGACGCGACCTACATTCCAGAAGATGCGCAAGTTGAGATCACTAAAGATGTCGATAAAGCAGAGTACCTTCCGGGAGAAACACTTCAGTACACCGTGACCGTTAAGAATAACGGCTTAGGTTGGGCTGAAGATGTTGCTATTGAAGATGCGCTGAAGTCGGTTGAAACCACGATTGCAGGTGGTACGACTGAACAAGCTTTTGACCCTGCTTCAATCCAAATATCGGCGGTATCGACAACCGGTGAAACCCCAGTACCGGATGCAACCCGTGGTGAAGACCTTCATGAGACGCTCGATATTGCGCCTCAAGACAGTATTGTTTTCACTATTCAAGTTGCGACTAATCCGTTGGCGACAGGCGATATTACTAACATCGCATCAGCGACCTTTGACGGCACAACATTTGATGACAGTGCTACCAGTACACCAGTGTTGGCGACGGTTTCGGTCAAGAAGACGGTTGATACGCCATCGTATGAAGTAACCAAGCTGATTAACTACGACATCACCGTAACCAACAGCTCTGATGCGTTTGCATCTGGTGTTCAACTTCAAGACATCATCAGTGACATTCAAGTCGACACGACCGCGGATAAACAAGAGTCGGCATTCCTACTATGGGAAGTGAGCTTTGGCGCCTCGGATGATCGCTCTGTTGTCACTCCCAAGACGTTCGACTTGAGTGAAGATATCGATGTGAGTATGGATGTGGCGCCACAAAGTACCGTGACATTCCATGTTAAGGCGTTGATTCGTACGACGGCGATTGGCGATATCAGTAACACGGCAACCATCACTTATAACGGAACACCACAAGACTCAACGGTAGTCATGACACCGAAAGACTCTGAGTTTGTTGCGACGAAAACTAACGTACAAACCGAGTATGAGCCGGGTGGTGAGCTGGAATTCTTGATTACCATTGAAAACACCTCTAACAACTACATCAGCGATTTAAGTGTTGTCGATGACATGAGCACGATAGAGGTGGGCTATTACGATGGTACCACTGGGCCTGCTTTTGTTGCTGGAACCACTTCTTTGGTTGTTGAGTCAACCACGGTAGGAACGACGACGGAGCAAATTAGCCCGATTGAGTACAGTGTGGATATTGCACCGCACGGCACAGTTGTGTTCCGCTCAAAAGGCACCGTAGTCGATACCGCGACCGGACACATCATTAATACTGCGCAAGTAGATGGCGGCGATGTTATCAGTCCTCCAGTTCAAACAGTTGCGGCTGTGGTTCAAGCTGAGCTGTTTACCGATGCCCCGTATTACGTGCCGGGAGAGCAGGTTGAGTATCACTTAGTGGTGCAAAACATAGGCCGAGGTATAGCCAAAGATGTCGCGCTTTACACCCAGTTCTCTGAATCCATGGGTGATCATATTGATGGTAATTTTAGTAATGCGTTTGATGAATGGACACTAACGGCAACATCAGAAGGGGCTGAAACTCAACCTGGCACCTTTGATGACGACAAAGACCTGTTCACCTTGGTCGACATATCGCCGGGCGGCAAGATTGATTACACGTTCACATTGACGGTCAACGAAGACATGCTGACTAATATCGATGTGCTTGGATACTACCTCGACTTAACTGGTAGCCCAGCGATGCGCGCTCGTTCTAAAGGCATGTTGGCCTCTGAAACCTCGATGCAGGCAGTGGCAGATCAAGTATCTGCTTTGGATTTGCCGCCAGTGGGTGCTGATCTGGTTGTTGAAAAACGTTCTGATAAGCCTGAATACACCGAAGATGACGACAGTGTCACTTATTACTTAGCCGTGACCAACAACGGTCAAGGTAACGCGGCTAATGTTCGTCTAACCGATGAGATCAGTGGACTACAAAACAGCACAGGTAATAAAGTCTTTATCGATTGGACAATTGAAGGTGTGGAAGTCGACGACTCGGGCGCGGTTATTCAGCGTCATTCTTTCCCGTCGAATAAAGACTTAGACACTACCGTTAACCTGAAATCCAACAAACGAAATGCTTACGCGTTTGAGGTCGTGGGTACGCTAGGTAAGGGCTTGGATGACGACATTACCAATACCTTTACGGCGACCGAATCTGACGGTACCGAAACCAGCGACAGTGTAACTACTCATATCAAGAAGATTCCTGATAATTCTGGAGAGTTGGAGCTAACCAAGTCTGCACTGCAAGATACCGCGCAAGTGGGTGATGCGGTTGAGTACGAGATCATCGTTGAGAACAACAATGAATCTTACTTTAAGAACGTGACTGTGGAAGACCGTTACCCAGGTGGTCTGAAATACATCGTGGATACATCAGAAGTTGTGCTAAGCGGCATTGATGGTGAGTTCGGTACGGAAGACGATCAGGTTATCTCTCAAGATCCATCAGATACGGGCAAGTTAATGTTCACATCGTTGAACTTTGATCCGGGCGAGAAGCTGCGTATTCGTTACTTATTGCGTGTCTCGGTAGGTGCCACTTTTGGTGATTACATCAACACCGCAGTAGCGAAGGTTGATGGCTCGGCTGTTTCTAATGAAGACACCGCCAAAGTGACCATTGAGCCGGACAAGGTGTTCGATACCTCATCGATCATCGGTAAAGTTTTTGAAGATCATAACAAAGATGGATTCCAAGCTGATGCAACCGCGTTTGATGTTGAGCTAACTGCGAACTTAGCAACACAAGGCTACATCGCTGATTCGACGCACATCATTCGTGATGGTCAAGACGTTGCTATTCAAGATGGTGCGATAACCACTGCACTTGAACAAGGTTTGGAGCTTGGTGACCTTTGGGGACATTCAGTGAACCGAACACTGCCAGAAACCAGCAAAGTGGTGATTCAATTTAAAACTCGCACACAGCAAAGCTTTGATTTCTACGTCACAACCGATGCGGGCTCTCGTATCGAGTTCGACGCACAAGGTCAGATTCAGTTTAAGCATGAATCGGACAAGAAAAAGGGACTGAGCGCGGAAAACCTCAACGTAACCAGAAACCTGTATCGCGATGGCGAGGATTACCTGTGGGAAATCGTTATCGAGAACAAAGGTATTTACGAAGATGGTATTCCGGGCGTTAAGTTGATGACGGTTGAGGGAATCGTTATTTACACAGACCAGTACGGTCGTTACCACGTGCCCGACCAATGGGTACTCAATAAGAAAGGTAAGAACTTCCTCGTGAAGTTGGACACTGATTCGCTCTCCACCTCCATGGAAGTGGTGAGCGAAAACCCAAAAGTGTTGCGAATTACCCCGAACAAGCTCACCAAGTTCAACTTTAGCGTTCATCGCAAAGACCAACAAAGTGAACAGAAGTAAGCCATTGGAACCGTAACTGGAAATTGTATGAAAGTATTTAGTAAGTCTCGTTTAGCGACGTGTGTGTTAACGGCCATTCCTGTGATGGCGGTAGCGAAAGACACAGGTAAGCTTGAAAAACTCGGTTCTGAGACGACTGGCATTGAAATCACCAAGCCGAACCAAGACCAAGACAGCTCGCGTATTTACTTAGAGCAAGGCGCTATTTGGGCAAGCCGTGACATCACTCGCTTTGACCCAGTATTAGATGTCAGTGTCAGCGATGAATTAGAAGTCGAACAAGGCACACTGCGTGACAGCGTCGGTTTCACCATTACCACCAACTACGGTTACTACATCAAAAAGTACCAGTTGGAAGTGTACCGAGTGGGTGACTTTGGTCTGTCTGAGCCAATCGCTGTGCTTGAAGGCGATAAACTGGCGAACGACTCTGACATCAATTGGGATGGTCAAACTGATGTTGATTATCAGTTTGAGGTCGGTGAGCAGCTGATGTTCCGCCTAAAAGCGTGGGACAAAGATGGCAACATGGATGTGACCACCGTTGGTGTGACTGACTTAGTTAAGCCGGACTCTGAAGTCGATATCGACCGAAACGATAACGACGATGAAGAGAGCAAAGGTAAAAGTTACGGACAGGCAAAGCTGATGCGTCACAACATCCCGACCAATGCGGGTTTAGCGAAGTTCATCGGCACTGGCTTGAAAGGCGTAGATAAAGTCATCATCGGTGAAGATGAATTTGATGTCGAAGATGGCAACTTATATGCAGAGCAGTACTTACCAACAGACTCCTACATTTTCCCTACCAAGGTTGTGTTTGATAACGGTGATGAACGTCGTTACAAGCTGTACGTTCGTATTCCAGATACGTACTACGCACAAACCGGTTTGGCTGATCTTTATGTTGGTAAGAATAATGTGTCTGGTAATAGCGATGCATTAAGTGTCGATGACCAGTATCAAAATGACATCTATAACCAAGGTCGTTTAGCGTACTTTGGTCAGGGTAAATTTGGCGACAAACTTCGTGTAACAACTCACTTTGATACGCGAGAAAGTGAAATCAAAGACATGTTCAAACATCCGTTCGCCTCAGACGATTCGGATGTGTTCGATATCCTCGAAGACGACGATGAGCTTTATTACGGTAACTATGGTGACAGCTCAAACATCGAAAAAGTGGTCAACACCAAGGGCAAGGTTTACCTCAATGTTGAATACGATAAGTCTCAATACTTGTGGGGTAACTACAACACGGGTTTAACAGGCACTGAGAACAACGATTACAACCGTAGCCTCTATGGTTTCAAAGCTGATTATCGCACTCGCGATACTACACAATACGGTGAAGATCGTCTGAACATGGTCGGTTTTACCGCAGAAGCTGATTCCTTGTATGCACACGATGAGTTCTTGGGTACAGGCGGCTCTCTGTACTTCCTTCGTCATGGTGAAGCGGTACCGGGAAGTGACAAAGTTTACGTCAAAGTAAAAGATGAATCTGGCCTAGTGCAGAATGAAATCCCACTTGAGCCGGGCGTCGACTATGACTTTGACCCGTACCAAGGTCGAATTATTTTGACCAAGCCACTCGACAACATCCTATCCGACAGCTTTGGCAGCGTGATTGAAAACGGAGACGATTACGAAAACTTTCTGGTTGTAGACTATGAGTACGTCCCACAAGGTTCAGATTCATTAG
Organism: Vibrio sp. 10N.247.311.47; assembly: GCF_041467535.1. NCBI lineage: Bacteria > Pseudomonadati > Pseudomonadota > Gammaproteobacteria > Vibrionales > Vibrionaceae > Vibrio > Vibrio sp. 10N.247.311.47. Next base: position 331,398 of record NZ_JBFSUR010000001.1, read on the forward strand.
ATGCGATGTCTTACGGTGGTCGTGCTAAAGGTTGGATCAACGATTACGTTGGTGTTGGCGTGACGTATGCGACTCAAGAAAAGGACAACCAAGACTACGAGTCTTACGGTACGGACTTAACGTTGCGTGCAACAGAAGGTACCTACATTAAGGCTGAGTTTGCACACAGTGAAGGCAGGCAAACCGAGTCGAATTTCGTCTCTACCGATGGTGGTTTAACCTTTACGCCCATTGGCGATACGTTAGAAGATCGCGAGGGTGACAGTATCCAAATAACGGCTGTGACTAGCCTTTACGATCTTGCTCCAACCATCTTTGGTGCCGTTGGCAATGACCTTAAGCTTTGGTACCGAGACAAAGACGCGGGATACAGCTACGCGAGCAGCAGCGATGATCTAGAGCAAGAGGCATACGGTGCTGAAGTTCGTTTACAAGCTACTGATCGCTTGGCGGTTCTCTCTCGCTTCTCGACCAATGAAGAGCGCGATGTCGATGGTAATCTAGAAACAGATACTGAAACGATTGAGATCGAGACTCAAGTCAAAATCACCGAGCACATCAAAGTTTCGGCGGCAGGGCAACAAACTGAAGAGCTTAACCAAAACGACGAGCACAGCGATGCGACCTTAGCGGGCGTGCGTTTGGAATACATGTGGGACAGCGAGAACAGCGTTTACGTTAAAGGGCAAAAGACCGTCGATCAGTCGGATGACTATGATGAAAACGACAGCGCGTCGATTGGCGCTGAATTCCAAGTGTTGGAAGACTTGTCTCTTGGCGGCGAATACACCGATGGCGACCGAGGCCAAGTAGCAGAAGCGACTGTGACTTACGATGTAACCGATGACCACTCAACCTACGTAACTTATGTAGATGATAACTACGAAGGTCAAAACAACGTGATTGTTGGTCAGCGTGCAGACCTCACCAGCAGTGTCGATTTTTACCAAGAGAACCAGTTTGTTGATGAAAACGACGGTCATGGCCGTATCGACTCGTACGGCTTTGGTTACGACGTGACGGAAGATGTCGAGATGGGGATCGGTTATCAGCTTGGGGAAATTGAAGATGACCAGAGCATCACCACAGAGCGTGAGTCCATCAGCTTCAATGCTTCAATTGACCTAGATGACATCACCCTAAGCCACAAATTTGAATATCGAGTGGATAAGAGTGAAGACGACCCTGACATCGCTCAGCGAGAGCTGCAACAAATCGTGACGACCAACCGTTACACGCATCACTTAACGGAAGAGTACACATTGTTCGGCAAGTACAACTACTCCATCACCGAAAGTGAAACAACGGGCGAAACCATGGCGCAATTCACTGAAGCGACCGGTGGACTAGCGTATCGTCCGATCTACAACGATCGACTCAACTTACTGAGCCGCTACACCTACATTGCAGATTTCGATCAACTGGATCGCGATGTGGATTATCAAGATGAAACCAGCCAGATCATTGAAGTTGAAGCGATCTATTCAATCGACCAACACTGGGACGTCGGTACTAAGTACGCCCATAAAGACAAACAGCAAGCTTTTGAACGAGCGTCTGGTTCGAATGAGTTGGTCAAAAGCGATATCGACCTATACGGATTAAGTGCTTCTTACCGCGTGATGAAAGAGTGGGATGTGACGGGTGAATACCACTGGAAAACAGACACTCTCAACGATGAGCTAGAACACGGTGCATTAGTTTCGGTGAACAAGCACATCGGCGAGAACTTCAAAATGGGGATTGGTTATAACTTCTCTGCGTTTGATAGTGACTTAACCAATGATGATGACTACGACGCATCCGGCGTGTTCATTAACTTAGTCGGTAAGATCTAAGCCTGCCCAAGTGGGTCGAAAGTTAAGAGTTGAGAATTCAAAGTGACAGTTAAGAGTAAGATGAAAACAATTATTTTCCTAATAAGCGCAGTGATGAGTACTTTGTTGCTGTCCGGCTGTGCAACCGCCACGTTCGTGAGTCAGGAGAACCGAGACAAGTTTGCTGGCATCGATGTGTCTAAGTTTTTAATCAGCGAGTGTTTGGCGCCAGAGCGTGAGGTGCATATTGCCATCGCAGAACATTTTGCCTTTGATAGATATCAATTACGCGACCTCGACAAGATCAACTTAGATACCTTTGTTAAAGAGATCAGAGGCTTAAAAGGGCGCATCACGATTGTAGGCCATACTGATTTCAAGGGCTCTCTCGAATATAATGAGCGCCTTTCACAGCGCCGTGCTAAATCGGTCGCAGATTATTTGAAAGGGCAACTAGACCCAACGCAATATGACTGGGAAGTGAAACACCTTGGTGAGACTCAACCTCTTCTGTTTGGTAAGACAGATAAAGACCGAGCGGAGAACCGCCGTGCATTTATTGTGTTTGAAGAAGCTCAGAAGTACGAAGAGATGCCTTTCTGTGAGCCACCAAAACCAGAACGTAAAGTTTATATGGCAATGACGCCACACTTCGATTTCGACAAATCAGTACTTAAGCAAGAAGATCTAACTCAGTTAGATGGCTTCACAACGAAGTTGAGCGGCTTGCAAGGCAGCATTATGGTAGCAGGGCACACCGACCAAGCGGGTTCACTTTCTTACAATGAAAAGCTGGCTGAGCGCCGCGCAGAAACGGTGGTTGAATACCTTAAAACCAAACTCGACCCTAAGCAGTTCATCTGGGAAGTGAAGTCATTTGGTAAGTTGCAGCCTGCGATTAATGAACGCTCTGAAAAAGCCGATGCATTAAACCGTCGCGCGTTCATTGTGTTCAAAGAATCTGATATTACCGCCGAACAGCAAGCTCTTGCTGGCAGTGAACAAGAGACGTCGAGCAGCGAGAGCGATTAGAGATCACCGAAGAATAACGAATAGACGCCTCTACAATAAAACGCAAAAAGCCCCACACGTTGGGGCTTTTTGTTGCTAACTCTAGGGATTAAGTCGGGTCGAAGATCTATTCAGATGGCAAATTTTGCTTTAACTCTAAAAGCATTCGGTAAGCACTTTCGCCAGACATTTCGTAGGGGTTAAATTGATCAGATGTTGAAAACTGTAAGTTCAACAGCTCGGTTAAATTGGACTGCGGAATGTCTCCCATCGACCAATCTCCAAATTCTCTGCTATCAATCTCTTTAAAATAAAGTATTGCGACGTGATTGTGTCTCTCGTCGTTAAGAATATGATTGTACGTGTGGTTAACGGCCTCTCTAGATCCTTCAATACATTGAAGAAAGTACTTTTGATTATGGCTGAGGAGCCCCGTTAAATGGCTTTGCCGATTATGATCTCGCGAGATAGCGAGTATCTCCTCCAATGCTTTGGAATCACAACATTCGGAAAGCGTACTGACATAAATTAACCGAGTTAGGAACATAGGCATCATTTCGAATTTTTGTTCAAAGGGTATTAATAAATATAAGCCAAGCTGATGGAATTGCGAGTTATTGATCTAATTGTCACTCGGAGGCTTTTGGAAGAGAAGAGGATGGGATGACGTAGAAAAGAACTGGTCGCAAGATACGCTAAAATGACTCGAATGTTGGTTATTCAATCATTTTAGCGGCCTGCTAGTGATCTCGTTAGTTGTTTAGAATTGAAATCGATTCAACGTTTGAAGAGGAATCAAATCGAACGTTGACCAACACATTTTCACGTTCGAAAGTCACATCATCAAAGTCAGTCGTTGCGATCTTAAATCCATTTCTTGCGAATAAACTCGTCACCGTTGTTCGTTGTTTCTGTTCCATACCGCATGTCAGTAGTTCGTTCATCGTGATCTTCATTAGGTAACCGTGTGCATAGTGTAAGCGTACAGACTCTACATTATGAGATCAATTGCTTAATCGATAAGCTATATTGATATGTTCAATTGAGTGATTCAGGTATTTAAAAGCCGGATGGATAGTGGGCAAGGGAGTTATGCGACCTATGACAAGTGGAGCGTTATGTGACCACTGTTCAGCATTCCTTGAACACGAAGTTTGTCGCAAAAATCGCGTTGAAATAAGTGGTTACAAAGCAGGAGGAATTATGCCCGCCGTTTGGTATGTTTGGTCGGTTATTGGAAATATTATCGGCCTATATCTCACTTAACTAAAGTACATCGATTTACGATGAGTAGACTCCTCAATAAGCCTTCTTTTTATTTGAATTTTATATGCTAAGTGGTGTTGTTATAATTGTTATTAATTGCATAGGCTTGATTTTAATATTGGTTTGATTTATAAAACAAGCATTCGTTCATTAACTTCATGATTATATTAGTTTTTACTAACCTTTAAATAACATGGAGAAAGGCGATGAATAAGAACCAAACACGCAACAGGTTAGCGAATTTAGTGCGACTTCGTAGATCATACAAAGCATCAGACTTTCTGGTGGGTTCTGATGAACTCCGAGTTAAAAAAGATGTGTATAGCTTACGTAAAATCAAACAGTTAGAAATTCGTCAATTGGGTCTTAAAGAAAACGCAATCAATATCGTTTCGTTGGCTTTAGTCCTCTCGGCGGCGACTTGGGCATTTGTTCCTCAGTTCGGTTTACCAATGCTTGCACTGACCTTTATTTTGGCGTTTGTTACATGGCGACGATATGAGTTGCGTGCAGAGTTTAAAGGGGCCGATGAAACTGGCGACCATTGGGTTTCCGTGGCGCGCGGTTGTACTCGAGAAGAGTTCAAAGTATTGAAAAACGTTGAATTGGCTTTACGCGATCAGCTGTCTTAGTGGCTAGATCTGTTAAGGTTAAGGTCTTATAAGCGTTAAGCTCCCATAATCAACAAGGCTCGTCATTGTATGGCGAGCTTTTTATTTTCTGAAAAACACAGGTAGTGCAGGTTACTTTGAGAGGCCAATGCTTATATGTGTAATGGGGGTTGATATGAATCTTAAGTCACGGCGTTTTTGATGCTCTTTGTGGTTTTGAATATAGGGAGAGGGTGGAAATGAATACACGAGTCAGTGAGAGTTCTTTTAAAAGGCTCATCCAGTTAGTTGGTTGTATTTTGATTATAGTGTTGAGCAATAGTCGACTCTCCAATGCTCAAAGCATCGAGTTTCCTACTTGTGTACAGAGCGAGGTTTTGAATACAGAAATCCACCTTTATGTTGATGAATCGGTGTTAGATGAATATTCCAAAGCATTTATAGCCTCTAAAATAGCGACATGGGAAAGCTATTCGAATCTGGTGTTAAAAAACTCCTGCGTCCCTATGAAGAGAAAAGTCACTAAGGTGACTTATACGTCTGAAATCGACAGCCTTTGGTTTCAAGATTTGGGCGCAGCAGAGAGGTTATTAAAACTCTCGATGGAAGAACCGATTCCAGAAACAACAGAAGACGGCGTCCCCATTTTTACTGGGATAGTATTTTCTAATTATAATTTTAGCTTTGAGTCTGATTATTGTGGTATGTCTTCTTCGGTATCCTACTTTTTTTCTTTAGCGATAAACTGCCCTGATTACTTAATGGAGCATGAAATTGGCCATTTAAGTGGTGCTAATCATGACTATAAAACGTTATTGAAAGATTTTGATAGTATAGAAAGTTACATTTCTGGAACGTATCCAAGAGCTCCTCAATATTCCTTCGGTACAATTTGTGCTGACAGAGGCACAGTGATGTCTTATGAGCGAGATGTTATACCTGCATATTCCAGCCCGGACATCAGAGTAGATGGCACAAAGTGCGGGGATAGCAAATACCACAATAATGCGAGAGTGCTTAGAGAGTTCGCACAAGCTTATTTAACCCCATGATTGCCTAGCTGCTAGATTGGTAGTCATCCGATTTAGTTACTTTATTATTAATGGTTATTATGAGATTAATGACTGCTGTGGTCGCGACTAATCCCTCTAGAACTTAGACCAAGAACCATACCTAAGCACCAAACCAAGGAGAGAAAATGCAGGTAAGTATTAGGCCCGCCATGCCAAGCGAATTGGCAGCCATTTATTCCTTGGTTATCTCAAACGATGAGTGGACGAAGTTTAACGGCCCTTATTTTCCATACTCACCGCCATCACTAGAAGAGTTTGAAAGCCGTTCGTTTCAACGGTTACTCAATGGATCCGACTTACAGTTGGTGGTTGTAGACGATGTGCCTGTAGGAACCGTCAGTTGTTATTGGGAGTGTGAAGAGACACGTTGGCTTGAAGTCGGAGTAGTCATTTACAACTCCGACTATTGGGGGAAGGGTATTGCTGCGTTAGCTCTTCCTCTTTGGGTATCTTACCTATTCGAAAACAAGCAGATAGAGCGTGTCGGTTTAACCACTTGGTCGGGTAATCCGCGGATGATGTCACTAGCTCTTAAATTAGGCTTCCAGCAAGAAGCTAGGCTAAGAAAAGTGCGTTATTACCAAGGCGAGTATTATGACTCGATTAAGTATGGTCTATTGCGTTCTGAGTGGCTGGAAAGCAAATAGCCATAATTTGAGTTAGCTTGTTGTTTTACTGAACTTTATAAGTCGTGGAGTTCAAAGTAGTCACTTGTGATCTTTAAATCTAAGACGGGCGTATTTCTTCCAGTTTATTAAGGAAGAGTATGCATGATGCTATCTAAAGAGAATGAATCAAGAATTATCGAAATGGCGTGGGAAGACAGAACGCCGTTTGAAGCAATAGAACTGCAATTTGGTTTAAATGAATCGGAAGTGATTCGTTTTATGCGTAGCCATCTCAAGCTTGGCAGTTTTAAGCTGTGGCGTTCACGTGTTTCTGGGCGCTCGACCAAGCATGTAAAACTACGCAGTTCGGACGTTTCGAGAGGTTATTGTCCGACTCAATACAAGCACCGCTAGATAGGGACTTATTTAGTCAGCCCAAATGACATTTGATTGTGGAACAAGAAAGGTGGCGCAATGCACTGGACGCACAAAGACCCTCGTAATCATCACACTCATGGTTGGTTGAAGCATAACGGGAAAGTATACGAGTAAACACCTCCGAGACTTTTCCCTCAAGGCTATAAGATAAAAAGGAATTTTGATGTTTAAGCTGGAAACTGACAGGTTGATTCTTCGAGATATGAGTATCGAAGACGAGTGTGCCTTTGTTGCGATCTCTCAAGACGCAAAGTATCAGCGTTTCTATGATGAAAGTGATTGTGAACCTAACAAATATCGAGAGCTAACTCAGTTGTTTGTTGCACAGGCTTTGGAAGTACCACGCCAGTCCTATCAGCTAGCGGTTGAAAGCAAAGATTCGGGGAAGTTTATTGGAACCGTTTGTTTACGTCTTGAACGCGATAAACAAGCTTCAATGGGCTGTGCTTTATCGAGGGAAACTCAGGGAAAAGGGCTTTCTATAGAAGCATCTGAAGCCCTCGCTGATTTTGGTTTCTCAGAGTTAGGCATACACCGTATCTACGCCGAAACCATCAGCAAGAACTTGGCTGCGATTAAATTATGTAAGTCACTGGGAATGAAACAAGAAGCGTGTTTTAAAGCTCATCGATTCTTCAAAGGTCAATGGTGGGATACAGTTGTGTTGGCGGTTCTACGTTCTGATTGGAAAAAGGCTTAGTGATGGAAAGTGGTATGCAGAAGCTAGATAGAGGGCTCGATAGAGAAGGGTTCATTCAAAATCTTTATTCGCCAAAGAACATTGCGCCTGAATTTCAAGACGTGGTGTCAGCAGTCGTTGATTCGTTGCTAAGAGAACTTCCAAGTCAAGTTGATGGTATCTACTTGTATGGAAGCGTGCCTAGAGGAACGGCCATTGTTGGTCGCTCTGATTTGGATGTTTCTATCGTACTCGCTACGCCTGTTGGTCAGAGAGAAAAGGAAGTATTTAACCTACTTTCCGACACCATACCCCAAACCTATCCGCAAGTGACCAAGCTTGATATCGATCCTGGCTTCCTGCGGGATGTTCTGCAACCCAACGAAGAATTCCATTGGCAGTTTTGGCTCAAGCATTGTTGCTGTTGTATTTGGGGGAATGATCTATCTATAAAGTTTCCACGATATAAGCCCAGCAATGAAATAGCCCAAGCTCTTAATGGCGATTTATCGACTTTTCTTAAGCAAATGCCCTCGAGTTTCAAAACAATGACTGATGCGGATATCGTTAAGGTAATTGGTAAAAAGTTAGTGCGAGCGGCGTATTATTTTGTGGCTGAGCAAGACGGCAGTTGGTACACCAATCTGAGCCAGTGCGCTGCAGTCGCCAAGCGCTATTACTCCAATCAAAGCGACGATATTGAGCTAGCTCATCAATACGCTCTCGGAAATTTGATATCTAAAACAGAAGCTTTTGAATTGTATGAAAGGCTGAGTAAAAAGCTTGTTGTAAATTAAGCATTAACACAAGCTAGAACAACAAACTTAACTACCTTTGTAACGGCTTTAGGAAAATTAGATGGATGTCCACGAGTGTGTTTCTTTTATCATGCTGAAGGAATCGCAGGTATTACTAGAAAAGCGTAGTGAGTCTAGGGAGACCGATCCCGGTTTAATCACTATACCTGGCGGCCATATTGAACACGGTGAAAACCAGGTTCAGGCGCTGTTTCGTGAACTTGATGAAGAACTTAATGTTGTTCCGATTGATTACCAATACTTGTGTTCGCTTTACCATCCTACGAAGGAACTTCAGTTGATTCATTATTTTATCGTGAGTGACTGGAAAGGAGATATCACCGCTCAAGAGACTGATGATGTTAAGTGGTATTCACTAGGTTCAGCTCCTGTTGGTATAGCAGCCGATGGTATTGCTTTGAAAGAAGTAGAGCGCGTGGGTAGGTATCTTTAGTTTGGATTCGATAAGATGTTTTGGACGTTTTTTGAGGGCTCAAAAACGGTGAAACCCCGATGTTGGTAGCATCGGGGTTTCGAATTTCTAGATTTCTCGACTGGTAAGATCGATTATCTTTTCTATGCAGAAGGCTGGATTAATCCAATCTTATTCCTTGGTAGGGAATTAGATGCGGATGAAGTCCATGTGCTCAACTTTTGGCTTGAACGCGTGACGTTGAACGTCTTGTGGCTTAACCTTAACTTCTGCGCCGTCAATCAGTAGAGTGATTGCTTCGTAGAATTCAGGCTTGTCCATTTGGTTGATCACGTCAGCGTGAACAAGTTCGATAGCTACAGCTTCAGCTTCGCCACCGTAGATTACAGCTGGGAATTTACCAGCGTGACGTAGGCGGCGGCTCGCACCTTTACCTAGTTCAGTACGTACTACTGCTTCAAATTTCATAGTTTTACTCTCAAATTAGTAAAAATTAACTTCACACCTCAATGCGACCTTGAGTGTGTGGTAATGCTTAAACATAAAAGTTCATGCTTAAGCGAGCGCGGATACTAACATCACATTCCAATATGAGCAAGTCAGAAGCCCATCTCAAAGTGAATTTCCTTCGATAATGGGTTCGTTTGGAGATAAAACGTTCGCTAACGCTTGTTTAGCGCATTTTACTCCCTTTTACATCGCAATCCTTATCTATTTATATCACTGCTAAATCATCAAGTTAATGAACGGAAAATGAATGTTTGCCTAAGACTTGGTTAAGTCTTAGTTCGTTAATCTTAGTGTTAATTAAACAGCAGAATGAATAGGTGAAAATATGAAACCGGTAAGCATTGTCGTAATTACGCTAAACGAAGAGAAACGCATTAGCCGCTTAATGGAAGAGTTGAGCGTGCAAACCCACCAAGAGTTTGAAGTGATTGTTGTCGACTCGAACAGTGAAGATAACACCAGAGAAGTGGCGCAAGCTTATGAAAACGCGTTGCCAAAATTAACGGTGCATCACATGGAAAACCGTGGTGTGAGCCTTGGCCGAAACACGGGTGCTTCATTGGCGCAATACAACCGAATCCTTTTCTTAGATGCTGACGTGAGCTTGCCTCGAAACTTCCTTGCGAAAGCGCTTTATGAACTAGAAGAGAAGAAGCTTGAAGTGGCGGGTGTGTACATGAGTTCAAAAGGGCTGCAACTGGTTCATAAACTCGGTTATGGGCTGTTTAATGCGGGCTTATTTGCGACGCAGTTCTTTTTCCCAACCGCGATTGGCGCGTGTATTTTCTCAACCAAAAGAGCACATGAAGAGATCGGTGGTTTCGATGAAGAGATTGTCCTTTGTGAGGACTGTGATTATGTAAAACGTGCGAGCAAAACATGGCGATTTAGATTCCTAAATATGACCTTTGGCTTTGACCCACGTCGATTAGATCAAGATGGCGTTGTGAAGACAGGCTCTACTTATCTTAAAGCCAATGTAAGACGCTTCTTTAAAGGCGAAATGCGTAACAACGAGATGAACTACAAGTTCGGTCATTACAAAGAACAGTAAGCATTGAGGTTGTTATGTTTGATGGACTAGGGCTGTTTCTGGGAGCATTGGGTGATGCTCTCATTGGCCCAAACCTATTTGTACCGGGAGAGCCCTTTTATATCGCGGCGGGCTTTCAACTGTATTCGGGTGTATGGATGGCTTTGGTGATGGTGATGCTAGGTGGCTTGCTTGGTGATCAACTCAGTTATTTTATAGGCTATAAATACGGTGCCAAAGCGCAACGAAGACTCATTAAGTTTCGTCCTAAAACCAAAAGATTGATTGCGCGTTGTCGTTATCTGGTTGCTCGAAAAAGCACATACATCATTATTTTTGCTCGCCTATTAGGGCCAATCGCTTGGGTCGTGCCATTTATAGCTGGCTCGCATCGTGTACCGTGGCGTAATTTCAGTTTATTGGCCTTTATAGGCTTGGTTCTTGGTGGTGGGCAGTTTATTGCTTGGGGCATGCTACTAGCGCATGGCGTTGAGAACTTTCCGTGGCTTAATAGCCTTAAGATATTTATCTCGGAGCATAATAGCTTGATCGTTGGTGTGTTCGCGGTATTAGTCTTCACCATTATCGGTTACCGAATGAAGTGGCGATGCTTAGTACTTAAGTCTAGTGCGCTGTTGTTGGCGTGGGTATTGTTTGCGAACTACGCTCACTTTTTCTGGAAAGCGGATGACTTTCAGAATCAACCAGAGACGGCTCAAATAAACAAAGTCGACTGGAACTCGGTTACCTATAAAGCGTTCCCCGGTAAATCTTCGTTCTACTCGGCGCAAGCGATCAACGTAATTTATGTTGGAGCAACCCCAAGAGACTTAATGAAGCAATTAGGCTGGATAGAGAATCAAACCTTCTCTCGAAATGAGATTGAATGGGTTGGTTATCTCGCATTGCTTAGAGAAAAAACGCCGCCAGTGTCTGATTTATATTGGCGAGACAAGCCGCAAGATATGGCTTTTCAATTGCCGGGTAACCTGATGAAGCGCAGCCATATTCGTTGGTGGCGTGCAGGTGTTGATATTAAAACTAACCAGCCTCAGTGGTTAGGCGCAATTAGCTATGATGATGGCCTTAAAGTCACGCCTTACTCAGGCATTGTGACCGTGCTTCATAACATTGACCCTAATGTTGATGAAGAGCGAGATCGGCTTGCTAATCAGATACGAACGTTACTACCAGACATCGAGTTAGACAAGTACCCATTAGCAACGGTGGAAGTGATCGATGACGATCATGACTATTATACTGATGGCAGGATCTTGATGATCGGAGTAGCAACCTACCGTGATGATTCACAAGCTTTGGATGTTGCTGTGAACGATATATAGAGTTGTATATAAGGTCGATAGAATTAAGCCCTAGCATTACGTTAGGGCTTATTGTGTTTAACTTTTACTTAGCTTGTTCAGCCTTTACTTACTTTAAGCACCAGAGAAGCTTTTAAGCCGCCCATTGAGCTCTTGCTGAGCGTTAGGCTGCCTCGGTAACTGTGTGCCATTTCATTTACGATATTAAGCCCTAAGCCTGTTCCTGGTGTGGTTTCATCAAGTCGGACGCCACGTTTGGTCACTTGCTCAAGCTTCTCTTCAGGAATGCCTTGGCCATCATCTTCAATCACCAACTCTATGTTGCCATCGTCGAGTTCATTTGCATGGACGCGAATAATGCTGCCCGCCCACTTGTAACTGTTCTCGAGTAGGTTGCCGACCATTTCATCAAGGTCGGTTTTTTCTACTGCCACTTCAATCTCAGAGTCTAGCTCGTTAATCATGGTGACTTCATTGGCAGCGTAGACTTTATCAAACGCCATTGAGATAGCTTCGACACGCTCACAAGGTGAAGACTTCACCGAAAGAATGTTCATTGCACCTGCCATACGAGCGCGGCCAAGGTGATAATCAATTTGGCTTTGAATCTGATGAATGGGCTGTTGCAGCAGTGCCTTGTCATCCTCTGGAAGTCGCTCTATCTCATTTTTTAGAACTGAAAGCGGTGTTTTCAACGCATGAGATAAGTTACCCGCGTGGTTACGAGCTCGTTCTAATAACTCTTGATAGTGAAAGAGCAGGGCATTGAGGTCAGAGACTAATGGAGAAACCTCTTTCGGGTAGTTATCGCTTAACCCTTCTTGCTCGCCGTTTCTTAGCATTACCAGTTCGCGTTGCATCTTGCTGAGCGGTAATAACGACCAACTGACTTGAATACCGATCAACATCAGCACGCCAACAAACAGCAACATTAGGATCAACCAGACTTGACCAGTAAGCTCTGTCAGTGTGGATTCTAATGGATCTTCATCAATACCAATGGTGATCGTGACAGGGTCGCTCAGTTCAGGCAGGTAGATATCTTGCTCGATGTAAATCAACTTTTCTTTCTCTGGCCCTTTGACTGATGTGTGAATCGGTGAACGCTTGATGGTGAGGTCTTTATCCCATAGCGAGCGAGATCGAATGATCTGCTCTTGGGTAGCGGCGCGCCAATAAATACCACTGTAGGGCTGGTTGAACCTAGGATCAGACAGACGCTCTGCCATGATCAGGTTACCACTGTCATTGGTTTCGATATTGGCGGTTAACTCATCCATGGTTAAGCCAAGCTGCTGCTTCATGTCATCGACGAGGTAGTCGTTAACCAGTTTCGGAATCCCGACACCAGCCGCTAATATCATCGCACCTAGCCAAAAAGCCGCAGCAAGGAGCAAGCGGCTTTTTAAACTGATGTTTTTAAGTGTTCGTTTCTTTAGATTCATGCATTTCCAACCTGCCTTTGCTCATCGTAACTTATCGTATTGCGATGATCAGAACAGGCTGTCCACTTAATTAATGGTTGCTCTTGGCGTGATTGACGACTGAGCTATTCAGCATTCAGTTGGTAGCCAAGGCCACGAACGGTTTTGATGATCTTTGGTGCGATTTTCTTACGAATACGACCGATGAACACTTCAACCGTGTTTGAGTCTCGGTCGAAGTCTTGCTTGTAGATATGCTCAACCAACTCAGTGCGCGAGATAACCTTGTTTTGGTTATGCATGAAGTACGCGACAACTTTATATTCCAGCGCCGTGAGGCTAACTGCTTGACCTTGCCACAACACTTTAGAACTGCGTGTGTCTAGGCTTAGATCACCGATTTGAAGTATCGGAGCAGCACTGCCTGATGCTCGGCGCAGTTGAGCTCGGATACGGGCAATCAGCTCGACCATCTCAAATGGCTTAGTTAGGTAGTCATCAGCACCGGCGTTCAAGCCCTCAACACGTTGAGTTAGCGTGTCACGAGCACTTAAGATAATCACTGGCGTGTTGATGTTTTCGTCTCGAATGCCTTTTAATACCGTTAGGCCGTCAAGCTTAGGTAAACCTAAATCGAGGACAATCGCGTCCCATTCTTCTGACGTTGCACGGTAGAGTGCGTCGATACCATCTTGAGAGAGCTCTGGAACCCAGTCGGCCCCCTCAAGTGTTTCAATAATTTGTTGGCCCAAACGAGGCTCATCTTCAACGACTAAAATTTTCATAATTGTTCTTCTAATTTCTTCTAATGACTGTTCGTCGTGCTTAGCTCTTCGTCGTACGTAACTAGTCGCCGTGTTTAATTGCGTCTTTAAAGTTGCGGCCTTTGATCATAAGCATTTCTAACGTCTCAGCGTTGTATTCGACTTTGATGATGTTGTTTTGGTAATTGATTTTTAGTTCATACACCCAAATGTCGTCATCTTCTTCTAGCTCTACTTTAATGATTCTGCCATGAAGATCGTTTTCAACGGCCGCATACATTTCTGAGAAAGGGCGAATATAGCCTTCGCGTACAGCTTCGTAGACTTCGTCTTGATCTTCTTCAAATTCGATACGGGTTCCTGCTTTATGAACGTCCTGCACTAATTCATGACCATTATGATGTGAGTCAGCCCATGCGCCAGCAGAAACAAATAAGCCTAAGCTTATAGAAAACAAAGAAATCATAGCTTTACTAAACATAGCGAATCCTAGAGAAGGTTGATAGCGTTCAGTATAAAAAAGTAATTCTGAACAGAAAGTGAACCTGATTAATAATGAGAATTTGATACCGAAAAACTTAACGCTTAAATGGCGCAGGCTTTAATACATAAGATTAATTGCCGAGTGTTAAGAACGTAAGACTTACTTTTATTCTTAACCTTAACGCTGCTGTAGTTCGTCTTCGAATATCTTGTCTCTCATTTTCCAAAAGCGTCCGACTTTACGGGCAATCACGAATTGAGGTGGGCGGAATCTATGTTGGTGAGCAACCACTTTCGTCGGTGAGGCTTCTTCGAAAGGGCGATGTCTGTCTGCAAGGTGAGGGCGAACAAACTGGTCTTTGAAGTTCTGCTTCTGCTTTTTGCTGGTTAATGACCAAAACTCATGCACTTGCGCTTGGTTTTCTCCGCGATAGGTGACCTTAAGTTGTGATTTACCTTTCTCGTCTTTAAGCACGTTGAGGTCCATTTCCAAGCATTCAAATACCAAGGCATCTTTTAGGTTCAGTGCTTCTTTTAGCTTTTTGTCTGGGTCGACTAAGGTTGCATCGCACTCATGACAAATGCGCGCAGCAATGTCATTATCAGCACCACATTCACCGCAATATTTCGCTCGGAAGCGATAATTACAGTGCTCGCGCTCGCCCGTGTCTTCATCGGTAAAGTAGCCTTGGCATTTGCGCCCAAAGTGCTCAAGCAAGAAGCCATTGCTGTCTAGCTTGCCCCAAAAGTTATTATTGAAGCCGCACGCAGGGCAAGGGATGGTGATGATTTCACTGTCTGAATCGGGTTTAGGGTCGCCAACCTCAGGTTGGTAGAGGTCGTAACTGTTGCCCGCATAGTCGAGCACCAAACACTCTTTTTTACCCGGAGATAGGCGTAAGCCACGGCCAACGATTTGTTGATACAAACTGATGGATTCTGTCGGGCGCAAAATCGCGATTAAATCGACGTGTGGCGCATCAAAACCTGTGGTTAATACCGATACGTTAACCAAAAACTTGATTTTACGTTCTTTGAAGTCGCTGATAATTTGGTCACGTTCGAGAGTTGGTGTATCACCAATCACAATTGAAGCTTCACCTTCTGGCAATAAGCCGAGGATCTCTTGCGCGTGTCGAACGGTCGCAGCGAATACCATGATGCCTAGTTTATCTTGGGCTAGGTGAATAATCTGATCGACAATCTGTGGGGTCGCTCGTTTCGATTGCTCGATCACCATGTCGAGTTCTGCTTCTTTGTAGCGACCAGTGCTCGCGGGCTTTAACTGCGAAAAGTCATAGCTCAACACGGGTGCATCAATCATGCGTGCAGGAGTTAAGAAACCTTCATCGAGCAGGTAACGAATCGGCAGCTCAAAGATACAGTCGCGGAAGAAACGTGGCTCATCTGAACGCACTTGACCGCGAGTGTGGTATTGATAAATCCAACCCATCCCAAGACGATATGGGGTCGCTGTTAATCCAAGCACCTTGATGCCCGAATTATTCTCGTGTAAGTGAGTGATGACTTTCTGATAACTACTGGTCTTTTCATCGGGAACACGGTGGCATTCGTCGATAACCAACAGCGAAAATTGGTTAGAGAATGAATCGAGATTTCGCACCACAGATTGCACCGAAGCAAACACGACTTGTTGGTCGGTCTCTTTGCGTCCTAAACCCGCAGAGAAAATCGAGCCTTTCAGCCCGTAACCTTCATACTTTTCATGGTTCTGTTCAACCAACTCTTTTACGTGAGCAAGCACCAACACTCGACCTTTCGCAAGCCTTGCTAACTCTGCAATCACAAGGCTTTTTCCTGCACCTGTCGGAAGCACGAGCACTGCCGGAGTTTGGTGTTTTCTGAAGTAATGAATCACTGATTTTACAGAATCAGCTTGGTACGGGCGGAGTGTATACATATCGCGTCTTGTAAGAAGGAAAACAAATAGTGTGAAATAGCTCAACTAATTGAGCAAAGGTGACTATAATACCCGACTTAGATTAGTTGAGGTATTCATGCGTTTAGATAAATTTCTGTGCGATGCATTAGGCGTCACTCGAAGAGAAGCAACACACTTATTAAAATCCAAGGCAGTGACAGTAAATGATGTCATTCAAAAAAGCGGTTCACTCAAGGTAACTGAAGAGTGCGTTGTGGAATGGCAAGGCAATGAACTGAATGTTCACGGCCCACGTTACATCATGCTTTATAAGCCAGAAGGCTTTGTTTGTTCGCATGAAGATGGCGCAAATCGTATCGCGTTTGAATTACTTGATGAAATCAAAATGGACAAGCTGCACTTTGCTGGTCGTCTAGATATTGATACAACAGGTCTTGTGTTGATTACAGACGATGGTAAGTGGTCTCACCGTATCACTTCGCCAAAGCACAAGTGCGAGAAGACGTACCGTGTGTGGTTGGTTGAACCTGTTGAAGACGATTACGTTGAAAAATTCAAAGAGGGCATCCAGCTTAAGAGCGAAGATGGCCTAACACTTCCTGCACACCTAGAAGTTCGTGCAGAGCGTGAAGTGCTGCTAACGATTCACGAAGGCAAATACCACCAAGTTAAACGTATGTTTGCTGCTCTTGGTAACAAGGTAGAAGCACTACACCGTGAACGTATTGGCGAAATTGAGATGGACGAATCTTTAGAGTTAGGTGAATACCGTTACCTAACGCAAGAAGAAGTCGATTCAATCTGGAAGTAGTCCTTAGCTAGAAGTTGCTCTTAACAAGAAATTGTTCTTAACAAGAGACCACTTTTGCTGGAAATAGCCCTTTCGTTGTAAAGCCGACCATGGATAGCGTCGGCTGATGATGTTGACTGGTACTAGGAAAGTCTCAGCCAATCTTTGACTCGCGTACTCACGCTAGTCCCTAGCTCTATCAGTTGAACATTCGGAGAACCATGCAAACATCGACCTCACAGAGCCAAAGCTCCCAACTAGAAACACCTCAATTAGGCTTAGTGCTGTTTTTGATTCTAGGTGCGATTGGTGCACTTACTCCGCTAGCCATTGATATGTATCTGCCAGCGATGCCGACCATTGCTAAAGATCTTGGTGTGACGGCGGGTGAGGTACAAATCACGCTAACAGCCTATACCGCAGGTTTCGCGCTGGGGCAGTTGCTGCATGGCCCGTTGGCGGATAGCTATGGTCGCAAGCCTGTACTGCTTATTGGTGTGTTCTTGTTTGCTATCGCTTCTATGGTGAGTGCGACAACTCATGGCATTGAAGCGCTGACTTACATCCGTACCGCTCAAGGTTTTGCTGGTGCTGCGGCGGCCGTTATCATCCAAGCGGTGGTAAGAGATATGTTCGATCGTGAAGATTTCGCAAGAACCATGTCTTTCGTTACTTTGGTGATGACAGTTGCGCCATTGGTTGCTCCGATGATTGGCGGTTACTTAGCGTTGTGGTTCGGTTGGCGTTCAATTTTCTGGGTTCTGGCTATTTTTGCGGTGATCGTGATTCTGGCGGTATCGATGAAGATCCCAGAAACGCTTCCTGCAGAAAACCGACAACCATTGCGCTTTAAAACCACGATTCGTAATTACGCCCGTTTATGTAAAAACCCGACCGCTATGGGCTTGATTTTCTCGGGTGCATTCTCGTTCTCTGGGATGTTTGCATTCTTAACTGCAGGCTCTTTTGTCTACATTGATGTCTATGGCGTACGTCCTGACCTGTTTGGTTACCTATTTGGTCTGAACATTGTTGCGATGATTCTGATGACGACAATCAATGGTCGAATCGTTAAGAAGGTCGGTTCTCATACAATGTTGAGGGCAGCGTTGGTCATCCAATTACTGGCTGGCGTAGGTTTACTTGTCGGTTGGGCGCTGGATCTCGGGCTTTGGGGAATCGTGCCGTTTGTGATGCTATTTATTGGCACCATCTCTACTATCGGCAGTAACTCTATGGGTCTATTGCTCAGTGGTTATCCAAACATGGCAGGCACGGCTTCATCGCTTGCGGGAACATTAAGATTTGGTACTGGTTCTGTCGTTGGGGCTATCGTTGCGATGCTGCCAAGTGACAGTGCTGGGTCTATGGCTATGGTAATGGCTGCATGTGCAGTAATGTCAGCATTACTATATTGGACATTAGGAAAGAAGGCATAATGTCAAAATACTATATTGAAATTCAGAAGTTAGTGAATGATGCGCTAGGCGAGCTATATGCTCTACATAAGTCTGGCAAGGCCATTGATGCACCTATCGCGAACAACCTTTATTTGGTTCGTTGGGTAACAAAGGCAATTAAATCCCAAGCTTATGATCGCGTGATTGTGCCTGACTTGGTTCGCTGGCAGAAACAGGGTCGCTCAAAAGGCAATAACTCTGATTTAACTTTTACCTTTAAACGTATTTCTGCGTTTTACGGGCGTTTTTTCCCTGAAGGCGAAGATCCTAAAGTGCTTAAAGACAGTGATGTTGAAGCATTCATGGACAAAATGTACGAGATGGGTTGGAGCGTATCGAGTGAAGATGAGCTAACGACTGGCGGCAAGATTCAATTCTTCACCGATGGTGAGCACTCTTTTGCTTTGTGTGGCAAACAGTGTGACGACTCTTTCGACGGTGAGTTGATGGTTAAGCCAATGAACTGGTTTGTTCGTGGTAACCACGCTGAGTTCATTCAAGCAGCGATGGAAGCGGGTTTCATGCTTCACAAAGTAACGGACTATAAGTCTGCGGTGAAGTATCACGGTGAATACATCGTTTACCCTGTTAACCAAGGCAACCAACTTGCAGAGATCCCAATTAGCGTTATTGGCTAGTAACGGATTCGGGATACGAGATGAGAGATATGAAGAGCGGAATTATCCGCTCTTTTTTTGCCTCTCATAGCGCGTGTCGCTAATTTGCTTTTAGTCTTTTCGCATCTCGACACTCGAATCCCGCATCTGCTTTTAATCTTTTCGCATCCCGTTACCCGAATCTCGCATCTGCTTTTAATCTTTTCTCATCTCGACACTCGAATCTCGCATCTGCTTTTAATCTTTTCGCATCTCGTCACTCGAATCCCGCATCTGCTTTTAATCCTGTTCTTTAGCTTGCTTCTCAATTGCCTTCACCATGCCTTTAAAAATAAACAGGTGGGCTGGCATCATAGCAAACCAATACAGTAACCCTAGAAACCCCTTTGGATGCCACCAAGCCGAGATATTCAGCTCGCGAGAGTCACCGTGGTCAGAGACAGTAATCTCGAGTCGCCCTAAACCGGGGCCTTTCATACCGAAAAGCAGAGATAAAAACTGATTCTCTTCACAGCGAATGACCTTCCATGAATCGATTTTGTCACCGACTTTTAGGTTGGGCCCTTCTGGCATTTGTCGAACCGGTACACCGCCACCGAAAAGAACATCCAACCATTCGCGTGTGCGCCATAAAGTGTTAGCAAAGAAGTAACCTTGCTTCGGGCTTCCGATTTGCTGAGCAACATGCCAAAGCGATTCCAATGAAGCGCTTGAGGTGATACTTGCGCCTGTTTTCTTCGGGTAATAGCCATACCCAGCTTGCCAGCGTTTGAATGCGGTTTTATCAAAGCCCCATACATTGCTTTTGACAAAGTTTCCTTCAGCGTGAATGGCTTGTTCAACCATATTTTCGAACGAGATAAGCTTCTGAGGGTACTTTTCTCTAATGATGGTCGAACTGGCGATGAAGTCGTGCTTTAAGCCTGCAAGTAGTGCTCTACCTATGTTAGACGGTACAGAAGTCACCACACCTAACCAATATGAAGCAATCTTTGGTGTCAGTAGCGATGTCGCCCATAGTTTGAGTGGACGATCGGCGGTTTTAGCAATATGAGCAAATTGGTTTCGGTAAGAGACAATATCCGGCCCGCCAACCTCAAAGGTTTGGCTTTCGCTAGGCGTGTCTTGTGCGAGTTTTAGTAAATAGTGGTTCAGGTTCTGCAAAGCAATCGGGTTGGCTTTAGAGTCAACCCATTTTGGCGCAATCATAATCGGCAAGTTGTACACGAAATCTCGCATGATCTCGAATGCCGCAGATCCTGGGCCAATGATCACGCCAGCTTGAAGTTCGGTAACGGGTACAGGCCCTTTACGAAGCAATTCGCCGGTTTTCTTTCTCGCTTGAAGGTGCTCTGAATCACCAGTCTGAGGCTGTAAAGAACTCAGGTAGATGACGTGTTGATTCTTTGGCCCAAGAGCAGAAACAAAGTTACGGGCTAAGTTCAGCTCATAATCGATAAAGTCGTGGCCTTCCGCCATGCCATGGACGAGAAAGAAGATAAGATCAAAGTCGGGGACTAAGGCTTGTGTCGCAGCTTGCTCGGCCAGATCAAGATACTCAAGCGATAAGCTTTCGTGAGGCTCGGTCCGTGCCTTTAAATAGTCGATATGCCTTGCTGCTGCCGTGACTTGATAGCCTTGCTCAAGCAGGAGAGGGAGGAGTTGCGAACCAACATATCCAGAAGCGCCTAAAACCAGTACTTTCTTCATTGTTACTCCATTTATATCTGTGGTTAAAAACCGAACATTGATATAATAGCGCGATATTTATCTTTATTCATCAATACGTTCCGTTTAGGTATCTCTCAATGTTGCTCTCTTCAATTATTCATCACACACGAGGTGATTTTGTTCGCAGGCTTATTGCGATTGCACTGCCCATCACCTTGCAGAGCATTATGTTTTCAAGCCGAGGCTTGGTGGATGTATTGATGTTGGGCCAACTTGGCGAAGCAGACATCGCAGCTGTGGGGGTGGCGAGCCGAGCGATGTTCGTGACGACCATTATGCTGGTGGGTGTTACCACGGGCGGTGCTCTTCTTACTGCTCAATATTGGGGCGCGGGTAACAGACAAGGTGTGAGAGAAAGCACTGCGCTGACGTGGCTGGTGTCGACACTGTTTGCTTTACTGACTATCGCGTTTTTCGTTTCATTTCCTGCACAAATCATGGGCGTGACGACCGACTCTCAAGAGGTCATCAACTTAGGCGTTGAATACATCGTAATTACGTCATTTAGCATGCTAGCGGTATCGTGTGTCAGCAGTATGGCTGTGGGTTTGAGAGCGATGCACAAACCCGGGCTAAGTACATTTTTCAGCGGTATCGGCATCCTGTCTAACGTGTTCTTAAACTGGGTGCTGATCTTCGGTAACTTAGGCTTTCCTGCGCTTGGAATCAAAGGTGCGGCGATTGCGACGGTACTGAGTGGCGCGATTGAGAAGTCGCGACTTTGTTTGGTTATCTCTATTTCTCTAAGCATTTATTAGCATTTAAGTTTTGCGATATTAAAGCGGCAGCTTCGATTGATAAGGTGGTTCGCTTCTTGAAGCTGTCTCTGCCGACCACGTTTAACTTCTTAGCATGGGCGGGTGGTTTGTTTGCTTACCACGCGATCATGGGGCAATCGGGCGTTCAAGGTCTGGCTGCGCTATCGGTCATGACGCCGGTTGAATCTATCTCATTGAGTTTATTGATTGGCCTTTCGAATGCGGCAGCTGTTTTGGTGGGTAATCAACTTGGTGCGAAAAACAATGAAGCGGTTTACTATCAAGCGCTTGGCTTAACAATTTTGTGTTTCTTAACTAGGGCGTGTTGATCTTTGCTGTACATTTCGCGTTCAACAATACATCGGTAGCCACATTAACATGAATGCCAGCGATAACATGCTGGCATAATTCCTTTCTAGCTTGTCATATCTACTTGAAATAGCTCGATAATGCTTAATTCTCCCAAAGGCATTTTCGACCAAGTGACGATACTTGTATAAACACCAATCCATACTGTCTTTGTCTATATCTTGTCCGTAATTGCGTTTAGCAATTACCGTTTCTCCGCCACGTTCCTTAACAAAAGTACGGAAAGGTTCGCTGTCATATCCTTTATCACAAACGATGGTATTAACTTCATCGAGTTGCTCAACTAAGCTTTCGGCATGCACTATATCGTGGCGTTGTCCCTCTGATAAATCAAAGCAAATCGGCAGGCCACCACTATCTACGGCTAAGTGAATTT